>NZ_AUGA01000002.1:0-509209 GCF_000426785.1 Bradyrhizobium sp. th-b2
GCAAGGTCCCACGTTCAATCCACGAAAAGGCCCGGGACGTTGCGCGCGATATTGCCAAGACTGATGCCTATGTCAGGTCCCGGCGCGAACGGAAGAAGATTGAGATGCTCTTCGCGCACCTCAAGCGCATCCTGCGCCTCGACCGTCTCAGGCTAAGAGGCCCGTTGGGCGCTCGTGACGAGTTCCTCCTTGCCGCAACGGCGCAGAACCTCAGGAAGCTCGCAAAGCTGATCCCGATCCCTGCGCTCCAGCCCGCCTAGGCGCAATCAAGCACCCGTGCGCCGGTCGCATTGCCCGATCCCAAATTGCCAGTTCGCGGACTTCTTCAACACAATCCGCCAACAGCTGCCACTTCTCGCCCTGGCCCTTTTCGGACCCGAGGCGATGTCCAGTTTGAGTCTGCAATACCCCGGATAGCGGATATGGGTCGAGCTCGCTCACGAACTTCGATTTATGAGTACGACGCGCGGATGAAACACCTAGTCTGGCTTTCTCTGTGAGGGCTGCACCAGAAGCTTCGGCACACCGCACGTACCGTTGCGTACCGTTTCGGCGAAGTAGGGTGAATGGGCGCCGCTGGGGCAAAGGGCAGCTCACTCCGGATCCCACGGGCGTCTTGCTGGTCCCCGAGGGTGCTTCGTCTCTGCCCGAAGGACCGACTGCTGGGTCAAGCGCATGGATCGCAACAAGCGGGTGATTGCAGCAGTCTCGGTCACCTGGAGCTGGAGCAGTTTGCCAAATTCCTCGCGATCGAAATCCCCCTCCTCGAGCACCTGGCCGATCAGCTGGGCGACCCGACGGGCTGCGATCACATGTCGACAGTATTGGTTGAGAAGCGCGAAATTGCCGCGCATGAAATGATCGGCAGGCATCGATCCGACCACAGCACGCCACTCATCGGCCTCCTCATCGGTCAGCTCGTATGGGGCGTCAGGGCGTTGAATGATCTCGGTCGGATTGCCCGGCATCATCAGCGTTGCCATCGATGGGCGGCCTCGGATACCCATTACACACGTCCTTCTACCGGCACCGGGGCGGAATTTACCGGTAATTGTACAGCTTTATGGTGGCTGCTCCATGGACCGATCCCGTCATCCGCTTCCTTTTAGTTCGCGAACTCCCCCCCGGCCCCCTTTGACGTTGAGTGACATACCAACCTAGTTACGCGCTTGTTCGATGCGCGCGAACATGACTGGCCGTTCCACGAGATCAGCAATTGTGTGCAAGTTATCCACGATTGACCTTGCCTTTATCAGTGAGAGCATCGCAAAGGGCGCTCAGGGTTGGGAGCGGTTCACGATGCTGTCGATTGGATCAGCACGCTTGGCCAGCATTGCGCCCACCATGATCGCCATCAAGGTCTCATGCGGCAAGCGTTTTCTTTCGTTATCCGCCTGCCGCGCGCACGCCCTGCGATGGGTGACCTGAGCGACTTGGACCCCAATGGGGGGGGCCTGCCGCTTGTCGAGAAATCGCTGTGCTGCAGTCATAAGAGAGACCTGAGAGACCTGACTCTAAGGCTAGAAGCTTCTACGCAATATAGGCTAGTGCCTCGCATGGCCGGCTGGTGTGCACTGCCAGAAAAAGAGTTTGGCAACTCACAAGAAGCCTCTCGGGGTCTCTCGAGCCTCTCACTTCGTCCTTCGGTAATAGCCGCGCACCCGCTGGCCTTTAATGGTGACATAGCCGTTCTTTTTCCGTTTCCAGCCCACCGCCTTCATCGCGAGCGACAACCGCATGGTGTGTTCGACACGCTGATTCTGCGGCGCGAGATTGAGCACGTAGGCCAGCAGGTCCGCCGCCGAAACCTGCTCCTTGTCAACGAAATCGTGGTCGATGATGTTGCGCAGACCTTCGTGCTTCACACCGTCTTGAAAGTAGCAGTAGGGAGTGTGTTCAGGGATATCGCGCAGCACATTTTCCCAAGGGTCTTTCACCCGGCGATGCTCCTGCTCCCGGCCAGCAACAGCCCATAGCTGTTTATCGAGCACGAGGCTTTCGCCTTGGCTGTGGTAGTACGCGGCTTCGCCCCAGAGCTGGAGCCGGTCGCGCTTCAGCTTGTCGATGTCGATGGGTTGTTGCACGAGCAACGTCCAAAACCGTCGATTGCCGGTTTGGCTTTGGAGATATTCATCGCTGTTGGTCGTGCCGACTTCGATACTGTGGCGCGGCTGCTTCCTGACGAAGTGCCCATAGGCGGGGCGTGCTATATCGACTTGCCGCGATGCATACGCCTTCACCGTTTCGACTTCGGCCTTTCGCAGGCCAGACAAGTCGGCGGATTCGTGAATCCATATCCCGGCGAGCTGCTCCTGCACCTCGCGAGCTTCCCGGCCGATGATCTTCTCGTCGGAAAAATTGTCATCGCCCGCGGGCACGCGCCATGCGGTGGATTTTTCGTAGCCTTCTTCGCTCTCGAGCACCAGAATCTGATCGAACTTGATGCCGGGAGTGCGTGCCCGAGCAACCGCCGCGATCATCGTCTTGCGGGCGCAGGCGGCGTTGAGCGGTGTGTCGCTACAGTTGAAATAATCGACCGCCATCTTGTCGAGCCGTGGCTTCCGATCCCAATTGCCTTCGGCCTCGGCCAACATATCCACGATGGGATCGAAACAGTGTTCGAGCGCCAGGGAAGTGACGGCATCTCGCACGTGTTTTTCAGTCAGGTCGAACCCGAAACGATCTGACATCAATTGCCGCAACGCGATAATGCCGTTGTCGGACACTTCACCGAGAAGCTTTTCGAGGGCATGCTGCGTCGTGTCGCCCCGATAGCCGAACAACATCTTGCCGTGAAAGGTATCGTACTTGCATTCGATGCCGAGCACACAGACGGCAAGCCGTGCATTGTGCATCGATGGACGCGGCGAACCGTCCTTGCGACACTCACGCCAATCTGGCTCACCAGCAAGTCGTACCTTCCTGATGTCGTTGTTGTCTAGCTGCTGATGGCAGCGACCAAGCAGGCGTCCGACGGCGCGGCGTTGATCGCGCTGCCTAAGGATGTGTTGATTGCAGGGTAGATCGCACAACAGCGCGGCGGCGATTTGCTCATTACTGAATCTCTTGTCGTTCTTGAAGATCGCGGTGAGCGCGAACGATACTTCGGACCAGCTCTGGTATGGCTTGCTGGCGAGATTGGCCTGATCGAGATCGAACCGCAGATCATCGAGGTTGCCGGCGTGCCCAATGATCAGTTTGCCCTTGGCGTTGAAATCTTCCGGCAGATCGGCAGCGCTCTTGAGCCATCCGGCATGTTCGGCGACTTTGGTCCAGTCAATCGAGGATTTGTCGTTAGCATCATCAGGTTTTTGCTCGTTACTATTCTTCTTGAAGATCGCTCCGGCATATAGGTCTTCGCGTAGATCGAGAAAGTCACCGTCGAGCACAATGGCGCGGTGATCGGGATTTTCTGCGCTGCCGAAGAGGTACGCTTGCGAGAGCGTGAAGCTCTCATCGGCCAGCACACCACCGAAAAGCCCGTTAACGCACGCCACGAGGTTCTCCCGGATCTTTTTTTCGCGGCTCTTCGACAGCGGCGCCAGAATTCTCCAACGCTCCCTCTCACCAGCGACATGCGACGCCGATGTGTATAACAAGCATCGAACGCCCGCTTTTCGCATCGCTTCAATCGCATCGTCGAACGGGATCAGTCCGGCGTCGTAGTCGGTCTCGATCCCGGTAATCTCATCGAGGTTGGCGTTCGTGCGCAGGCAGTTCTTCTCGCTACGTGTGCCGCCGAACGACGCCAGCTTGAGCCAAGGCAGCTTCATCTTGTCGATGGCAGTCTCTCGCAAAATCAGATCGCGCAATTCCGGCAACGTTAGTCTTGAGACGCGCTTTGATGCTGCGAATTCGTTCTCGAAAAACGTCACCACGAAGGAGTGGGTGTCGAGATCAGTTGTTGCGTCGGGCTCGGACATTGGCTCACCTGCCTTCCGCTGTGAGGCGGTGCAGCGTCGGCGGGCCGTTGTGATTGCGGCACCAAACGAACCACGCGAAAGCGACGGCATTGCTCGACTTGTTGCCGCTCCAGCCCGCACGATGCATGCCCGGCAGGCGATTCCGGAAAACCCAGACCCGTGCGAGTTGGCCGCCTTCGAGGATAGGTGTGCGCTTAACGGATTCGTAGAAGCCTAACGGGAGCAGCAGCGCGCCCTTCGGCGCGAGCGTCAGAGTGTGCGCGGCGAAGCGGTCGGCCTTAGCGAACGGCGGATTCGTGATGCACGCGGTGCCTGCAGGCATCTCGCGCTCTTGAAAGAAGTCGCGCCCCTCGCTGATATCGGTGCCAACGACGAAATGCCCGGTAGCGCGCAGCACAATGACTATCGCGCTGCCTCCAGCGGCAGACTCCCAGACGGCGCGCGGAATCTTTTCGACCTTCAGCAGCGCGTGCACCGCGCAGGCCGGTGTTTCGTAGAGATCATTGCCGCGCTCGACGCGTGCCGCGCTGGCGACTTGAGCGACGGCAAAGGGTTGGCTCTTGCGGGGTTCATTAGCAGGCGCTTGATCAGTATTTGGGAGCGTGTTATTCATTTACGCCTCGTTAGCAAACCTGTTTGATGTCCACCCCGCCGACGCCTATCGGCGGGGTGTTGCCTGCATCCTCCTTTTTGCGCTTTGATTTTGCTGTCTGCGATTCCGGCGAGGCCGGGGCGGGCGGCATGGTCTTAACTTGTCAGGTTTATTGTGGAGCCATGTATTTCGGTGCCATCGTCGGACGCGTTAAGGATCGTTCGCCAGTTGTAGGCCTTGTGACCGATCAAGCCCGGCATGTCCGTCACTTCAAAGACGAGAGCCGTGCTGTGTCCGGCGTCCTTAGCTTTATTGAGCGCCGCCCTGATGAACCGCTCCAGCGGTCCAGTCATGTGCAGCCAGAGCATGGCCGTCGCCATGATCGCTCCGCTATGGTTCTGTGTGTGAGGCTCGTCGGTGTAGTGCCGGTTTTCGAGTAACCACTCCATCAAAAAATCACGGGTACTGTTGCGCCGATCTTTCGATGGTGGCAGCAGTTTCATCATCTCGACCCAGTCGCGAACTATCGCATCGATGCGCCCGATATCCGGCAACACTGCAGTGAAGACGTGCAGGTGGTAGTAGCGCAACTCAAGCTTGAGTTCACAATTTGATCTCCGCACCGGCTCTCCACGCGGATGCAATACAAGCATATCGATCCCGATTGCCTTGGCCAGTTCGCCGCGCATCCATCCTTCGCCGATCTCCATGTCCGACACCTTGGAGATGAACTTGCGGTATCGCGCCGAATAATCCTTGAACCCTGCATCTGCGTTTGCCTGAGTATGTTCACGTTTCCATTTTGCTTCACCCATTGCTTCTCTCCATGTTGTGGTCTTGCGGTTCTGTTTTGTGCCCTGTCAGTTTATTTGACGCCTAAAAGCGAAACCCCGGCTTTGGGTGCCGGGGTTCGAGTCGTGTCTTTCTTTATGGCTGGGCGTCCGCCGCGACGCGGGCGCTCGGGATCGCGGTAATCCTTCGTGGCAAACGCGGTCTGCCACGCCGTGATCTCGGCTTCGAACCAGCATCTCCTGTTCGGGGAGACGAACGTGCTGCGCGGGAATTTTCCGTTCTTCTCCAGTCGAAAGAGCGTGGTCCTCGAAAACGGAACGAGGTTGAGTACGTCCTTCTCCGAGAGCATCTTGCGCGGCCTGGTGGTGGTGTGTTCGTCGTCGGGATCGGTGATTGAAGTGCTGCTCTGCAGCAGCTTCTCCTTAGCTGCAGTCAACTTGCTCATCATAATGATGCGTCCTCTCCTTGGGCTCGATGTTGCTAGCGACACTAAGGAGTGTACTGCGACTGCACTCGTTCGCCTTCGTCGATCGTGGCCTTCGCTGAAAATTTCATCGTGTAGGACGAATCGCTTTTGTGTTGACGTCGCGATGATGCACGCATCAGCAAAGTGCTTCGCGGCAAGCAGAATACCAAATCAAAATTAAACTTTGCGCTCGACCTTCTCTAGAGTGTCCTCGCGCGCTCAATCGTTATGACGTATTTCCAAGCGCAGGATGTTGCAGTACACTGCATGCAGCACCGTCTCCCAGCGAGCGCGTGTTTCGACTCTGCGCCGGTTCACCGACGCAGCACGAAGCACCCCCGCTTCTCGTTTGGTCCTGTGATCCACCTCCTCAATGAGGGCGGACCGAATCGTCGTGGGTGCTTCGATGACCATTTCAGAGAAAGACCGTGAGCGGCTGCGTAGGCTTCATGCCTTGATGGGGTCGAGCAATTCCGGCGAGGCCGAGAACGCGCGAACGAAAATCTTCGAGCTGCTTAAACGACACCAGCAGTCGTGGAACGACCTCAGTAAGCTGCTGCAGGAAGATGTGCAGCTCCCGGACTATGATGCCTCAGCAGACAAGACAGTGTTCGATTTCCATCCGCTCGATCTGGTTCGTTACTTGCTGGCCGAATGTGTCAGCCTCACCGAACATCAAATTACAGCAGTGACGTTGTGGATCGGCCACGCCTACGTCTACAAATCCTTTATCCAGACGCCGCGCTTATTTCTGACGAGCCCGGTTCGTGGCTGCGGCAAGACCACGCTGCTGGCGTTCATTGAGAAGTTGACGCCGAACGCACACAGGATCGATGGCATCAGCGAGGCGGGATTATTCCGTCTGCTCGACACCACACCGACGCTGCTGCTTGATGAAGTCGACAACGCCGACCTGCCCAACAGTCCGATCAAACGCCGGGTGTTGAACGCCGGACATCGTAAGGGCACCGTCGAAACCCGCGTCATAAATGGTGAGCTTGTCTACTTCTCGGTGTTTGCGCCCATTGCTCTCGCTGCAATCAAGCGCCTCCACGGGCCGCTAATGGATCGATCCATCGTCATCGCCATGCAACGCAGCCGAACCAAGTTGCGGGAGTTCGATGGACAAGATGCAGCCTTGATTCACACAGCAGAAGGCTTGTCAGCGTTCTTCCGTGCGAACGGCGCATTCGTGAACACCACGCCAGAGCTTCTGTTCAAGAACCGGTTCGCGGACAATTGGCGACCGTTGATCGCCGTCGCCGAGCTTTGCGGGGTGTCGAAAGACTACGACTGGCCCGCGCTGGCGCGTGAGGCTGCGTTGGAATTCAGCAAGTCGGTCCGCGATGAAGACCCGGAGATCACTCTGATTGAGCACTGCATCGACGCATTCAAATCCGCAAACGCTGATCGGCTTCGAACGGCGGATTTGCTCGCCGCTTTACACGAGCACGACATGTGGTCGGAGTGGGAAGGCCCGAAGGGCAGCACAATTGCGCATGCACTGACGGCGCACGAACTGGCGACGATGCTGAAAGAGTTCGACAATATCAAGCCGCAACCGTTCAACCAACTGCATCGGAAGTCGAGCGACAAGACCGCGCGAGGATACAGGCTCGCGCCGTTCGAGGCCGCGTGGCAATCGTATGGTAGAGGCCGCGATCCAGCCGCGCCAGAAGCCGCAGCACCAGCGGCGCCGCCGAGTAAAAAGAAGAGCAAGGCCAAGCGACCGATGCAGGCGAGGCCAAAGCCTAGGGGGAAAAAGACGTAACAGCGTAACGGCACCGGCCGGTGTTACGCTGTTACGCTTTTTCCCGCCTACATTCTGACCATCACAGACTGCCCCCGGCTCAAGCATGTTTCTTTATGTTTTGGTCTCAGGGCCCGCTGAAAACAGGGCCTAGCCGGGCCCGGCCGCAAAAACCATGCGAAATCCCCGAGGAAACGGCCTTGACGTAGGGACCACACGACTTCGCCGTCCGCCTCATGCGCACTCGTCAGTTGCGCATTCGGCGTCCACCGCATCCCACACCGCGTTCGTGACGACCGCGAAGCGCCCTCGATCGGGTGAGACGGGTGCACCATACACCGAGTTGCTATTCCGATAAACCGAATTGCCTTTGGCGGAGGGTCTTGCCACGTCGGGCAACTCAGTGATTGAGCGCGTGAGGGAAGCACTAGCGGAAGGGTTCCCTCTCCCCTTGCGGGAGAGGGTGAGGGAGAGGGTGCCATACGGCGAACTCTCTCCGAATTTGTCACAGCGGCAAGCGAACACGTTGCGAGACCGATGCACTCATCGATCAGCTCGCCCGGGGCCACCCCTCTCCCCACCCTCTCCCGCAAGGGGAGAGGGAGCCTAAGCGGCGTGCTCACCTCACCGTCATTCCGGGTTCTCGCTTCGCGAGCCCTCAGGTGCGCAATTGCGCACCGGGGAATGACCATGGAAACAACGTCGCTTCCGAACACCGCACGCCTCGAGGCCGCTTCCGCCGCGGCAAATCTGCTGCTAGCGTTTGACCGGCGCGCGCGGCATGCGGGACATTGCGCGGCATTGCGGCGCGCCAAGACAACGCGCCAAAACAACGCGCCAAAACAACGCGCCAAGACAAGCAGGGAGGATATTTCAGATGTTTTCACACGTGATGATCGGCACCAACGACCTGGACAAGGCCAAGGCGTTCTATGACGCGTTGCTGGCCACGCTCGATGTCCGGCCGGCCCGGGTCGACGGTCACCGCATTATGTACCTCACCAAGGCCGGCATTTTCATGGTTTCCAAACCGATCAACGGCGAACCGGCGACGCACGCCAATGGCGGCACGATCGGCTTTGCCTGCAATTCGCCGGAGCAGGTCGAGCCCTGGCATGCGGCCGGCGTCGCTAACGGCGGCAAGCCCTGTGAGAACCCGCCCGGCGTGCGGGAAGGTTCTGGCGTCAAGCTCTACCTCGCCTATCTGCGCGATCTCGACGGCAACAAGATCTGCGCGATGCACCGGATGGTCTGAGCGCCTGCCGCCAAATTCGATCTTGAGACCGACGGCGTTTAAACAACGTTTTAAACGCTGTCGCGATATTCCGCGATGCGGCAGGGATCACGCCGAAAAGCATGCTCGCGCTTCGCAAATCCTAAGTCTATTGTCGGCCGCAACGCGAAACTCTCGCTGATGGGAGGACCAAGAATGAAACACGCCTATATCCCGCGAACCACGACCTACAATCTCAATCCTGGCGAAGAACTCAACGATCTCAGGATGTCGGACGAGGTTCGTCCGCTTTACGAGCACGTCAAGAAGTTCATCCGTGAGACCGTCGATCCGATGTCGGTCGAGTTCATGCGACTCGCCGAGGGCAAGAAGGACCGTTGGAGCTTCACGCCGGAGCAGCTCGCGGTATTGCAGAAGGCCAAGGACAAGGCCAAGGAGGAAGGGCTGTGGAACTTCTTCCTGCCCGATGACGAGACCGGCCAGGGCCTGAAGAACCTCGACTATGCCTATATCGCCGTCGAGCTTGCGAAGAATCCGCTGGCGTCGGAGACCATGAATTGCTCCGCGCCCGACACCGGCAACATGGAAGTGCTGGAGCGCGTCGGCACCAAGGAGCAGAAGGAGAAATGGCTGAAGCCGCTGCTCAACGGCGAGATCCGCTCGGCCTATGCGATGACCGAGCCGAACGTCGCCTCCTCCGACGCCAAGAACATCTCGACCACCGCAAAGCTCGTCGGCGACGAGTGGGTGATCAACGGCGAGAAGTACTACATCTCCGGCGCCGGCGATCCGCGCTGCAAGATCATGATCGTGATGGTGAAGACCAATCCGGACGCTGCGCCAAGCAAGCAGCAATCGCAGATCCTGGTCCCGATCGACACCCCCGGCGTCGAGATCCTCGGCCCGATGCATGTGTTCGGCCACGACCACGCGCCGCGCGGCCACATGCATCTGCGCTTCAACAATTGCCGGGTGCCGAAGGCGAACATGCTGCTCGGCGAGGGCCGCGGCTTCGAGATTTCGCAGGTCCGTCTCGGCCCGGGCCGCATCCATCACTGCATGCGCACGATCGGGAAGGCCGAGAAGGCGCTCGACCTGATGGTGTCGCGTGGCCTGACCCGCGAAGCCTTCGGCAAGAAGATCGCCCATCTTGGCGGCAATTTGCAGATCATCGCGCAGGCGCGCTGCGAGATCGAAGCGATGCGGCTGATGGTGCTCAAGGCTGCCAAGGCGATGGACGTGCTCGGCAACAAGGAAGCGCGGATCTGGGTCAGCATGGTCAAGGCCATGGTGCCGGAGCGCACCTGCAAGATCATCGACCAGGCGATCCAGATGCACGGCGCCACCGGCATTTCGCAATGGAGCCCGCTCGGCGAGATGTACCAGGACGTCCGCCATCTGCGCTTCGCCGACGGTCCGGACGAGGTGCACTGGATGGTGGTCGGCCGCCACGAGCTGAGCATGCCGTAGGCTTTTTTCTCTTCCCCGCTCTTCGCGGGGCGAGGTAAGCAAGTTTGGTAGGGCGGGTTAGCGCAAGCGTAACCCGCCTTTTACTTTGCTGTGCGCCCGCGGCGGGTTACGCTTCGCTAACCCGCCCTACGCTCTTCCGGATCATCCCATGGAATACGCCCCAAGCGACCTCACCCAGCGCGAATGCTACAAGGTGCTGACTTCCTTCGTGCTGCCGCGGCCGATCGCCTGGGTGACCAGCATCGGGCCGGATGGCGTGGTCAATGCGGCGCCGTTTTCCTTCTTCAACGTGTTCTGCGAGGACCCACCGCTCTGCATGTTCGCGGTCAACCGTCGGCCCGACGGCCGCGAGAAGGACACCTTCATCAACATCCAGCGCACAGGTGAGTTCGTGGTCAACCTCACCGACGAACCGTTGGCGCGCGCGATGCACGAGAGCTCGGGCGACTTCCCGCCCGAGATCGGCGAGCCCGACTATCTCGGCCTCAAGCTCGCGCCCTCGCGCAGGATCGCGGTACCCCGGCTTGCCGACGCCCCTTTCGCGATGGAGTGCAAGACCTGGAAGCTGATCGACGTCAACGGCGACCGCCAGCTGATCATGGGCGAAGGCATCCACTTCCACATCCGCGACGAATTGTGGGATCGCGAGGCGATGCGCGTGCACATGGAGCGCTACCACCCGATCGGCCGCATGTTCGCCGACCGCTATTGCCGCACCGACGACCGCGTGGTGTTTCCCGCAGCCGAGGGCGCGCAGAAGAAATAACCGAGGAAGATAAATGAGCGAAGCATTCCAGGACAACGAGGCGCAGAGCCGGTTCGAGCTCAAAGTCGACGGCGCCACCGCCTTCGTGGTCTACCGCAAGACGCCGGATGCGATCACGCTGGTGCATACCGAGGTGCCGCCGGAGCTCGGCGGCCGCGGCATCGGCTCAAAGCTCGCCCGCGCCACGCTGGAGGCGGTGCGCGCGCAGGGCCGCAAGCTCGTCGTGAAGTGCGAGTTCATCCAGGGCTTCATGAAGAAGCATCCGGAGTACGACGATTTGCTTCAATGATGCGTAGGGCGGGTTGGCCGAAGGCGTAACCCGCCGATGTCTTCCGCGCACGAGGGCGGATTGCGATTCGCTAATTCGTCGTCATGGCCGGGCTTGTCCCGGCCATCCACGTCTTTCAGGCCGCATTGAAGCAAAGACGTGGATGCCCGGCACAAGGCCGGGCATGACGAGTTTCACCGAGAGGCCGAAGCTTGCTGGCGACGCTACGACGCCGCTTGCTCGCCGATCTTGTCCTGCGTCCTGGTCTCGAAATCGCTGGCCTCATGCCGCTCGTGGAGCTGGCTCGACGGCTCGCCCCAGGTGCGGTTGACCATGCGGCCGCGCCTCACCGCAGGCCGTGCCGCGATCGCGTCGGTCCAGCGCTGCACGTTCTTGTAGTCCTGCACCGAGAGGAATTCGCCGCCACCGTAAAGCAGGCCCTTGGCCAGGCTGCCGTACCAGGGCCACACCGCCATGTCGGCGATGGTATAGACGTCGCCCGCGAGATATTCGCTATCGGCGAGACGGCGGTCGAGCACGTCGAGCTGGCGCTTCACCTCCATCGCAAAGCGATCGATGGCGTATTCGATCTTGGTCGGGGCGTAGGCATAGAAATGCCCGAAGCCGCCGCCGAGATAGGGCGCGGCACCCATCTGCCAGAACAGCCAGGAGAAGGTTTCGGCGCGCGTCTTGGCGTCGGTCGGCAGGAATGCGCCGAATTTTTCCGCCAGATAAACCAGGATCGAGCCGGACTCGAACACTCGGATCGGCTCCGATCCGCTGCGGTCCATCAGCGCCGGGATCTTCGAGTTCGGATTGACCGCGACAAAGCCGCTGCCGAACTGGTTGCCGTCGATCTTGATCAGCCAGGCGTCGTATTCCGCACCCTTGTGCCCCGCGGCGAGCAGCTCTTCCAGCATCACCGTGACCTTCACGCCGTTCGGCGTCGCCAGCGAGTAGAGTTGCAGCGGGTGACGGCCGACCGGCAGTTCCTTGTCATGGGTCGGGCCGGCGATCGGCCGGTTGATGCTGGCGAAACGCCCGCCGCTCTCCTTGTTCCAGGTCCAGACTTTTGGCGGCTCGTAGGCAGGGGTGTCAGTCACGTCATTGGCTCCCGATTTACGTTTTTCCAAGGTGGCGCGGCGACCGCCGTGCATGTCCGCACTAGATGGTGGGCACAGCTGGCTTTGCCCACCCCGTTCTCCCGCATTTTCTACCTTGCGGAATGCGCCGCGAGGGATGCAGCCAGAGCAGCGCTTGCACGCAAGATCGCGGTAGCCGAAACCGGCTTGGCTTAGCCATCCATGATGCGCTAGCGTCGCGGAAGCCTGATGCCAACAAGCACAAAAAACGGCTGCCGGGAGAACCGCTCCATGAAATCACCGATCTGCGACATGCTGGGAATCGATTTCCCCCTGCTCGCTTTCAGCCACTGCCGCGACGTGGTGGCGGCGGTCAGCCGCGCCGGCGGCTTTGGCGTGTTCGGCGCGACCGCGCACACGCCGGACACGCTGGAGCAGGAGCTGAAGTGGATCGATGCGCATGTCGACGGCAAGCCCTATGGCATCGACGTGCTGATCCCGGAAAACATCTCGACCGCGGGTGAGAAGAACGTCACCTGGAAGAGCCTGGAGGCGCGCGTCTCGCAGGAGCATCGCGACTTCACCCGCAATCTGCTGAAGAAATACGACATCGAGCTGACGAGCCGAAACGTCGCCGACAACCAGCCACAGCCTTTCGATGCCGAGACCGCGCTGCAACTGCTCGAGGTCTCGTTCCGGCATCCGATCCGGCTGATCGCCAATGCGCTCGGCGTGCCGCCGAAGGCGATGATCGAGATGGGCCGCAAGCACGGCGTGCCGGTGGCGGCATTGGTCGGCTCCAAGGAGCACGCGCTGCGCCAGGTCGCGGCGGGCGTCGACATCCTGGTCGCACAGGGCACCGAGGCCGGCGGCCATTGCGGCGAGGTCTCGACCATGGTGCTGGTGCCCGAGGTGATCAAGGCGGTCAGGAAGATCCGCGACGTGCCGGTGCTCGCCGCCGGCGGCATCATGACCGGCAGCCAGATGGCGGCCTGCATGGCGATGGGCGCGGCCGGCGCCTGGACCGGCTCGGTGTGGCTTGCCACCGTGGAGTCGGAGACCTCGGAGATTTTCCGCGAGAAGATGATCGCGGCGTCCTCGCGCGACGCGATCCGCTCCAAGGGCCGCACCGGCAAGCCGGCGCGCCAGCTCCGCTCGGTCTGGACCGATGCCTGGGACCGCTCGCCGGACAGCCCCGGTGCGCTGCCGATGCCGCTGCAAAGCATCATCAGCCGCGACGCCTTCAATGCCATCGACCGCTCGGCTGCGGCCGGCAACGAGAAGGCGCGCGATCTCGTCACCTACTTCGTCGGCCAGGGCGTCGGCCTGATCGACAGCGTGAAGTCGGCCGGCGCCGTGGTGCAGGAGTTCAAGGAAGACTTTGTCGAAGCCGTCGAGCACATGAACGCGCTGGTGGCGGAGTGAGTGCACGCGGCCCCTCCTCGTCATTGCGAGGTGCGAAGCGACGAAGCAATCCAACCTATCCCCGTGTGGAGATGTGGATTGCTTCGCTTCGCTCGCAATGACGCCCAGAACAACGATCGAGTCCAATACCGCAGAGTGAACCAACAAGAATGTCGAACAGCATCCCCGAAGACCGCATTCCCGTCATCGTCGGCGTCGGCGAGATCGTCGATCGTCCGAAGGACATCGCCGCCGGCCTCGAGCCGCTCACCTTGCTCGAGGAGGCGCTGAAGCGCGCCGAGGCCGACAGCGGGGCCAAGCTGCTCTCTGACGTGCAGTCGCTCGACGTCGTCAACTTCCTGAGCTGGCGTTACCGCGATCCCGAGAAGCAGCTGGCGCAGCGGCTCGGCGTTCAGCCTTCGCATCTCTATTACGGCCCGGTCGGCGGCGAGAGCCCGATCCGCTATCTGCATGAGGCAGCGCAGCGCATTGCGCGCGGCGAATGCAGTGTCGCCGCGGTGTGCGGCGCGGAGGCGCAGTCGACCGCGACCAAGGCGCAGCGCGCCGGCGTCGAACTGCCGTGGACGCCGTTCGCACACGACGTCGAGGAGCCGAAGCGCGGCGCCGCGTTCCAGAAGCCGCTGGCGGTGTCGCTCGGCGTCTTCAGGCCAATCACGGTCTATCCGCTCTATGAGTCCGCAACCTCGGCGCATTGGGGCCAGACCCCGCGCGAGGCGCTGAAGGAATCCGGCGATCTGTGGTCGACCTATGCGCGCGTTGCGGCCGACAATCCGAACTCGTGGCTGAAGAAGCGCTTCACCGGCGACGAGATCACCACCGCAACGCCCGATAACCGGATGATCGCCTGGCCGTATACAAAACTGATGGTGGCGAACCCGACGGTGAACATGGGTGGCGCGCTGATCCTGACCAGCCTTGCCAAGGCGCGCGCTGCCGGCGTGCCGGAGGACAAGCTGATCTATCCGCTCGGCGGCGCCTCGGCGGAAGAGCCGCGCGACTATCTGATCCGCGATCAGTTCGTCGAGAGCCACGCGCAGAATGCGGTGCTGAAGGCGGTGATGGACCTCGTCGGCGGCGACGGCAGGAAGTTCGATGCGATCGAGCTGTATAGCTGCTTCCCCTGCGTGCCGAAGATGGCGCGCCGCACACTCGGCCTCGGTGCCGACGTGCAGCCGACCGTGACGGGTGGTCTTACGTTCTTCGGCGCGCCGCTCAACACCTACATGACGCATTCGGCCTGCGCGATGGTGCGCAAGCTCCGCAGCGGCGGCACGCTCGGCCTGCTCTACGGCCAGGGCGGCTTCGTCACCAAGCATCATGGCCTCGTGCTGTCGCGCGCGGCGCCGACGACGGCGCTCAAGCAGGACACCTCCGTGCAGGCGGAAGCGGACCGCAACAGGCGTGACGTGCCCGATTTCACCGCGGAGGCCGCGGGCAAGAGCAAGGTCGAAGCCTTCACCGTGATTTACCGCGCCAATGGCGAGGTCGAGCATGGCGTCACCATGCTGCGCACCGAGGACGGCCGCCGCACGCTCGGCCGCATCCCGGCCAGCGATACGGCGACGCTGGCGTATCTGCAGGACATGGACCGCACGCCGGTCGGCACGCTCGGCGACATCGTCACCGCCGGCGACGGCGTGCTGGAATGGCGGGCGGGATAAGAACTCTCGCCCCAGGCGCGGTGTAAGGCTCCCTCGCCCCGCTCTTGCGGGGAGAGGTAAGAGGTGCCCTCCCAAAGCATCACCTGAAAACGAAAATGCCCGGGACAAGCCCGGGCATGACGGAGAGAACGCTGCTGCGTCCTCCCCTACCCCTTCACGTCCTGCTTCTCGGACGCCGTGGTCGGCTTGCCCTTGGCGCCGGGGCCGGTCACGCGCACGTGGTCGCCGTCGGCGAGACCGTCCGGCGGGGCGGTGATGATGCGGTCGTCGGGCGCGAGGCCCGAGGCGAGCTCGATGTCCTTGCCGAGGTCGCGGCCGATCTTCACGGTCTTGAACAGCACCTTGTCGTCAGGGCCGACGGTCGCGACCCGCAGGCCGTTGCTGTTGAAGATCAGCGCGCTGGCAGGAATGCTGAGCGGCGTGGAGTCGCGCTGCAGATTGAGCTTCACGCTGGCGTAGCTGCCCGGCATCAGCTCGCCGGACGAGTTGTCGAGCCCGAGCTGCATCCGCGTCGTGCCGGAGGCGACATCGACCGCCTGCGAGGAAGCCTCCACCGTCGCCTGGAAGGTGCGGTTCGGGTAATCCGGCAACACCAGCGCGGCCTTGGCGCCCATCTTGATCGCCGGGACGTAATTCTGCGGCACGTTGACGTAAACGCGAAGCTTGGTGATGTCGGAGACCGTGAACATCGCGGGGCCCGAGTTGCCGCCGGCATTGATCAGCGCGCCGACGTCGGTGTCGCGCGAGGTCACCACGCCGTCGAACGGCGCCGTGATCTTCTTGTAACCGGCGAGCGCTTCGAGCCGCTCGACATTGGCCTGGCCGGCTTTGACCGCACCGTTCTTGTTGGAGAGGTCGGCGGTGCGCTCGTCGATCTCCTGGGCCGAGACGAAGTTCGAGGCGACCAGCGTCTTGCGCCGGTTCAGCGTCGCCTCGGAGAGCTTGGCTGATGCCTGGGCGCTGGCGAGATCGGCGCGCGCCTGCAGCAATTGCTGGTCGAGGTCGGGCGCCTCGATTTCGGCGATCACCTGGCCGGCCTTGACGCGGGCTCCGATGTCGACGTCCCAGGTCTTCAGGTAGCCGGAGACCCGGGCGAAGATCGGCGCGCGGGAATAGGCCTCGAGCCGGCCTGGCAGGTCGATGGTGGGGGTGAGCGCCTTGGCGGTCGGCAGTGCCACGGCGACGGTCGGAACGGCCTGGTCGTCGGTCCATTCCTTCAGCCGCGTGTCCTGCTCCTCGCGGGCACGGATCCCGGTACCGACGATCAGGCCGGCGCCGACCAGCGCCACCACGCCGAAGATGCCCAGTTTCCGGCGCGAAACCGGCGGGCGCTGTTCAGTGGGCGGCATGCGGAATCTCCGATGAGGCGGCGGCTTTGGCGCCTTGCTTCTTGTGTACCATACTGAATACCACGGGAACAAACATCAGCGTCGCGAAGGTTGCAAAGATCAGGCCGCCGATCACGGCCCGGCCGAGCGGCGCGTTCTGCTCGCCGCCCTCGCCCAGCCCCAGCGCCATCGGCGCCATGCCGATGACCATGGCCAGCGCCGTCATCAGCACCGGGCGGAACCGGACGAATCCGGCCTCCAGCGCCGCCGCGACGGGATCGCCGAGCTCCTCATAGCGCTCGCGCGCAAAGCTGATCACCAGCACGCTGTTGGCGGTCGCGACGCCCATGCACATGATGGCTCCGGTCAGCGCCGGAACCGACAGCGTGGTCTGCGTCGTGAACAGCATCCAGACGATGCCGGCAAGTGCTGCGGGCAGCGCCGTGATGATCACGAACGGGTCCGACCAGGACTGGAAGTTCACCACGATCAGGAAGTAGATCAGTACGACCGCACCGAGCAGGCCGAACAACAGGCCGGTGAAGGCCGAGTTCATGGTCTGCACCTGGCCGAGCAGCACCACGGAGGAGCCCTTCGGCACTTCCTTGGCGGTGTCAGCGATCAGCTGGCGCACGTCGGTGGCGACGCCGCCGAGATCGCGGCCTTGCGTCGTCGCGTAGATCTGCACCAGCGACTGGATGTCATATTGCGAGACCACCGCGCTCGAGGTCGCGCGCTTGATGTCGGCGATGCCGCCGAGGATCGGCGCCTGGGTGTTGCCGGTCGCGGTGATCGGCAGCGTCTGCAGCGCGCTCAGCGAGTCGATCTGGTATTGCGGCGTCTGCATCACGATCGAATACGACACGCCGTTGTCCGGGTTGAGGTAATAGGTCGGCGCGATCTGCGAGGAGCCGGCGAGGTTCACCACCAGCGAGTTGGTGACGTCGCGTTCGGTCAGGCCGACATATTGCGCGCGGGTGCGGTCGACATCGATGTTGAAGGTCGGGTTGTTCGGCGACTGCTGGATGCGGGCGTCGGCGATGCCGGGGATGCGCTTGATCCTGGCGAGCAGCTTGTTGGCATAGGCGAAGTTGGCGTCGAGATTGGCGCCGCGGATCTGCAAATCGATCGGCGCCGGCGCGCCGAAGTTGAGGATCTGGCTGACGATGTCGGCCGGCAGGAACGCGAAGCTGGTGCCCGGGAACAGCCGCGGCAATTGCTCACGCAACGCGCGGACATGCTCCTCGGTCGGCTTGTGGCCTTCCTTCAGGCGGATCTGGATGTCGCCGTCCTGCGGACCGATCACGCCGGTGTTGTTGTAGGTCATGTTGATGCCGGAGATCGGCATGCCGATGTTGTCGGTCATGGTCTCGATCTCGCCGGGGACCAGCTTGCGGATCGCCTTCTGGATGTCGGCGAGCTGGTTGGCGGTCTCCTCGACGCGGGTGCCGACCTGGGTGCGGACATGCATCAGGATGTTGCCGGCGTCGACCGACGGGAAGAAATTGCGCCCGAGGAACGGCACCAGCAGGAACGATGCGGCGACGACCGCGAGGAAGCCGGTCACGAACACCGTGCGATGACCGAGCGCCATTACGAGCAGGCCGCGATAGCCGCTGCGGATGCGCTCGAACCGCGCCTCGAAGCCGCGCTGGAACCAGACCAACGGATTGCGCGATTTCGGCGGCGCGCCCTCGTGATGCACATGCGGCTGCAAGAGATAGTTCGCCATCGTCGGCACCAGAGTGCGCGACAGGATGAACGACCAGATCATCGCGAACATCACTGCTTCGGCCATCGGCACGAACAGGAAGCGCGCCACGCCGGACAGAAAGAACATCGGCACGAACACGATGCAGATGCAGAGCAGCGAGACGAAGGCCGGCGTCACGATCTGGTTGGCGCCGTCGAGGATCGACTGCTCGACCGGCTTGCCCTGCTCGAGGTGGTAGTTGATGTTCTCGATCGTCACCGTGGCGTCGTCGACCAGGATGCCGACCGCGAGCGCGAGGCCGCCGAGCGTCATGATGTTCAGCGTCTCGCCGATCAGGGACAGCATGATGATGGCGCCCAGCACCGACAACGGGATCGACACCGCGATGATGACGGTCGAGCGCCAGCTGCCGAGGAACAGCAGGATCATCACGCTGGTCAAGAGCGCTGCGATCACGCCCTCGAAGGCGACGCCGGTAATCGCACCGCGGACGAACACCGACTGATCGCCGATGAATCCGATCTTGAGCGCGTCGGGCATCTGGTCCTTGACCTCGATCACCTTCTGCTTGATGCCGGAGATGATATCGAGCGTCGACGTGGCGCCGGCCTTCAGCACCATCATCAGGACCGAGCGGTTGCCGTCGACATGGACGATGTTGGTCTGCGGCGGGTTTCCGTCGCGGACCGAGGCGACGTCACGCACATAAACCATCGCGCCGTTGACCTGCTTGACCGGCAGGTCGCCCAGCTCCTCGAGCCGCAGCGGCGAGTTGTTGAGGTTGATGGTGTATTCGAAATTGCCGATCTTCTGGGTGCCGACCGGCGTGATCAGGTTCTGCGCGGCGAGCGCGTTGGCGACGTCCTGGCCCGACAGGCCGCGGGCCTGCAGCGCCGTCGAATTGAGATCGATCTGGACCTGGCGCTGCTTGCCGCCGAACGGATACGGGATCGCGGCGCCGGGCACAGTGACCAGCGGCGTGCGCAGCTGGTTGATGCCGATATCGGCGAGGTTCTGCTCAGTCAGGCCTTCGCCCGACAGCGCGACCTGGATGATCGGAACCGTCGAGGCGCTGTAGTTCAGGATCAGCGGCGGCGTCGCGCCGGGCGGCATCTGCTTGAGCAGGGTCTGCGAGATCGCGGTGACCTGCGCGTTGGCGGTGCGGATGTCGACATTGGGCTGGAAGAAGATCTTGATGATGCCGACGCCGTTGTAGGAATTGGCGACGATGTGCTCGATGTCGTTGACGGTCGTGGTCAGCGCGCGCTGAAACGGCGTGGTGATGCGGCCGGACATCTGGTCGGGCGGCAGGCCGGTGTACTGCCACACCACGCCGATCACGGGGATGCGGATATCCGGAAAAATGTCGGTCGGCGTGCGCAGCGCCGCCAGCGGTCCGATAATCAGCAGCAGGATCGCGAGCACGACGAAAGTATATGGCCGGCTCAGCGCGATACGGACCAATGCGATCATAAAAGAGATATTCCCGAAATAGAGCCCGCCCAGGCAGAGGAATCGGCATTGCAAAAGCCGTTCCGATAGCGGCCGATTTACCCGATGGCGGGCAAAACGCCAACCCGCGGAGCCGCAGCGGCTTTCACTTCCTCGGCATAGCGCGTGAAGCCGCGTCCTCCGATCGACCATGCCGGACGCAGTGCCGCCGGTCGCACGCGCGATCATCGCCAAAAAGAGACGGCTCTGCTTCAAATGCGAGCCGGCCGAGCACGCCGTTTCGGCCGTCGGATGCTAACGCATCGCTGCTCTGCGAAAATGCAAAGCGTGGTGAGCCGGTCAGTCCACCACGCTGGTGTCGGTTGCCCGGAGACGATGCCGGCAAGCCCGGCCCGACGGGCGGCGCCGGATCAGGCGGCGCGGACGGCGTCGAGGAACTTGCCGACCTCGAGCTTGAGACGGCTGCTGTCGCCCGACAGCGTCTGCGCCGCCGACAGCACCTGGGTCGACGCCGAGCCGGTTTCGTTGGCGCCGTGCTGCACGTCGGTGATGTTGGCCGAGACCTGCTGGGTGCCCTGCGCCGCCTGCTGCACGTTGCGGGAGATTTCCTGGGTCGCCGCGCCCTGCTCCTCGACAGCTGCGGCGATGGCGGACGAGATTTCCGACAGCCGTTCGATGGTCGAGCCGATCGCGCGGATCGCGTTCACGGAGTCCTCGGTCGCGGCCTGAATGCCGGAAATCTGCTGGCCGATCTCGCCGGTCGCCTTCGCGGTTTGCTCGGCCAGCGCCTTCACTTCGGAAGCCACCACCGCGAAACCACGTCCGGCCTCGCCGGCGCGCGCCGCCTCGATGGTCGCATTCAGCGCCAGAAGGTTGGTCTGGCCGGCGATGGTGTTGATCAGCTCGACCACGTCCCCGATCCGGGCGGCAGCCTTCGACAACTCCCCGACCCGGTCATTGGTCGCACGGGCCTGGCCGACCGCATCGCCCGCCATCCGGGCAGACTCCTGCACCTGCCGGCTGATCTCGTGGACCGAGGATGACAGCTCTTCGGTTGCCGACGCCACCGACTGGACGTTGGTGGTCGCCTCCTCCGAGGCAGCGGCGACGGACGTCGCGAGATTTTGCGAGCGTTCGGCGGTCGAGGTCAGCGTGGTCGCCGACGCCTCGAGCTCGGTCGAGGCGGATGCGACGGTCTCGACGATCTCGCCGACCGCGCGCTCAAAGCCGTCGGCCAGCTGGAGCATGTCGCTACGGCGCTGCGCGGCGGCGCGCGCCTCCATGTCCTTCTGCTCGCGCTCCATCCGGACCTTGGCAAGGCCGTTGTCCTTGAAGACGAGCGCGGTCTTGGCGACGTCGCCGACCTCGTCGCGGCGGTCGGTGCCGTGCACCGGAATGTCGTAATTGCCGCTCGCAAGCCGCTGCAATGTCTCGACGACAGCACGGATCGGCTTCGCGACACCGTATTGCCCGACGATGAAGCCGAACAGCAGGCCGAACAGGACGCCTGAAGCGGCAAGCAGGATCAGCAGCTCCGAGGTCGAGGTATATTCCTGCTCGTTGGCCTTCATGTTTTCCCTGACGCGCTGATCCTGGCGGTCGGCCACCGCCCGGACCCTGGCCTGCAGCTCCTCCGCGGCCGCGCGGCTCTTCATCGCGGCGTCACGCAGCTTCTCGGCGGACTGCGTCAGGTCGGAAGCCCTGGCACTATCGACCGCATCGAGCGTCTGCTTCAGCTGGGCCTGGTAGGCCGACTGCGCCGAACGCACGCCGGGCAGCAGCGCGATGGTCTGCGGATCCTGCGTCTTGCTGATCTCGACCAGGCGCTCCTCGAGCAATTTGAGCTGCTCGTCGATCACGGATCGCGCCGCGACCCGGTTCTCGTCGCGCGGATCGAGCGCGCTGCGGAATTCGGCGCGATTGATCGTAAGCACGCTCTGGTTGGCGTGCGCCGAAAGCAACGCACGGTTCGCGGCGCGCGCCGTGACCACGCCGCGCTCACTGAGCGACTTCAGCGAAGCAATGCCGAGATAGGCGAGCGTACCGGCGATGATGGAGAGACCGCACACAATCGCCAGTATCTTCGTGAGAATGCGGAATCTCGCCAGGAACATCATCCGGTGCCTCGTTTGGAATGGATTTCGCGATTCTGTGCGGGTGGCCGCGTCGCGCTGTGGCAAGTTACCGCGCGTGAAACTACGGTTCGTTAATCACGCTTCAGTGGAACTACGGAGCGCTGCATACGCAAAGAAAAATGCGCGGCCTGGGAGCCGGGCATTTTCCGATGGTCAGAGGTTTCGGTCGACGTCAGGCCGCGCGGACGGCGTCGAGGAACTTGCCGACCTCGAGCTTGAGACGGCTGCTGTCGCCGGACAGCGATTGCGCCGCCGACAGCACCTGACTTGAGGCCGAGCCGGTTTCGCCGGCGCCGTGCTGCACGTCGGTGATGTTGGCCGAGACCTGCTGGGTGCCCTGCGCCGCCTGCTGCACGTTGCGGGAAATCTCCTGCGTCGCCGCGCCCTGCTGTTCGACTGCGGCGGCAATGGTGGACGAGATCTCCGACAGCCGCTCGATCGTCGACGAAATTTCCTTTATCGCGCCGACCGACTCCTGGGTCGCGGCCTGGATGCCGGCGATCTGCTGGCCGATCTCGCCAGTCGCCTTTGCGGTCTGCTCGGCCAGCGCCTTCACTTCGGAAGCCACCACCGCGAAGCCGCGGCCGGCATCGCCGGCGCGCGCCGCCTCGATGGTGGCGTTCAGCGCAAGGAGGTTGGTCTGGCCGGCGATGGTGTTGATCAGTTCGACGACGTCGCCGATGCGCGCGGCGGCCTTCGACAGCTCGCTGACGCGATCATTGGTGGTGCGCGCCTGACCGACGGCGTCACCGGCCATCCGCGCCGATTCCTGCACCTGACGGCTGATCTCGGTCACCGACGACGACAGCTCTTCGGTTGCGGATGCCACCGACTGCACATTGGTCGAGGCCTCCTCGGATGCCGCGGCAACCGAGGTGGTCAATTCCTGCGAACGCCGCGCGGTCGACGACAGCGTGCCCGCCGAGGCTTCGAGCTGGGTCGAAGCCGACGACACGGTCTGCACGATCTCGCCGATCATCTGTTCGAAATTGCGGGTGATGGTGTCGACCCGGCGGCCGCGCTCGATCTTGGCTTCGGCATCGGCAGAAGCGGCTTCATCGGCCGCCTTCTTGGCGACCAGGGCTTCCTTGAACACCTGCAGCGTATCGGCCATGGCGCCGATCTCGGTCTTCTCGCCCTGATGCGGCACGACGGCGGTGAGGTCGCCGCGGCCCAGCGTCTGCATCGGACTCACGATCGAGGCGATGCCGGCCGACACGTCGCGGATCATCAGGAAGCTGACGCCGACGCCGACGATGATGGCGGCACCGAGGATCATTGCAAGCAGCGTGAAGCCCCAATCGTAGCTGCTGGCCGCGTCCTGCGCCGCCTTGTCGGCACCGGTGTTGTTGAGGTCGATGTCCTTGCGCAGGATCTCGTCCGCCTCGAGGCCGATCTTGTTCACCGTCTTGGCATTCAGCTCATGGGCCTCGTGCGGGATCTTGCCGGCTTCCTTGCGCGACAATTCCATCACCTGCTCGGTGCCCTTCTTGTAGCGCGTCCAGCTATCGACCCACTGATTGTAAAGCGCCCGCTCCTCGGGGGACGTGATCAGCGGTTCATAGACCGCACGGACCTTCGTGTTGGCTTCGACCACGGTTGCCAGGGTCTTTTCCGCAACCAGCTTCTCCTCCAGCGTCTCGGCCAGCATGTGCTCGCGGATCACGTTGCGGTAGGTGATGACGCCGGCGCGCAGGTCACCGAGCGCCCGTACGCTCGGCAGCCAGCTCGTCATGATGTCGACGGTGTTGGCATTGATCGCCCGCATGTTCTTGACCGCGAGCAAGCCCATTCCCGTTATCGCGACAAGCAGGAACGCAACCACGGCAATGATCTTGGCGCGGATCGAGAATTTGGCGAACATCGTGAGGTCTCTTGGATATCGGGCTCGCGAGGCCCGATCGAATGGCTGGGGGCGCTGCGGGACGCCGCGGATATCAAAGCCAGCCCCCCTCCTTCGGCAGGGTTAATTTGGTTCCCCGTTGAACTACGGAGACGCCCGCCACCGCATTGATGCGCCGCGCGTTCCGCGCCTCAGGGCATCAATGCCAGCGCATCCGAGAAGAACTCCGGCCCGCCGAAATTGCCCGATTTCAAGGCAAGCACCATCTCGCCATTTCCGGCGCCGACGGCGCGCAGAACCGGCACGCCTGCAGCGATTTCCGCACCGACCAGGAATCCCGGGATGCGCAGCCGGTCGACCACGGCGCCCGAAGTTTCACCACCGGCGACCACCAGCCTGCGCACACCCGACTGCACCAACCCCTCCGCGATATCGGCCATCGCCTGCTCGATGGCACGTCCGGCTGCATCGCGGCCATGACGGGATTGCAGAGCTGCCACCTCCTCCGGGGTCGAGCTGCTGGCAATCAGGATCGGCCCGGGCCCGAACCGGTCTCTCGCCCAGGCGAGCGCGCGCTGCGCCTCCTCCCGTCCAGCGATCACCCGCTCGGGGTCGAGGTGCAGCACCGGCATCACCTTCTCGGCGTTGGCGATCTGGCGCAGGGTCGCCTGCGAGCAGCTGCCGGCGAGACAGGCGGCCGGGCCGCCGATCGCGCTCTCAGGCATCGCAGTCGCGGCGTCCGATTTGGCCTTGCCCGCCGCGACCAGCGCCCGCGCCAGGCCAAGCCCGATGCCGGAGGCGCCGACCGACAGGCGGTGATCAAGCGCCACCTGCCCGATGGTCTCGAGGTCGCGATCGAACACCGCGTCGACGATGGCAGCGCCGATGCCGCCGCGCGCGAGCTCGGCCAGCCTGCCGCGCACGGCGTCGGTGCCGCGGCTCAGCGTCGCCAGATCGACCAGGCCGACCTTGATCTTGCTCTGCCGCGCCAGCACACGCACCAGATTGGAATCATGCATCGGGTTGAGCGGGTGATCCTTCAGCGGGCTCTCGTTCAGCGGCACGGAGCCTACGAACAGATTGCCCTGGTAGACGGTGCGGCCGGTCTCCGGGAACGCCGGCGTCACCAGCACGATGCTGTCAGAGGAATCGGCGCGCAGCGCGTCCATCACCGGGCCGATATTTCCTGCATCGGTGGAATCGAAGGTCGAGCAGATCTTGAACAGGATGTGGGAAGCGCCGCGGCCGCGCAGCCAGCTCTCCGCCGCGCGCGAGCGCGTCACGGCGAGGCCGGCCTCGATCGAGCGGCTCTTCAGCGACACCACGACGGCGTCGACCTCGGGCAGCGCCAGATCGTCGGCGGGCACACCGATGGTCTGCACCGTGCGGAGACCCGCACGGGTCAGCGTGTTGGCGAGGTCGGAGGCGCCGGTGTAGTCGTCGGCGACACAGCCAAGCGACAGTTTCGTTGCTGATGTCACGGCTTCACTCCGGCGTAGGGCTTGAACCAGGCGAGGCCGTTGGTGGTCTTGCCCCGCGGATTGTATTCGCAGCCGACGAAGCCGCCATAGCCGAGCCGGTCGAGCTCGTCGAACAGGAACGGATAGTTCAGCTCCTCGCCGTCGGGCTCGTTGCGCGAGGGGATCGAGGCGATCTGGATGTGGCCGATGACAGGCATCATCTCGCGCAGCCGCATCGTGACGTCGCCATGGATGATCTGGCAGTGATAGATATCGAACTGCAGCTTCAGGTTCGCAAGACCAAGCTCGTTGATCAGGTCGCGCGCGAAGATGAAATCGTTGAGGAAGTAGCCGGGCACGTTGCGCGGATTGATCGGTTCGATCACGACGTCGAGGCCGTGCGGCGCGAAGAACTCGGCCGCGTATGCGACCGATTTGCGGAACGCCGCGACCGCCCTGGCATCGCTGCGGTCGGCGATGCCGGCCATCAGATGCACCCGCTTGACGCCGGTCGCCGCTGCATAGGGCAGCGCGGTCTTCAGGCTCTGCTGCAGATCGGCGAAGCGATCCGGCAGCGCGGCAAATCCCTTTTCGCCGGCGGCCCAGTCGCCCGGCGGCAGGTTGAACAGCGCCTGCGTCAGCCCGGCGGCCTTCAGCCGTTTGCCGACCTCCTCGGCCGGATGGTCATAAGGAAACAGGAACTCGACCGCGGTGAAGCCCGCTTTCGCCGCCGCCTCGAAGCGGTCGAGGAACGGGACCTCGTTGAACATCATGGTGAGGTTGGCGGCAAAACGGGGCATTGCAAACTCCTGTTATTTCGCGCCGGGAAGCTTGGTACCGGTGACTTGCGCATACATCCGCGCCACCGACGCATCGTCGTCGCGGCCCATGCCGGCGGCCGATGTCATCAAAAACATCTGCAAGGCCGCGGCCGAGACCGGCACCGGGAAGCGCGCAGTGCGCGCCATGTCCTGGATGATGCCGAGGTCTTTGACAAAAATCTCCACCGCGCTGCGCGGCGCATAATCGCCGTCGAGCACATGCGGGATGCGGTTCTCGAACATCCAGGAATTGCCGGCGGAGGCCGTGATCACTTCATAGACCTTGCGGATGTCGAGGCCCTGCTTGGCGGCAAAGGCGATCGCCTCCGAGGCGGCCGCGATATGCACGCCGGCCAGCAGCTGGTTGATCATCTTGAACGCGGCGCCCTGGCCAGCCGCATCGCCGAGCTCGTAGAGCTTTGCCGCCATCGCATCCAGCGCCGGTCGCGCCTTCGCGAACGCGGCCGCGCTGCCCGAGGCCAGAATTGTGAGCTCGCCCTGCGCCGCGCGCTGCGCGCCGCCGGAGATCGGGGCATCGAGATAGTGCCGGCCGGTCGCCTCGAGCTGTTTTGCCAGCCGACGCGCGATATCGGGGTCCATGGTCGCCGAGGAGATGAAGACCGCATCCCTGACCATGGTCTCGGCAGCGCCGCCCTTGCCGAACAGGATGGCCTCGGTCTGCGCCGCATTGACGACGACGCTGACGACGATATCGGCATCCTTGGCCGCCTCGGCCGGCGAGCCGGCGCCCTTGCCGCCATCGGCCACGAAGCGCGCGACGGCATCGGCCGAGACGTCGCAGCCGGTCACGGCGAGACCGGCCCGCCTGAGCGAGGTCGCCATGCCGTATCCCATCGACCCCAGCCCGATGACGGCGACACGTGGTGTTGCGGAACTGGACATGCGGCGATCCTCAAATTTTTACTTGTTTGAGCATGATTGCGGTTTTCCGGATCATGCTCGTTGCTGCTTGCTATCACGGCTTGGCCGCGCTGCCAAAGCATGAGACAAAGCGGAAAACGGATGGCGCCATGAGCGAGCCGGAACGGGCGAAACCGGATGAGCGAGACAAAGCTTCGTGAGGACATTTGCCGCTTCGGCCGCTCGCTGTTCGAGCGCGGGCTGACGCCGGGCTCCTCGGGCAATATCAGCGTCCGGCTCGACGACGGCGGCTGGCTGGTCACACCGACCAACGCCTCGCTCGGCTTCCTCGATCCGGCGAAAATGTCGCGGCTCGACGGCAACGGCCGGCTGGTCTCCGGCGATGCCCCGACCAAGGAAGTGCCGCTGCACACCGCGCTCTACCAGACCCGCGCGAGCGCCGGCGCCGTGGTGCACCTGCACTCGACCCATTCGGTCGCACTCTCGATGCTGCCCGAGATCGACCCGCGCGCCGCGCTGCCGGCGATGACGGCCTATTACGTGATGAAATGCGGCCAGACCGCGCTGGTGCCCTATTATCGCCCCGGCGATCCCGCCGTTGCCGACGCGATCAGGGGGCTGGCCGGGAAATATTCATCGGTGCTGCTCGCCAATCACGGCCCGGTCGTGTCGGGCGACACGCTGGAAGCGGCGGTGTTCGCAACCGAGGAGCTGGAAGAAACCGCAAAGCTCTATCTGCTGCTGCGCGGGCTGAACCCGCGGTATCTGTCACCGGAACAGGTCAAGGATTTGACCAAAGTGTTCGGGCTGACGCTGCCGGAACATGGGCATGATTGAACAATTGATCGGACAACCGAAAGCAACGATCAAATATCTGGCTGACCATCCCGCACTCGTGCCAACGATCGCGGCATGGCAGCACACGCAATTCGGCTACCTCACGCCGGCGGCCACGCTCGAAGATCGAACCGAGAGGCTCCGTCGATCGCTCCAGAAAGACGCGCTGCCGATGGCGATTGTTGCATTGAGCGAGGACGGAACGCCGTTGGGATCGGCCGGCATCCTAGCGGCGAGCATCACCCACAAGCATCTGACGCCGTGGCTGTCCTCGGTATACGTCCCCAGCGAACATCGCGGACAGGGAATTGCGTCCGCATTGAGTCTGCGCGCCATCGATGAATGCGCCAAACTGGGATTCGACCGGCTGTACTTGTTCACCCCGCACAGCGAAGCGATGTACGCGCGGCTGGGCTGGAAGAGCTTCGAACGGATCGAATACAATGGAACGCCCCTCACCCTCATGGATAGAGGCGCGTCACTGCAACAGCTGTAGGATTTACGGACTAGACATAGCAGAGGTGAGACATGCGGAGGACAGTCATGACGAAGTTCACAGGCTTGGCATTCGCGGCTCTGTTCGTCGGCGGCTTGGTGGGATCCACTGCGCAGGCCGAGGAGACCTTGGAGGACCTGCTTGCGGTCCAGCTGCGCGCGCAGGGCTATGCCTGCGACAAGCCGCTCAAGGCCGAACGGGACGACAAGCTCTCCAAGCCCGACAACGAGGCCTGGACCCTGACCTGCAGCAACGCAACCTACCGCGTCACCCGTGTGCCGGACCTCGCGGCCAAGGTCGAGGTCCTCAAGTAGGTTGTAGGCCTGCACGGGCTAGCTCGATCGTGGCCCGCATAAGCGCAGCGATATGCGGGACATTTCCCGGATGTCGCCTCCGCCTTTGCTTTTCGAGCTACGGCGGACAAGTCGCTCATTCGGGGCGGCTTCTCGCCGCGCACACTGCCGCTACAGCCCCAGATACGCCTTGCGCACGTCGGGATTGCCGCTGATCTCGGCGGCGGTGCCCTCCATCAGCACGCGGCCGGTCTGCAGGATGTAGGCGCGGTCGGCGATCTCCAGACACTCGGCCATCCGCTGCTCGACGATCAGAACCGTCATGCCGGCGTCGCGGATGCGCTTCACGGCCTGGAAGATCTCGTCGACCAGCTTCGGCATGATGCCCTGCGACGGCTCGTCGAGCATCAGAAGCCGCGGCCGCGTCATCAGCGCCCGGCCGATCGCGAGCATCTGCTGCTCGCCGCCGGACAAAGTCTCGGCGCGCTGGTCGAGCCGCTCGGCGAGCCGCGGGAACAGCTGGAACACCAGATCGAGCGGCGCGTCGCGATTGGCCTCGCTGCGATAGAGGTAGCTGCCGAGCCGCAGATTGTCGTGCACCGAGAGCCGCGGAAACAGCCGGCGGTTTTCCGGCACGAAGGCGATGCCGCTCGACGTGATGACGTGCTGCGGCTGGCCGTCGATGCGCTTGCCGTCGAAGGTGACGGTCCCTGCGCGCGGCCGCTCCGCACCGGCGATCGATTTGAGCAACGTCGACTTGCCCGCACCGTTGGCGCCGGCGACGCAGACGATCTCACCCTTGGTGACGTCGATCGACACGGAGGAGATCGCGACCAGGCCCTGATAGGCGGTGGTGACTTCACGCACCGACAGCATGACGACCCCCGAGATAGGCAGAAATGACCTCTGGATTGCGGACGACCTCGGCGGGCTTGCCCTCGACGAGCACCTTGCCGAGATTGAGCACGATGGCGCGATCGACCAGCGGCATCACGATTTCCATCACATGCTCGACCATCAGCACAGTGACGCCGGTGGCGCGCACCTTCCGCACGAGCTCGACGCCAGTCTGCGCCTCGACCGGCGTCAGACCGGTCAGGACTTCGTCGAGCAACAGCAGTTTCGGTTCGGTCGCCAGCGCACGCGCGACCTCGAGCCGGCGCTTCTCGGATGGCACGAGGTCGGCGGCAAGCTTTTCGGCGCGCGCCGCAAGGCCGCAGAACTCCAGCACCTCGTAGGCTTTCTGCCGCGCAACACGCATCTTCGTGTTGCGGATCAGCGCGCCGACGATGACGTTGTCGATCACGGTCATGGTCTCGAAGCTCTTGACCACCTGGAAGGTGCGTCCAACGCCGCGCTGGCAGCGTTCCGCCGCCGGCAGCCGGGTGACGTCCTCGCCGTCGAAGATGATCGAACCTTGGGTCGGCGGCAGTACGCCCGCGATCAGATTGAACAGCGTCGACTTGCCGGCGCCGTTTGGGCCAATCAGGCCGACGATCTCGCCGCGCCCGACCGAGATCGAGACATCGCTGTTGGCGACGAGGCCGCCGAAGCGCTGCCAGACGCCGCGGGTTTCCAACAGTGCCGTCATCGCGCGGCCTCCTTGCGCCAAGGGACCTTGCCGAACACGCTGACCAGACCGCGCGGCAGCGCCAGCGAGATCAAGACGATCAGCGTGCCGTAGACGATCAGGTCGACGCCCCGCCCCGAACCGCCGACGAACGAGCGCGTCAACTCGGTGAGCGGGATCAGGATGACAGCGCCGAGCACCGGCCCCCACAGCGTGCCGATGCCGCCAAGCACCGCGGGCAGTGCCATCAGCAGCGAGAACTGGAAGCCCATCACGCTTTCAGGATCGATATAGGAGACGAACTGGGCGTAGAAGCTGCCGCCGACCGCGACCAGGAATGCCGAGACCGCCGCCGCGCCCATCTTGGAATTGAACACGACCACGCCGAGGCTTTCGGCGGCATCGGGATTGTCCTTTACCGCGCGCCACCAATAGCCCCATTTGGAGTCCTCCAGCCACCAGGTGACGAGCCAGGCGACGCAGGCAAGCGCCAGCGCGAAGTAGAAATATGGCAGCTTGGATCGGGCGAACTGGAATTTCAGCCAGCTGTCGCCGCGCATCGGAATCGTGATGCCGAGCGCGGCACCTGCCCAATCCCAGTTCTGGATCAACAACAGCGCGATCTCGGCGATCACGATGGTCGCGATCACGAAATAATGCCCGCGCAGCCGGAAGCAGGGATAGCCGAGCGCCATCGCGATCAAGGCGGAGATCACACCGCCCGCCAGCATGCCGAACCACGGCAACACGCCGAACTTGGTGAACAGCAGCGCGGTGGTATAGGCACCAAGCCCGAAATACAGCGCATGGCCGAGCGAGATCTGCCCGCAATAGCCGGACAATATGTTCCAGCTCTGCGACAGCGCCGCATACATCAGGGTCAGCACCATGATGTTCTGGACGTAAACGTCCTTGACGAACAGCGGCACCAGCGCGGCGATCACAGCCAGGCAAAGCGCCACGATCAGGTCACGCCTGCGGCGTTGGGCGAAGTGGGTGTCCATCACATCGATCCGAACAGGCCACGCGGGCGGATGAAGACGACCAGAAGATAGACGGCGTAGATGCCGACCGATTTCAGCGACGGCGGCAGGATCAGCGCGGTGCTCGCCTCCACCAGGCCGACGATGATGCCGCCGGCGAAGGCGCCGAATACACTGCCGAAGCCGCCGAGCGCCACCGTGACATAGGCGATCAGGGCAAAGGAGGCGCCGACGTCGGGATAGATGTAGAAGAAGGTCGCCATGATCGCGCCGGCAAGCCCGACCAGCGCCGCACCAAGGCCCCAGCCCAGCGCGAACACGCGGTTCTTGTCGATGCCGACCAGGGCCACCGCCCCGGCATCCTCGCGCGTCGCTTCCAGCGCACGGCCGAAATCGGTGCGGTTGATGAAGAAGTAGAGCGCAACGAAGGCCGCGATCGAGACCAGCGCGCCGACCAATTGCGGCACGGGCAGGTAGATGCCGGCAACCGAGATCGTCTTGCCGCCGAGCCAGGAGTGCGTGACGCTGCGATAATCGGGCGTGAAGAAGAACTGCGCCAGACCCCGCATCACGATGGCAAGGCCGAAGGTCGAGAAGATCTGCACCATGCCGGCATTGGCCTTTGCCCGCACGGCGAAGCGGACGATCAGGAGATAGACTACCGCGCCGAACACGAACAAGGCGGCGGCAACCAGCGGCGCCGACAGCAACGGGTCGATCGCAAAGAACGCGAACAGGAAGAAGGTCGCGTACATCGCGATCATCAGGAATTCGCCGTGCGCGAAATTCACGACGTCCATCAGCCCGAAGATCAAGGCGAGGCCGGCGGCGATCAGTCCGTAGAGCAGCCCCATCAGGAGGCCGCTCGCCAGACTCTGGATAATGGCTTGGGCGGTCACGGCTGGAGCCTCGCGACGCCTGCCATGCCATGACGTGCCGTTCCCGGCGAAGCGGAGCAAGCCATCGCCCCGCGAGCAAGACTGCGTTGCGCCGCCGCTTCGCTCCTCGCAATGACGAAATGCGCGGTGCGCTGAATGATCTCTTTCGCTGTCACAGTGCTTGCTCCCCCCGCCCCTTGCGCCATCCCGGCCTATTTCATCGGCCAGACCGCGTCGGCGATCGCGGCCTGCGGCGGGAAGATGGTGACAAACTTGCCGCCGACATATTGCAGCAGCACCGGATCGGCGTCGTTGTTCTGGCCCATGTCGTCGAACTTGACCCGCTTCCAGGGCATGATGGTCTGCTCGCCCGGAATGTCGGTCGCGACCAGCGCCTCGCGGATCTTCTCGCCATCGGTCGACTTGGCGCGGTTGATGGCGTCGGCCATCACGATCAGGCCCATGAACTGGCGCGAGGTGAGATCGTTGAAGTCCTTGCCCGAACGTTCCTTGAACATGGCGTTGAGCTTGCCGACCATCGGACGCTTGGTGGCGAGGTCGAGCGAGAAGGTGCCGCGCGAGATCACGCCTTCCAGCTTGTCGCCGACCGCGTCATACAGCGCCTTCTCGGAAAAACCCGCATCCTGCGCGACGATCGCATTCGGCTTGTAGCCGAGTTCGGCCATGGTCTTGACCAGCAGGATGCCGTCCGTCGTATAGCTCGACGGCATCAGCACGTCTGCATTCGCGGTTTTCAGCTGCTGCACCTCGGCCGACAGCGACGGCGAATTGGCGCGGTACTTGATATCGGCGACGATCTTGTAGCCGCGTTCGCCGGCGATCTTGGTCTGGGCGTTGCCGGAGTCGGTGCCGAAGATGGTATCCTCGTGGAACAGCGACAGCGTCTCGATCTTGGTGCCCTTCTTCTTCATCGCATCGTAGAAATCGAACATCGCGGCCGAGTACATCTCGTCATGCGGGGCCGCACGGAAATAGAACTTCAAGCCGCGGCGATGCAGGCTCGGCGAGGAATTGTCGGCCGAGAGGAACGGGACGCCGTAGCGTTCGCAGATCTGGCTGACGGTGACCGCGACCGCGCTCTGATAGGTGCCGATCACGGCGCAGACCTTCTCCTGCGTGATCAGGCGCTCGGCTTCGGCACGGCCCTTCTGCGGATCGGCCTGGTGGTCGGCAAACACGAGACGGATCTTGGCGCCGCCGAGGCCCGGCAGGCCCGCGCCCTTGGCGAGCGGCAGGTCGAAATCATGGTCCTTGTTGATGACGTCGAGCGCGGTCTCATAGGCCTTCTGCGCATCGACGCCCTGCTGCGCGCTGCCGCCGGAGAACGGATAGATGATGCCAATGACGACTTCGGAGGTTTGCGCGCGGGCCACGATCGGTGCCAGCGCGGCGGCGGAGGCGCCAAGCAATACGTTACGGCGAGAGATCGTCATTCGAAATTCCCCTTGGTCAGCTTTGTTCTTATCGATGTGATGCTTGTAGCGCGCAGTAAAGCCTCAATGAATTGCACGAATTGCCTATTCAGAGCACAGCGAGCTGCTTGTTCCTGAGGTCGGTCACCAGCATCAGGCCCGGCGAATGCGTGATCGCGAACGGCAGCTTCGCACTTGCGATCACCGATTGCGGGGTCACGCCGCAGGCCCAGAACACCGGGATCTCGTCGTCGGCCACCGGCACCGCATCGCCATAGTCGGGCCTGGCGATATCCTTGATGCCGATCGCATGCGGATGGCCGAGATGGACCGGCGCGCCATGCACCGACGGGAAGCGCGAGGTGATCTGCACCGCGCGGATCGCATCTGCCGGCTTGAACGGGCGCATCGACACCACCATGGGTCCGGCGAACGGCCCCGACGGGCTGCAGGCGATGTTGGTGCGGTACATTGGAACACGCAGATTGCGTTCGATGTGACGGATCGGCAGTCCCTCATCGAGCAGCGCCTCTTCGAACGAGTACGAGCAGCCGAGCACGAAGGTGACGAGATCGTCGCGCCAGTATTTTGTGATGTCGGTCGGCTCGTCGGCCACCTCGCCGTCGCGCCAGACCCGGTAGCGCGGCACGTCGGTGCGAATGTCGAGGTCGAGGCCGAGCGCAGGGATCCTGACATCGCCGACATCGGACATGCCGATGATCGGGCACGGTTTCGGATTGAGCTGGCAGAACCGGTGGAAGGCGCCGGCGAGCTTCTCCGGCAGGATCGCGAGATTGCCCTGGACGAACCCGTTGGCGAGACCGGCTGTGGTGGCCGAGGCCACGCCGTCACGGCAGGCGCGCCGCGCCTCGACGCTCGCGAGCGCCGCTTCACCCTGAGATCGCTGCACTGCCGCAAAAACAGTCATGGGAGGCTCCTGCCCATAATCTCGACAAGGACAAACCAACACCAAGCGTGATATAATGTCTAATCGTCCTTTCTAATCAAAATCGATAAATGGAATTTATCGATCGAGGATATGCTTCCAATGACGGACTTCCGCTCGATCGAAACCTTCCTCTGGGTCGTCAAGCTCGGCAGCTTCCGCGGCGCCGCCCAGCGGCTCAACACCACCCAGCCGGCGATCTCCCAGCGCATTGCCCAGCTCGAGCGCGAGATGGGCGTCAAGCTGTTGAACCGCGATCATCGCGTGGCCTCGCCGACGCCGAGCGGCCGGCTGATGATGACCTATGCCGAGAAGCTGATCGGCCTGCGCTCGGAGATGATGGCCGAGGTCGGCGACCGTTCAGCGATGCGCGGCGCGCTGCGGCTCGGTGTCGCGGAGACCATCGTGCACACCTGGCTGCCGCGGCTGGTCAAAAGCGTCAACGAGATCTACCCAAACCTGTCGCTGGAGATCGAGGTCGACATCACGCCGAACCTGACCCCGCGGCTGCTGGCGCAGGAGATCGAGCTCGCCTTCGTGCTCGGACCGGTCTCGGCCTCCGGCGTGCACAACCATGTGCTGTGCGATTACCCGATCGGCTTCCTGGCGAGCCCGTCGCTCGGCCTCGGCGACGGCCCCGTGGCGCGGCGGGATCTGGCGCGATTTCCGATCATCACCTTTCCGCGCAAGACCCAGCCCTATGAGACCGTGCGCGCGCTGTTCAACGCACCCGATCTGCCGCCGATCCGCCTGCATGCCTCGACCTCGCTCGCGACCGTGATCCATATGGCCAATGAAGGCCTTGGCATTGCGGTGATTCCATCGGCGATCGTCGAGAACGAGCTTGCCGACGGGCGGTTGCAACTGCTCGATACCGACCTCAAGCTGCCGCCCCTCACCTTCACCGCAAGCTGGCTCGCCTCCCCCGATGCGGTCGCGATCGAGCGCGTCGCTCATCTCGCCAGGCAGATCGCGCAGGCGAGCGTGGCGGTTGACGCGGTGGAAGCGGCGCGTCATTGAACGAGTGCCGGATAATCAAACGTCATTCCGGGGCGATGCGTCAGCATCGAACTAAGATGTGCTATTGCACATCTGAGAATCTCGAGATTCCGGGTCTGGTCCTTGGGACCCGGAATGACGAAATAAGAATGGACCGACGACATGAGCCGAGCCGCGACCAACCTGCAGATCGATTCCGCCCGCCTCTGGGGCAGCATCCACGAAACCGCGCAGTTCGGTGCAACACAGAAGGGCGGCGTGCGGCGCCTGACCCTGAGCGCCGAGGACAAGCAGGTGCGCGACTGGTTCCGCAAGGCGTGCGAGAACGCCGGCCTCGAGGTGCAGGTCGATGCGCTCGGCTCGATGTTCGGGTTGAGGAAAGGACGGGACATGTCGAAGCCGCCGATCGGCGTCGGCTCGCATCTCGACACCCAGCCGACCGGCGGCAAATATGACGGCATACTCGGCACGCTGGCCGGGCTCGAACTGGTGCGCACGCTCAACGATGCCGGCATCGAGACCGAGCTGCCGATCTGCATCTGCAACTGGACCAATGAGGAAGGCTCGCGCTTTGCGCCGGCGATGATGGCCTCGGCCGCCTATGTCGGCGATTTCACCACCGACGACATCCTGTCGCGCAAGGACGCCGAAGGCGTCACTGTCGGGCAAGCACTCGACTCGATTGGTTATCGCGGCGATGCCCCAGTCGGCCGCCAGAAATTCACCAGCTTCGTCGAGCTGCATATCGAGCAGGGCCCGATCCTGGAGGCCGAGGGCAAGACCATCGGCGTGGTCGATTCCGGCCAGGGCGTGTTGTGGTACGACGGCAAGATCATCGGCTTCGAGAGCCATGCCGGCTCGACCCCGATGCCGCTGCGCCGCGATGCCTTGGCGACGCTGTCGGAGATCGTGCTGGCGATGGAAAGCATCGCCAGGAAGCATGGGCCGAAGGCGGTTGGCACCATCGGCGAGGCGGTGATCGCTGCGCCCTCGCGCAACGTCATCCCCGGCGAGATCGCCTTCACGGTGGATTGCCGCAGCGCCGATGCCGCGATCATGGATGCGCTGGATCGCGACCTGCGGGCCGCGGTCGCCGAGATCGCCGCGCGGCGCAAGGTCGAGGTTCAGCTCGATCTGGTCTGGCGCAAGGCGCCGACGCATTTCGATCCGAAGCTGGTCGACGCCGTGGAGAACGCGGCCAAGCAGCTCGGCTATTCGCATCGCCGCATCACCTCCGGCGCCGGCCACGACGCCTGCAACCTCAACACGGTGATGCCGGCGGCGATGGTGTTCGTGCCCTGCAAGGACGGCATCAGCCATAACGAGCTGGAAGACGCGACGCAGACCGATTGCGCCGCCGGCGCCAACGTCCTGATGCACACGGTGCTGGCGCTCGCCGGCGTCGCGTCGTGATCCTCTGATTCCCTTTACCTGGAGGTGCGCATGCGCGCAGTTTTCGTCGACGCCAATGAATCGCTTGCGGTGATCACGGAGCGGCTGGAGAAACCGGGCGATCCCAGGATGCGGATCAACCGCAACCCGGACATCAAGCCGGAAGACTATCCGGCGGTGCTCGACGGCGCCGAGATCGCGGTGGTCGATCACACCGCGTTGCCGACCGACATTGCCAAGAAGTGCGCCGGCCTGAAGCACGTCGTGTTCCTCGGCACCGGTGCGCGCAGCTACATGAACCCGGAGGAACTCGCCGGGCTCGGCATCGCCGTGCACCTGATCAAGGGCTATGGCGACACGGCGGTCGCGGAGTCCGCGATCGCGCTGATGTGGTCGTCGGCGCGCGTGATCGCGCAGATGGACCGCGAGATGCGCGCGGGCAACTGGCTGCGCGAGGACGGCATGCAGCTGACCGGCAAGACGCTCGGCCTGGTCGGCTTCGGCGGCATCGCCGCCGAGGTCGCGCGCATCGCGCTCGGCAGCGGCATGAAGGTGATCGCCTGGAACCGGTCGCCCAAGAGCCATCCGGGCATCGAATTCGTCGATCTCGACACAGTGCTGGCAAAGAGCGACGTGATCTCGATCCATCTCTTGCTGAACGACGGGACCCGCGGGATGATCACGCGCGACAAGATCGCGCAGATGAAGAAGGGCGTGGTGCTGATCAACACCGCCCGCGGCGCCATCGTCGACGAGCAGGCGATGATCGATGCGCTCAATTCGGGCCACATCCGCCACGCCGGCCTCGATGTCTACAACACCGAGCCGCTGCCGAAGGACCATGCGCTGACGAAAATCCCGAACGTGACGCTGTCGGCGCATTCCGCCTTCCGCACGCCCGAGGCGAGCGAGAATCTGATCCACGCGGCATGGGAGCATTGCCGCAGGATCGTGAAGTAATAATTATCGACGTCGTCCTGGACAAGCGAGCGTAGCGAGCGCGATCCAGGACCCATTACCACCGGCCTGTGTCATCGCGCAGGCCGGTAGTCAGACCTATCAAGACAACAAGCACTCGGGGTAATGGGTCCTGGCTTTCGCCAGGACGACCCCGTGATTGACAGCACAGCTCAATCCACCATCTCTGCAACGGCCTTGCCGCAGGCCGTGGTGTCGGCGTTGCCGCCGAGATCGCGGGTGCGCAGCGTGCGTTCGCCGAGCGTGCGCTCGATCGCGCCGACGATGGCGTCAGCGGCCTGCTTCTCGCCGAGATGCTCCAGCATCATCGCACCCGACCAGATCATGCCGATCGGGTTGGCAATGCCCTGCCCCGCAATATCCGGCGCCGAGCCGTGCACCGGCTCGAACACCGACGGGAAGTCGCCTTCCGGGTTGATGTTGCCCGACGGCGCGATGCCGATCGTGCCGGTGCAGGCCGGGCCGAGATCGGAGAGGATGTCCCCGAACAGATTGGAGCCGACCACGACGTCGAACCAGTCCGGATGCAGCACGAAGTTCGCGGTGAGGATGTCGATGTGGTACTTGTCCCACTTCACACCAGGATACTTCTTGGCCATTGCCTCCACGCGCTCGTCCCAATAGGGCATCGTGATGGAGATGCCGTTCGACTTGGTCGCCGAGGTCAGATGCTTCTTCGGCCGCGACTGCGCCAGGTCGAACGCGAATTTCAGGATGCGGTCGACGCCGATGCGGGTCATCACCGTCTGCTGCGTCACGAACTCGCGGTCGGTGTCCGGGAACATGCGGCCGCCGACCGAGGAATACTCGCCCTCGGTGTTCTCGCGCACCACCCAGAAATCGATGTCGCCGGGCTTGCGGTTCGCCAGCGGCGACGGCACGCCGGGCATCAGCCGCACCGGGCGCAGATTGACGTACTGGTCGAATTCGCGGCGGAATTTGATCAGCGAACCCCACAACGAGATATGATCCGGGATCTTGGCGGGCCAGCCGACCGCGCCGAAATAGATCGCGTCATGCTTGCCGATCTTGGCCTTCCAGTCGGCCGGCATCATCTCGCCGTGCTTCTCGTAATAGTCGTAGGAGGCGAAGTCGAAATGGTCGAACTTCACGTCGACGCCGTGCTTTTTCGCCGCCGCCTCGATGACGCGCAGGCCCTCCGGCATCACTTCCTTGCCGATGCCGTCGCCGGGAATGACCGCAATCCGATACTGCTTCTTGCTGCTCATCGAGAACACCCTTGTGATTTGCCCGGCCGGCAATGCCGCCTATCCTGACGGCCCTGCAATGGACCAAACTTCGCGCCAGCGCAACGCTGCAGTGCAGTGTTGACCGCGGCGCGACCCTGCCCCACCAAATTCGCCGATATCCGTTCCTCATAACAAGCGAGACATCCCATGGATCTGCATCTGCGCGGCAAACGTGTCCTGATCACCGGCGCCTCCAAGGGCATTGGCGCGGCCGCCGCCGAAGCCTTTGCCGAGGAAGGCGCCAACCTGCTGCTCGCCGCCCGCAACGGCGACCAGCTCAAGGCGCTGGCCGAGCGGCTGCGCTCGGCGCACCAGATCGATGCGGCGATCAGCGTGGTCGATCTGCGCAAATCGGAAGACCTGGCGCGGTTGGCAAAAGAGGCCGCCGACATCGACATCCTGATCAACAACGCCGGTGACATCCCGGGCGGCTCGATCGACAAGATCGACGAGGCGACCTGGCGGCATGCATGGGAGCTCAAGGTGTTCGGCTATGTCAATTTGACGCGCGCGATCTATGCCCAGATGAAGGCGCGCGGCGGCGGTGTGATCGTCAACGACATCGGCGCGGCCGGCGAGAAGTTCGACGCCAACTACATCTGCGGCAGCGCCGGCAATGCGGCACTGATGGCGTTCACCCGCGCGCTCGGCGGCAAGAGCCTGGCAGACAATATCCGCGTGGTCGGCATCAATCCCGGCCCTGTCGGCACCGACCGCCACGTCACCCTGCTCAAGACCCGCGCCAAGCATCAGTTCGGCGACGAGAACCGCTACAAGGAATTCCAGAAAGGCATGCCGCTCGGCCGTCCCGCGCATGCGCGCGAGATCGGCGACCTGATGGCGTTTTTGGCGTCCGACCGCGCCGGGTATACGTCGGGCGTAATTTACACGGTAGATGGCGGGTTTACGTCGGGGTGGGGCTAGTCCTTCTCCGCGTCATTGCGAGGAGCGACAGCGACGAAGCAATCCATAGTCCCTCATATGCGGACCGATGGATTGCTTCGCTTCGCTCGCAATGACGCGTTACCCCGCGGTCCGCTCGAACAATTGCCGGATTAGCGTCGTGATGCGGCCCTGCGGCGCCTGCATCTGGTGCATGATCGAGAAATGATCGGCGCCCGGGATCTCTTCATAGGTCACCGGCAAGCCGTAGCGGGCGCGATGGCCGGCGAAATCGGCGGTCTGCCTGCGCAGCAGCGGCAGCTCGGCGCTGCCGCCCACCAGCGACAGCGGCTTTGCCGTGCCGCCCTGCTGCATCATCGGCGAATTGCGCCGCGACATGCCTTCGTCGAGCTTGAGCTTCTCGTTGAGATAGGAGTGCCTGATCGGCTCGAGGTCGTAGATGCCTGAGATCGCCATGCCGGCCCGGACGTTGGGGTTCGACAGCGCCATCGACGTCAGATGCCCGCCCGCGGACCAGCCCGACACCACGATGCCATCGGCAGCGGCACCTAGGCCCGGCAATTGCTGCGCAAGAAAATCGATCCCGGCGTGAATCTCGGCGACGATGTCATCGAGCGTCGCATCCGGCGCCAGCGTGTAGCCGATCAGCGCGACATTGATGCCATGCGCCATCGGCCCCTCGGCGAAGATCGTGAACACTTCCTTGGCACGGGTCTGCCAGTAGCCGCCGTGGATGAACAGCAGCGTCGGCGCACCGTCGTGCGCCTTGAGGAAATCGATCCGGTTGCGCTCACGCGGGCCGTATCTGAGATCGAGATGATTGGAATGCTGCTGCCGTAGCGCCGCCGAGCGCTGCTCCCAGCCGGCGGCGATCTCGGCACTGCCCTTGACGGCGACGCCGTTGTTCAGGCCGACGTCGCGCTCCTGCTGGCTCATCGCGCGCCAGTCCAGCGCGGAAAACAACGCTGCCATTCCCAACCCCTCGGTTCTCGTCGCATTGCCACAACGGCAGGAAATGTTCTACAGCACAAGCAAACAGAACACATAGGAGCAACGGTGCATGGCTGATCAGGGCTTGGTGAAGGAAACGGCGTGTGCCGTCGTCGGGAAACTGAAGGCCGGTGACGTCACGCCGCTCGATCTGCTCGATGTGCTGGAAAAGCGCATTGCCGAGGTCGACGGCAAGGTCAACGCCCTGCCCACACTCTGCTTCGATCGCGCCCGCAGCCACGCCAAGGCCCTGATGCGGAAGCCGGTCAGCGAGCGCGGCCTGCTCGCCGGCCTTCCCGTTCCGATCAAGGATCTCACTGCCGTGTCAGGCGTGCTGACCACGCTTGGCTCGCCGATCTTCAAGGACAACATCCCGGCGAAGTCCGACATCCTGGTCGAGCGCCTCGAACAGAATGGCGGCGTGATCTACGCCAAGTCGAACACGCCGGAATTCGGCGCCGGCGCCAACACCTTCAACGAGGTGTTCGGCCCGACGCGCAATCCCTGGGACACGTCGCGCTCGGCCGCCGGCTCGTCCGGCGGCGCCGCGGCGGCACTGGCGAGCGGCACTGCGTGGCTCGCCCACGGCTCCGACATGGGCGGCAGCTTGCGCAACCCCGCAAGCTTCTGCGGCATCGTTGGCCTGCGGCCGTCGATCGGCCGCGTCGCGCACACACCGAAATTCGGCGTCGACCGCACGCTCGGCGTGCAGGGACCGATGGCGCGCAATGTCGAAGACCTCGCGCTGCTGCTCGACGCAATGAGCGGCGAGCATGCCGCCGATCCGTTGTCGCTGCCCGTGCTGCCGACGTCGTTCCTCTCGGCGACACGCTCCGGCAGCAAGCCGAAGCGCATCGCCTATTCGCCCGATCTCGGCATCACGCCTGTTGATCCCGAGGTCAAGGCGGTGACCCGCAAGGCGGCGGAGCGCTTTGCCGAAGCCGGCGCGATCGTCGAGGAAGCGCATCCAGATTTGCGCGAGGCCCATGAATGCTTCCACGTGCTGCGCGCGTTCGATTTCGCGATCAGCAAGGCCGAATTGCTGCGCACCAAGCGCGACCTGCTCAAGCCCGAGGTGATCTGGAACATCGAGGAAGGCCTCAAGCTCACGGTCGAGAAGCTCGAGCGCGCCGAGGCGCAGCGCGTCGCGATGACCGCGCGTGCGCTCGAATTCTTCGAGACCTACGATCTGCTGCTGGCGCCGGCCACCATCGTGCCGCCATTCCCGGTCGAGAACCGCTATGTCGCCGAATGCGACGGCAAGACGTTCGATAATTACGTCGAATGGCTCGGCATCGTCTATGCGATCACGCTGGCCTGCTGCCCGGCGCTGTCGCTGCCCTGCGGCTTCACCGCGTCGGGCCTGCCGGTCGGCCTGCAGGTGGTCGCCAAACCGCGCGCCGAGGCGCAGCTTCTGGCTGGTGCGAAGGTGCTGGAGGATGTTCTGGGCGTGCGCGGCACCACTCCGATCGATCCGCGGCCGCCGAGATAAAGCAGCCTAAAGCGCGATGAGATTGGGTTGAATCATCATCGCGCTTTAGCTCTTTGTTTGAGCATGATCTTCTCGGAAAACCGCTTCGCACTTTTCCGGATCATGCTCTACGCCTTGTCTTCCGTCGCCTTGAGCGCGACGGTGAGTGCGTGCTTGGTCTGCTCGACGATCTCGTCCAACAGCTCCTCGCGGCTGATCTGGGCGGACTCGCCGGTGAGCAGGCCCTGCTCGGCGAGCATCACGATACCGTGCAGCCCGGCCCAGATCTTCAGCGCCTGGCGCTCGCGCAACAGCCCGACGGCCGGCGCCTCGAACGACTCGATCAGCAGCGCCAGCGTGTCCATCGCCGCGGTGTGCAGCTCGCTGCCAACAGGCGCGCAGGCCATGGTGCGCGATGCGAACATCAGCCGGTAGATGCCGTGGCGCTGGAGCCCGAAGGCCAGCGCGGCCTGGGCAAACCGCGACAGTTTCGATCCCTTGCCCGGCTGCTCGATCGCCTCGCGCATGATCACGTTGAACTGCCGGAACGCTTCCGCGGTCACCGCCTCGAGCAGCGCCTCGCGGTCGGCGAAATGCCGGTACGGCGCCGGCTGCGAGACGCCGAGCTGCTTGGCCAGCGCCTTGATGCTGATCGCTTCGGGACCACCAAGCTCGACCTCGCGCAACGCGGCCTGAATCAGGGCTTCGCGAAGGTCGCCATGGTGGTAGGTTTTGAACGGCTTACGAACGATTTGTCCCATTGCGGCAATGATCGCTGAATTTTTGCTTGACGCGCAAGCGCGACGATAATGTAATATGCTATAACTTGGCGGTCAGGTTAAGAGGCCGGCCGCCCAAGCAAGCTAGAACTTGCATAATATGAAGTGAGGAACCCGGCGCGCCCTGCGGTGCGCCAGAGCCGAGGGAGAGTGCTTGCATGTCCAAGCTCAGAATCCGCGTCGACCAGGACAAATGCCAGGGTCACGCCCGCTGCAAATCACTCGCCCCCGAACTGTTTGAGCTCGACGAATACGGCAATGCCCATGAGGCCGGCGACGGGACCGTTCCGGCCGGGCTCGAGGACAAGGCTTGGCTCGCACAGACCAATTGCCCGGAAATCGCGATCGAAGTCACCGAGGAATGACGGCCGGCCGGGGCGGCCGCGCGCCTCCCGTTGAGCCCAAGCGTTTGATCGAACGAGAAGGAACGAGCTGATGTCCGATTCCCCGTCCGCAACCTATCTGCCCGAACATCCCCCGGTCACCGACTGGGTCCATGATTTCGACCACACCGACCCGGTCTGGACCGACGATCCGTTCCCGATCTGGGAGACGCTGCGCTCAGCCTCGCCGGTCGTGCATACCGAGCGTTTCCTCGGCTGCTACATGCCGACCACCTATCAGGCGGTGAAGGAAATCGCCTACGACACCGAACATTTCTCCTCGCGCCGCGTCATCGTGCGCGACGTCCGCCCCGAGATCACCGCCCGCGCGCCGCCGATCACCTCAGATCCGCCGGAGCACAAGCCCGCCAAGCAGGTGCTGCTGCCGCCGTTCACGCCGGACGCGATGGCGCGGCTCGAGCCGCGGGTGCGCGCGATCTGCAACGAGCTGATCGACGAATTCATCGCCGATGGCCATTGCGACGCCGCGGCGCGTTACACCAAGCACATCCCGGTGCGCGCCATCGCCCACATGCTCGGCATCCCCGAGAAGGACGGCGACCTCTTCATCAAGTGGATCCACCAGATCCTCGAGCTCGGCATCAAAAACGAAGACGAGCTGATGAACGGCGTGCGCGAGATGACCGGCTATTTCATGGCCCATCTCGAGCAGCGCAAGCTTGCGCCGGGCGACGACCTGATCTCGCAGCTGCTGCGGGCCAAGGGCCCCGGCGGCCAGCCGCTGACCGACGAGCACGTGCTCGGCTCGCTGCGGCTGCTCCTGATCGCCGGCATCGACACCACCTGGAGCGCGATCGGCTCCTCGCTCTGGCACCTCGCCAAGACGCCGGCCGATCGCGAGCGGCTGATTGCGGAGCCGGCACTGATCCCGACCGCGATCGAGGAATTCCTGCGCGCCTATGCGCCGGTGACGATGGCGCGCGAGGTGATGAAGGAGACCACGATCTCCGGTTGCCCGGTGAAGGCCGGCAACATGGTGCTGCTGTCCTTCCCGGCGGCGAATCGCGACCCCGCCATGTTCCCCGACGCGGACAAGGTGGTGATCGACCGCAAGGAGAATCGCCACGCCGCCTTCGGCCTCGGCATTCACCGCTGCGTCGGTTCCAATCTGGCGCGGATGGAGATGCAGGTCGCGATTGAGGAATGGCTGAAGCGGATTCCGGATTTCCGGCTCGATCCGGCCGGCAAGGTCACCTGGTCCGAAGGCACGGTGCGCGGGCCGCGTCAACTGCCTGTTCTGTTCGGCAAGACCGCCTGAGCGGCCGGACACAGCAGTTACATCGCACCATTCAATGAGGTAGCTTGCCCGGAATCGAACCGACGAGTCCGGGAGGCTAGCTTATGACCGATCAAACCGCTCAATCCGCGAGCGATCATCTCGACATCCACGATGTCGAGCGGCGGGTGAAGGCGATCTTCATCGGCTCGGTCGGCAATCTCGTCGAGTGGTATGATTTCTACGCCTATACAGCGTTCGCGCTGTATTTCGCACCGGCGTTCTTCCCGCACAGCGATCCGGTGGTGCAGCAGCTCAATGCCGCCGTGCTGTTTGCCGCGACCTTCCTGATGCGCCCGCTCGGCGGCTGGCTGTTCGGCTACATCGCCGACCGCTACGGCCGGCGGCTGTCGCTGACGCTGTCGGTGGTCTGCATGTGCTTCGGCTCGCTGATCATCGCGGTGACGCCGACCTATGCCAGCATCGGCATTGCCGCGCCGGCGATCCTGGCGCTGGCCCGCATCATCGAGGGGTTGAGCCTCGGCGGCGAATACGGCGCCAGCGCCACCTATCTCAGCGAGGTCGCCGATCCCAAGCACCGCGGCTTCTACTCGAGCTTCCAATACGTCACACTGATCGGCGGCCAGCTCACCGCGATCATCGTGCTCTTGCTGCTGCAGAAGGTATTCCTGACCTCGGACGAGCTGAAGGCCTGGGGCTGGCGGATCCCGTTCGTGATCGGCGCCGGGCTTGCGATCTTCGCCGCGGTGATGCGGCGCGGCCTGCACGAGACCGAGGCGTTCGAGGAGGCCAAGAAGGTGTCGAAGCCGACCGGCTCGATCGTCGGCCTGTTGAACTACCCGCGCGAATTGCTGCTGGTGGTCGGCCTCACCGCCGGCGGCACCGCGGCGTTCTACACCTTCACCACCTACATGCAGACCTTCGTGAAACTGTCGGTCGGGCTGACCGAGGACCAGACCACCTTCGTGATCTTCGGCTCGCTCATCTTCGCGACCATCCTGCAACCGATCTATGGCGGCCTCTCCGACCGCATCGGCCGCAAGCCGCTTTTGATCTTCTTCGGTGTCGTCGGCACGATTTCGACAGTGCCGATCCTGACAGCGCTGAAGGACACCAAGTCGCCGTTCATCGCCTTCCTCTTGATCTGCGGTGCCTGGATCTTCGTCGCCGGCTACACCTCGATCAATGCGATCGTGAAGGCCGAGCTGTTCCCGACCAATGTCCGCGCCCTCGGCGTCGGCCTGCCCTATGCGATCACGGTGTCGATCTTCGGCGGCACCGCGCCCGCGGTCGCGCTCTATTTCAAGAGCGTCGGGCACGAGGACTGGTTCTATTATTACCTCAGCGGCATGATCTTCCTGTCGCTCTTGATCTATTCGACGATGCGCGACACCAAGCACGAATCCGCGATGCATCGCCACGAATGATGACACGACGCCAATGACCGACGACCAGGAACCGCCCGAGAGCAAGCTGACGCGCAGCAAGCAGCGCTGGGCGCGCGAAGGCAAGTTCCTCACCGGCAAGATCACCCGGCCGGAGGAGCAGCGCCTGCCGCCGGGCCAGCATCTGACGGCGGACTGGCCGGTGCTCGATCTCGGACTGATGCCCAACGTCTCGCAGGAGCGCTGGCGGCTCGACGTCTACGGCGCGGTCGAGCAGACGATCTACTGGAGCTGGCCGCAATTCATGGCGCAGCCGCAGACGCAATTCGTCTCCGACATCCACTGCGTCACGACCTGGTCGCGCTACGACAATCAGTGGGAGGGACTCGCCACACGCGACCTGCTCGCCACCTGCCGGCCGCGCGAGGACGCGCGCTTCGTCGCGCTGCATTCCTATGACGGTTATACGACAAACCTGCCGCTCGAGGATTTTGCCGCCGAGGACGCGCTGCTCGCCCATAGCTGGTCGGGCAAGCCGCTCGAGCAGGAGCATGGCGGCCCGGTGCGGCTCGTGGTGCCGCATCTCTATTTCTGGAAGAGCGCCAAATGGCTGCAGCGCATCGAATTCCTGACCGAAGATGCGCCGGGCTTCTGGGAGGTGCGCGGCTATCACAATCGCGGTGATCCCTGGGCCGAACAGCGCTATTCTGGCGACTGACAACCACCAAGAAAAATGGAGCCTGCCCGTGCCGCACGAACGCTTTCAATTCACCGGTGTGGACGGCCATCAGCTGGCCGCAGCACTTGATACGCCGGACGGGCCGATCAAGGCCTATGCGCTGTTCGCGCATTGCTTCACCTGCGGCAAGGACGTGCTGGCGGCAAAGCGCATCGCGGTCGCGCTCGCCGCCAAGGGCATCGCCACCTTGCGGTTCGATTTCACCGGCCTCGGCTCCAGCGAGGGCGATTTCGCCAACTCGACCTTCACGTCGAACGTCGCCGACCTCGTCCGCGCCGCCGACCATCTGCGCGAGACGCGCAAGGCGCCCGCAATCCTGATCGGCCACAGCCTCGGCGGCGCCGCGATCCTCGCGGCCGCGGGCCAGATCCCCGAGGCGAAGGCGGTCGCCACCATCGCCGCACCCTCCGATCCCGCCCATGTCACGCATTTCTTCAAGGACCGCATCGAGGACATCCGCACCCAGGGTGAAGGCGAAGTGTCGCTCGCCGGCCGTCCCTTCCGCATCAAGCGCGAATTCCTCGACGACGTCGCCGAGCAAAATCTGATGGCGCAGGTCAAAAGCCTGCACAAGGCGCTGCTGGTCATGCACTCGCCGACCGACGACACGGTCGGCATCGACAACGCCACCAATATCTTCATCGCCGCCAAACACCCCAAGAGCTTCGTCTCGCTTGCGGGTGCGGACCATCTCCTGAGCGGCAAGCAGGATGCCGCCTATGTCGCCGACCTGATCGGCGCCTGGGCGGAACGCTACGTCGATCTCGCACCGCAGCCGGCAGCAGACACCGGCGCCGCACCGCGCAACGTCGTGGTGCAGGAGACCCGCGCCAGCAAGTTCCAGCAGATCGTCACCACGGGGCCGCACCGCATGCTGGCCGACGAGCCGGCCGCCGTCGGCGGTCAGGATACCGGCCCCGGCCCTTACGATTTCCTGCTCACCGGGCTCGGGGCCTGCACCTCGATGACGATGCGGATGTATGCCGACCGCAAGCAGTTGCCGGTCGAGCGCATCACCGTGACGCTCACGCACAACAAGATCTACGCGAAGGATTGCGAGGAGTGCGAGACGCGCGAGGGCATGCTCGACCAGATCGACCGTGTCATCCGGATCGAGGGCGAGCTCGACGTCGAGCAACGGAAGCGGCTGATGGAGATCGCCGACAAATGCCCGGTGCACAAGACGCTGACGTCGGAGGTGCGGATCGTCACCAAGGCGGCGGAGTAGAACCTGCGACGCAGCGAGATCGGCCGAGCCGAAGCAGCATGTCAGCTGTATCCGCTCTCCACTTGAAATATCGAAAACAACCCCATGCAAAGTAGCCGGCGGCTGCCGGCGTTCGACAAGGCTACTTGACACGTCGGGCAACTCAGGGATATTTTTCTAATATTCCGAAATCGTGAAAGCACCTCTCGCCGTCTACCCACGCGCCGCGCGCTTGCCGGCCAGGCAGTTCGCCATGATCCGGACCGCCGCGCCGATCTCGTTCTCGCGCCAGGCGGCGAAGCCGAGCAACAGGCCATGGTCGCGCGGCCGTTCCAGCGCGAGGCTCGACAGCGCGCGCACCTCGACGCCGGCGGCGACCAACCGCGTCACGGCGCTCCGGTCGGCGCCGCCGTCCTTGAAGCGGGCGATCAATTGCATGCCGCCGGGCGGGACCTCGGCCGCGAGCACCTCGCCGAGCTGCCGCGCCAGCGCCGCGGCGAGGTGATCCCGGCGCGCGCGATAGATCCGCCGCATCCGTCTGACATGCGCCAGGAAATGACCGTCGGTCATGAAACCGGCCAGCGCCTCCTGGACGTGCACGGAGGCGATCAGCCCGAGATGCCGCTGCGCGATCTCCATCGTCCGCGCCAGTGATGGCGGCACCACCAGATAGCCGATGCGGATATCGGCGGTCATCGCCTTCGCGAACGTGCCGACATAAAGCACGCGCCCCTCGCGATCGAGCCCTTGCAGGGCCGGCATCGGGCGGCTGTCATAGTGAAACTCGCCGTCGTAATCGTCCTCGACGATCCAGGTCTTGCCGGGTTCGGCCGTCGCCAGCAGCTCGGTGCGGCGCGCAACCGGCATCACCCGTCCGGTCGGATGCTGATGTGAGGGCGTCGTGAAGATCAGCTTCGGCGCACGCGCCGCGCGCATCCGCGTCATGCCCCATTGATCCAGCCTGACGCCGACGACGTCGGCGCCGGCCGCGCGAAACGCCGCTGCGGCGCCGGGATAGCCGGGATCCTCGGTCCAGACCGCATCGCCTGATACGATTGTGGTCGCCGCGATCAGCGTCAGCGCCGCCTGCGCGGTCGGCAGGATCAGGATCTGGTCGGCCTCGGCGTGCACGCCGCGGTTGATTTCGAGGTAGTCGCGCAAGGCTTCGCGCAGCGCTGGCCGGTTGACCACGGTCTGGTCGTTGAAGCGGCGGCGCAGCGCGCTACGGCGCAGGCAGCGCGCCCAGATCTCGTGCGGAAAATCGCGCGCGTCCGCAAACCCGAGACGGAGCGGCCGGAATTCGGCCTGGTACGACAGCGGCCAATCGGCCTCCGAGAGCTGCAAGGCCCAGGGCGACAGCAGCGGCTTGCGGGCGGCGTCTCGCCGTGGCGCCGGCATAGCCTTGGCAAAGCGTGCCTCGATATCGTCGGTGACCACCGGCCGCCGCCGCGCGGCGACGCGCAGATAGCCCTCGGCCGCGAGCTGCTCATAGGCATGCGTCACCGTGTTGCGCGACACGTCGAGCTCGGCCGAAAGGCTGCGGCTCGACGGCAGCATGGCCCCGCTCCTGATCCGGCCACTCGCCATCAGCGCGCGCAGCTGCCCCGTCAGCTGCGCGGCTAGCCCGGCATCATCCGACCGCTTCAGCACGAGCAATTCGGCGAGGATCAATCTGGCTCCTCTAGTCTATCCAATCTGGCCCTTTCGAGAGAGCCAGCATGATCCTATTCACAAGCGGTATCGCCTGCAAGGATGCCGCCGTGAACCAGTCGCAGTCGCCAGCCAAAGCCGCCGCTTTGTTCGTCGTCGTGGTGCTGGCCTGGGGCATCAACTGGTCGGTGACGAAATCGCTGGTCCAGGCGGTGCCGCTGCTATGGACCGCATCGATCCGGAGCTGGGTCGCGCTGATCGCCCTGCTGGTGATCCTGCGCGCCAGCGACAATCTGATCATTCCGCGAATCGCCGATGTCCCGGTGGTGCTCAGCGTCGCCCTGCTGCACATGACGTTCTTCTCGACACTGACCGCCGCCGGCCTGCGCTATCTGCCGGCGAGCAAGGGCGTGGTGCTCGGCTACACCACGCCGCTCTGGGTCGCTCTTGCCGCCGGTGCCGCGCGGACCGAACGGCTCGGTACATTGAAGCTGGTCGGGGTCGCGTCGGGGCTCGCCGGCCTCTGCGTGATCCTCAACCCGGCGTCGCTGGACTGGAGCAATCTGCACATCATTGCCGGCGCCGGCATGATCATCGTCGCCGCGATCTGCTGGGCCGCGAACATCATCTATATCCGCTCACACCGCTGGATCGCGACGCCGCTGCAGCTGTTGCTGTGGCAAGTGCTCGTCGCGACGCTGGTACTGACCACGACGGCGCTGGTCACCGAGGGCGTGCCCACGGTGACATGGTCGCCGCACCTCGTGCTGCTGTTCCTCTATTCCGGCTTCATCGGCACGGCGTTGGCTTATTGGGCGATGTCTGTTGTCAACAAGAGCCTGCCGGCGCTCACGACCTCACTCGGCACGACGGGGACGCCGATCGTCGGGATCGTCACCGCGGCGCTGCTGCTCGGCGAACCGATAGATATGTCGCTCGCGATTGCCGCGGCCCTGATCGTCGGCGGCATCGCGCTGAGCTCGCTCGCGGATGCACCGGCGCGTGCGTAATTAGGGCCTGTACTCATGGATTCGTCACGTCCGCTTCGGTCTCGGAAGCTGACGTCAAAACCGACGTCGCTGCATGTCGGCCTTGGGCCAGAAGCGGCAGCCGCCAGGAGGCCTATTTCTTCTTCTTCATCGCCGCCGTGACGTACGGTTTCTTGGCGGCCTGAGCCATCCACGAAAGCACCTGGTCGTCGTCGAACTCGTCCATGGCGGTCAACTCGACGCCGCGGGTGGCCTTGCCCATTCTGAACGGTGTCACTGGGGGTTCCGGTTGTAGTTCGTTGCCTCGGATGAACATCAGCTTCAGGTGACCGACGAAGGCGCCGGAAGAGAAGCACCACCCATCGGGAACGCCATAGTAAGCCATTCCCCATTTCACCGCGCGTTTGAGGTCGGGGATTGCCTTGGCGGCCAAGGCATCGACATGTTTGGCGATGCTCTTCTGCGGTTCGGGAAGGCTCTCGATATAGGCAAATACCGGCTTGTCGCCTTCGGCCGCTTTCGCGGGACTCGCCTTGCCGGTCATCGCTACCAGAAGCTCGACACTTTTTGCCTGTGGCGTTCCCGTGTCTTTTTTTACTGCCATGGCCCCACCGATCTAATTCGTGATGCGGCAGCGGATATACGGCCCACAACCGACCTCGTTTCGACGCTAAGCCTATCCTTTTCCACCGGCGGCACAATGACAGCTCTGGGTCATAAGCCGCCGATAACTACCGAACCGGGCAACTTCCGCTTTATGACCGGAAGCCGCCGGTTATGAGTAAGCGCCCTAGGCCGTCGCCAGCGGCCTGACCCGCAAGGCCCCGCGCAGACCTGCACCGGTGCCGAGCAGGATGCCGGCGATAGCGATGAACGATGACAGCGACAGCGTCGACAGCCCGGTCAGCCCCTGCCCGACCGAGCAGCCGAAGGCCATGACGCCGCCCGCCCCCATCAGCGCGGCGCCGCCGGCCGAGCGCAGCATGTGCTGCGGCGACCGATAGCCTTCGAGCTCGAAGCGTCCGGTGGCAAGCGCCGTAATCAGGCTGCCGGCAAACACGCCGAACACGGTGACGATGCCGAAATTGAGCGTCGAGCCGGTCGACAGCATCACATATTGCAGCGCGTCGGCGATCGGCGCGATGAAGGTCAGCGACGTCACCGGCACCGGATTGAAATCATCGGCGCCGAGATAGCCGGTCGCGTACCAGCCTGCCGCCACCAGCAGGCCGACGATCAGGCCGGCCGCGATCTGGCCGGGCGATTTTCGGAACGGCGCATAAGCGAAGGCGAAGATGATCAGCACGGCCGCGAGCACCGAGGCCGCGATCATCCGCGCCGGCACCGCACCGAGGCCGGCGCTTGCCAGCAGGGCCGGCACCGAATTGGCGGCGACCGTGGCCTGAGACGACTGCACCATTGCGATCCGCATAGGCGCAATCAGTCCCTTCAGCGTCATCTCGGCGAAGATGCCGAGCACGATCACGACCACCAGGGAACGCAGATTGCCGCGCCCGAGCAGCACCAGCGCGCGCGAGCCGCAGCCATTCGACAGCACCATGCCGTAACCGAACAGCAGGCCGCCGAGGAACATCACCGGCGCCGAGAATGACGGTTGCAGATAGATCGACTTGCCGAGATCGACGAGGCCCGCCGCCGCCAGCAGCTGCGAGGCCGCGATCGCAACGCCCATCGCCAACGCGTAGGTACGTGCCAGCCGGCCGTCGCCCTCCGCCCACCAGCCGCGCAGGCCGCTCATCATGCAGAAGCCGCTGACGAGTCCGACCGAGCCGTAGATCAGGCCGATGATCAGGGCGGCGAGGATGACGATCGTGGCGGAGTCCATGCAAGGGTCCTCAAGAGTTCGTCACTGCGAGCGAAGCGAAGCGAAGCAATCCATACCACCACAACGGGAGAGAATGGATTGCTTCGTCGCTTCGCTCCTCGCAATGACGGTGAATTACGGTCGCAGGATCACGCGGTCGCGCGACGAGCCGGCGACGGCAACGAACGCCGCCTTGGCCTGTTCCAGTGGATAGATCGCGTTCTGCCTGATCGGAAACGGCTTCAGATGCCCGCTGGCAAAGCCCGGCGCGAGCTCGCGCAGCACCTCGCCGGTCGCAACCGACGACAGCGCGAGCGTGTCGATGCCGACATAGGTGTGCTGTCCGCGGTAGAATTCGAGGATGTTGAACTGCACGATGCGGTCGACCGCGGCGATCAGGATCTGTCGGCCGCGCAGCGCCAGCGACTTGTGCGCGGCCTGGAAATAAGGATCGCCGACCGTGTTGTAGACGATGTCGGCGCCCTTGCCGCTGGTCAGCTCGCGCACCCGCGCGGCGACATCGGTGGTGGAGGCATCGATCACCTCGACCGGCGAATTCGTGTGGCCCTCATAGGGCTCGCTCTTGCGCACCACGCCGATCGCGCGCGCACCGTGCCAGCTTGCGATCTGCACGGCGGCCTGGCCGACCTTGCCGTTGACGCCCATCACGAGCACGGTCTCGCCCGCCTTCGGCAGTCCGGCGCGGCGCAGGCCTTCCATCGCGGTGACAAAGGGCACGCCGATCCCGGCGGCTTCGTCCCAGGAGATGCCGGCGGGTTTTTCCACCACGGCATCGCGCTCGACCACGAGATGCGTGGCGTGGGTGCCGTCGCGGCGGATGCCGAGATCGCCTGATGAACCGAACACCTCGCGCCCGATCAAGCCCGACGGACCGTCAATCACGACGCCGGCATAGTCGCGGCCGGAGGTGCGCGGGAACACGGCATAGGGCATCAGCCCGGTCGCGGCCTTCACGTCGGACGGATTCACCGCCGCCGCCTTCACCTCGATCAGGACATCGTTGTCCCCGCACGACAGTGCATGCGTCTCGACCACCGGCGCCACCGCAGCCGCGTTCTCCGCCTTCGTCAGCAGGCGGACGCAACGAGCATCGACAGGATGACGATTTGCTTGCGGGGCCGGCGGCATGAGCATTCCAGTCTCAGTCATGAAGCGCGCCGCAAAGCACGCGGATCGTGGCGGCCAGACGGCCTCAGACCATGACTAATCGACTGACCGACCAATTCAAGGGGCTTGTTGCGAGCCGGTGGACTCAGAGCTTCGGCGGCGGGGCCGTGCCCAGGATCGCCTCAATCGACAAGCCGAGCCCGAGCAGTCTGGCATCGCTGCCGACCGCACCATCGATCTCGAGCCCGAGTGGCAAGCCGCCCGGCGTCATTCCGGCATAGAGCGACAAGCCGGGAAGGCCGGCATTGCTGCCGGGATCGGTGTTGCGGATCATGGTGCCGAAAGTCGGCGCCGGCTCGCCGCCATTGACCGACACGTCGCCGGACCCGTTCTTTTCATCGATGACCGACGCAGGCGCGATCGTGGTCGGAAACAGGATGGCATCCAGTTTGTTGTCCCTGATATAGGCGGCATAGATCGCCTGCAGCGCCGGCCGCTGCACCTTGATCGCATCATCATAGGCGGCGCCGAAGGCGTCCGTGGTAATGGCCCCGAACGCGCCGATGACGTCGGGGCTGGCGACCTTCGCGGCGATATCGGCAAGCGTGATTCCCTCGATCCCGGAGGCGGCGAGCCAGGCCGGAATATCGGCGATCGGTTCATGCAGCGCGACCACGAAGGACACCTTGCCGTTCTGCTCGAACAGGTCAGGTATATCGACATCGACCAGCACCACGCCAGCCGCCGTGAGCCGTGCGCAGGCTGCGCGGGCGACAGCCTCGACGTCGCGATCGAGGCCGCTCCAGAAGCAGGCGGGAATGCCGAGACGCACGCCGCGCAACGGAATGCCAGTGGCGAGCGGCGTGCCTGTAATCACGGCATCGAGCAGCGCGACATCGGCGACCGTGCGGCCCATCGGGCCGACGGTGTCGCGGGTATGGCTGATCGGAACCACCTGATTGTCATCGTGGTAGCGCCGCTCGGCGCCGCCATTGCCGACCGACGGCCGCAAGCCGACGGTGCCGGTCAGCGCCGCGGGCACGCGGGTCGAGCCGCCGGTGTCGGATCCGAGGCCACAGGTGGCGATACGCGCGGCGATCGCCGCGGACGTTCCGCCCGACGATCCGCCGGGGATCCGGCTGGTGTCGTACGGATTCCTCACCGGTCCCGCGAACGGCGCGAGATTGGTGCTGGTGATGCCGAAGGCGAGCTCATGCAAATTGGTCTTGCCGATGACGACAGCACCCGCGTCGAGCAGCTTTTGCAGCGACGGCGCATTGCGCGCAGGTCGCGCGTGTTGCAGCGCCGCCGTGCCGCCCGATGTCGGCAGATCTGATGTGTTGATGTTGTCCTTGACGACGATGGGCAGGCCGGCAAGCGCACCGGTCCGTGCGCCGGAATCCACCTCGCGTGCCGCGGCAAGTGCGCCGTCCCGGTTCAGCAGGATGAAGGCATTGAGTTGCTTGAGCCGCTCGGCGCGATCGAGCGCCGCCTCCACGACGCTGACCGCCGTCACCTTCCCGTCGCGGATCGCCGCCACGATCTCAGCGGCGGTCGTTTCAGTCGAATTTGCCATCGAACCCTGCGCCCTCTTGCTATGGGCGCAAGGCTAGGCTTTCGGCCGCTTGTCGTAAACACGTTTCGCCTTGCCGAGCGACCGTTCCAGCGTCTCGGGGGCGACAACGCGGATGCGGGTGGAGATGCCGATCGTGTTCTTGATGAAGCCGGAGAGTTTCTCGGCGTGCGCCGTCAGCCCTTCGCCGTCCCAGCTCTCGGGCCGGGCTTCGGCGAGCACCGTCATCTCGTCCATGCGGCCCTCGCGGGTCAATTCAATTACAAAGTGGCCGCCGCACCAGTCGGTCGCCAGCAGGGCCTCCTCGATCTGGGTCGGGAACACGTTGACGCCGCGCAGGATGATCATGTCGTCGGAACGGCCGGTCACCTTCTCCATCCGCCGCATGCCGGGCCGCGCCGTGCCCGGCAACAGCCGCGTCAGGTCGCGGGTGCGGTAGCGGATGATCGGAAAGCCTTCCTTGGTCAGCGAGGTGAACACCAGCTCGCCCTTCTCGCCGTCAGCAAGCACCTTGCCGGTCAGGGGGTCGATCACCTCGGGGTAGAAGTGGTCTTCCCAGATGTGCAGGCCGTCCTTGGTCTCCACGCATTCCTGCGCGACGCCGGGGCCCATCACCTCCGACAGCCCGTAGATGTCGGTGGCGTCCATGTCGAAGGCGTGCTCGATCTCGACGCGCATCGCGTTGGTCCATGGCTCGGCGCCGAAGATGCCGAACTTCAGCGATGATTTTCGCGGATCGAGCCCCTGCCGTTTGAACTCGTCGAGGATCGCCAGCATGTAGCTTGGCGTCACCGTGATGATGTCGGGCTTGAAATCGTTGATCAGCTGCACCTGCCGTTCGGTCATGCCACCGGAGATCGGGATCACCGTGCAGCCGAGCCGCTCGGCGCCGTAATGCGCACCGAGACCGCCGGTGAACAGGCCATAGCCATAGGCATTGTGCATCAGCATGCCGGTGCGGCCGCCGGCGGCGCGGATCGAGCGCGCCATCACGTCGGCCCAGGTGTCGATGTCGGCCCTGGTGTAGCCGACCACGATCGGCTTGCCGGTCGTGCCTGATGAAGCATGGACCCGCACCAGCTGCTCGCGCGGCACCGCGAACATGTTGAAGGGATAATTGTCGCGCAGATCGGTCTTCACCGTGAAGGGAAACTTGGCGAGATCGGCAAGCTGCCTGAAGTCGGACGGGTGCACGCCGGCGGCGTCGAAGCTTTTCTTGTAGTGCGCGACATTGTCATAGGCATGCTTGAGCGACCAGGCGAGCCGCCTGGTCTGCAACGCCATGATCTCGTCGCGCGAGGCGCGTTCGGCACCGTCGAGCTCGGCGTGATAGCCGCTATCCCTGACGTTGAGCTTTGCCGTCACCATCACATATCTCCCGAAATCATGATGCCTTGATATCCGTGTCCGGCAGCCAGGTGCCTTGTATCACGCGCGAATGTCCGCGGAATTCGGCGATCACGCCGTCGCCGGCGGTGACGCGCACGTCATAAATCCCGGAACGGCCGCTGCGCGAGATCTCGCGCGCGCTCGCCACCAGACGGTCGCCGAGCTTGCCGGGCCGGATGAAGGTGATGTTGCCCTGCGCCGCCACCGCGCGATCGTTGCGGCTGTTGCAGGCAAAGGCGAAGGCGGAGTCGGCCAGCGTGAAGATGTAGCCGCCATGACAGATGCGCTGTCCGTTGACCATGTGCGGAAGCACCGTCATCGCCATCGTAGCCTGTCCCGGCCTGATCTCGACGAGCTCCATGCCGAGGCCCTTGCTGGCGTCGTCTTCCTTCCACATCGCATCCGCGCAGGCGCGGGCGACGTCCTCGGGCGATAGCGTGGCCTTCACGTTCACATCGAACTCCCTGTGCGCGGGCCCGTTGCAAGGGCCTCTTGGTGTCACATCAGTGTTGGGCGCGACGCGTGAGGCGTCAACGCTACTTCCGTCATTCCGGGATGGTCCGAAGGACCAGACCCGGAATCTCGAGATTCCCCGATGCGCCATTGCGCATCTGCGGTTCGATGCTGCGCATCGCCCCGGAATGACGATCAATAACTAGACGTGGTCGTAGTCGACCACGACCTTGCCGGAGCACGGCTTGGCCTGGCAGGTGAGGATGAACCCCGCCTTCAGCTCCCACGGCTCCAGCGAATAGTTCAGATCCATCGGCGCCTCGCCTTCGACCAGCTTGGCGCGGCAGGTCGAGCACATGCCGCCCTTGCAGGCGAACGGCAGGTCCATGCCGGCCCGCAGCGCGGCGTCGAGGATCGACTCGCCGTCGGCCACCGGGACCTCGCGGCGCTTGCCGTCGATGATCAATCCGGCGATTGCCTTCGGCGGCGCGCCGGCGGGAACGACCACTTTCGGACGCGGCTTGCCGCCGAACTCCGAGACGAAGCGTTCGACATGGATGCGCTCGTCGGCGATGCCGATCTCGCGGCAGGTCGCCTCGATGATCTCGCTCATCGCGGCCGGGCCGCAGACGAAGACGTGATCGACGGTCGCGGCCGGCACCAGTGAGCGCAGCAGCACCCGCACCTTCTCGCCGTCGAGCCGGCCGTGCAGGATCGGAATGTCCTGCTCCTCGCCCGAGATGACGTGGAACACCGACAGCCGCTGCATGAAGCGGTCCTTCAGCTCCTCCAGCTCCTCACGGAACATGACGCCTTCGGTCGAGCGGTTGCCGTAGAACAGGAAGAAGCGGCTGTCCGGCTCGCGCGCCAGCACGCCCTTGACGATCGAGAGGATCGGCGTGATGCCGCTGCCGGCGGCGAAGCCGACATAGGTCCGCGCCTCGCCGGGTGCATGCGCGACCCCGAAACGGCCGGTCGGCGTCATCACGTCGAGCTCATCGCCGGCCTTCAACTCGTCGGCGGCCCAGTTCGAGAAGGCGCCGCCATCGACCTTCTTCACCGCAATGCGCAGCTCGCCATCGTCGGGGCCGGAGCAGATCGAGTAGGAGCGGCGAACCTCCTCGCCGTCCATGGTGGTGCGCAGCGTCAGATATTGTCCCGGCGTGAAGCGGTAGTCGCCTTGCAGATCGTCGGGGATCGCAAAGCTCATCGAGATGGCGTCCGACGCCTCGCGGCGCAGATCGCTGACGGACAGACGGTGAAAGCGCGGAGTCGACATGGTCAATGACACTTGAAGTAGTCGAAGGGTTCACGGCAGCTCTTGCAACGCCACAGCGCCTTGCAGGAGGTCGAGCCGAATTCGGACAGCAGTTCGGTATCGCCCGATCCGCATTGCGGGCACGCCACCTGCTGCTCGCCGAACAGCGCGCGGCGCGAGGAGCCTGGCAGCGGCGGCGCGATGCCGTATTCCCTGAGCTTGCGGCGGCCGTCCTCGCTCATCCAGTCGGTGGTCCAGGCCGGCGACAGCACGGTGCGCACCTTCGGCCGGTGAATGCCTTCGCGCTCCAGTGCCAGCTCGATCTCGAGCGCAATCATGTTCATTGCCGGACAGCCGGAATAGGTCGGTGTGATCGCGACCTCGACATGACCGTCGTGGACGGCAACGTCGCGCAGCACGCCGAGATCGGCGATGGTCAGCACCGGGATTTCGGGATCGACCACCTGCGCGGCGGCGCTCCAGGCGCGCCGGCGCAGATCGGCATCGCTGAGTGCCGCCGTCACCATGTTGCCCCCGGAAAGGTCCGCTGCATCGACTGCAGCTCGCTGAGGAGATGGCCGAGATGCTCGCTGTGCCGGCCGCTGCGGCCGCCCTGCTGCATCCAGTTGCCGGATGGCAGCGCCAGCGTCGCCTCGTTGACGATGCCGGTGACCGTCTTCAGCCAGCGCGGCTGCAGCACCGCAGGGTCGATCGCGATGCCGGCATCGATCAGGCTGCGCTCGCCGTCGTCGACCGCGAACATCTCGCCGGTATAGGCCCAGAGGTCATCGATCGCGTCCTGCGCACGGCGATGGCTCTCCTCGGTGCCGTCGCCGAGACGGACGATCCATTCCGACGAATGCCGCAGGTGATAGGCGCTCTCCTTCTCCGACTTCGCCGCAATCGCGGCAAACGTCGGATCGGCGGACGCCATCATCGCGCGCCAGTAGAGATCGGCAAACGCCGCGTAGAAGAACTGCCGCACCATGGTGCGGGCAAAGTCGCCATTCGGCTGCTCGACCAGCAGGAGATTGCGATACTGCCTGACGTCGCGCAGATAGGCGAACTTGTCCTCATCATTGCCCCGGCCTTCGACCTTGGCGGCGTAAGTGTAGAGCTCCCGGGCCTGGCCGAGCAGGTCGAGGCCCATATTTGCGAGCGCCATGTCCTCTTCCATCGCGGGCGCATGGCCGCACCATTCGGAGAGACGATGGCCAAGGATCAGCGTATCGTCGGCACGGCGCAGCGCGTACAGCACCAGCGGCGTTTCGGAGACTTCGATATTGGCGGTTGCCATGTTCTCTATTCCACCTGCATCCACTTGCTCGACGTCATCCTGAGGAGCCTGCGCAGCAGGCGTCTCGAAGGATGGCCGCGATTGCGATCGGGGCGTCATTTCGAGACGGCGCTACGCGCCTCCTCACCATGACGGATGAGAGTCACATATGCCCGACTTCGTCGGGAACGTCGTAGAAGGTCGGGTGACGGTAGATCTTGGATTCCGCCGGCTCGAACATCATGCCCTTCTCGGACGGGTCGGACGCGGTGATGGCATTCGACGGCACCACCCAGATCGACAGCCCCTCGCCGCGGCGGGTGTAGATGTCGCGCGCGGCCTGCAGGGCGAGCGTCGCGTCGGCCGCGTGCAGCGAACCGACGTGCTTGTGCGCAAGCCCGTTGCGGCTGCGGATGAAGACTTCCCAGAGCGGTACGTTCGGCGTGGCCATGGCGGCGCTCCCTTATTCGGCGGCTTGCGCGAGCTGGCGGCTCTTGCGCTTCTCGGCATAGGCCATCGCGGCCTCCCGCACCCAGGCGCCTTCGTCATGCGCCTTGCGGCGCGCGGCGAGGCGATCGCGGTTGCAGGGACCGTTGCCTGCCAGCACCTGCTTGAACTCGTCCCAGTCGATCGGGCTGTGTTCCCAATTGCCGTTGTCGTTCTGCTTCATGCCGGGATCTGGAATCGTCAGCCCGAGGAACTCGGCTTGCGGCACGGTGGCGTCGATGAATTTCTGGCGCAGCTCGTCGTTGGAGAAGCGCTTGATCTTCCATTTGGTCGAGGTGTCGCTGTGCTGGCTCACCTGGTCCGGCGGACCGAACATCATCAGCACCGGCCACCACCAGCGATCGAGCGCGTTCTGCGCCATTGCCTTCTGCTCCGCGGTGCCGCGGCACAACGTCACCATGATCTCGAAGCCCTGGCGCTGATGGAACGACTCTTCCTTGCAGACGCGGATCATCGCGCGCGCATAGGGCCCGTAGGAACAGCGGCACAGCGGAATCTGGTTCATGATCGCCGCGCCATCAACCAGCCAGCCGACGGTGCCGATGTCGGCCCAGGTCAGCGTCGGATAATTGAAGATCGAGGAATATTTCGCCTTGCCCGACAGCATCGCGTCGACAAGCTCCTCGCGCGAGGTGCCGAGCGTCTCGGCGGCGGCGTAGAGATAGAGCCCGTGGCCGCATTCATCCTGCACCTTGGCCAGCAGCGCGGCCTTGCGGCGCAGCGACGGCGCGCGGGTGATCCAGTTGCCTTCGGGAAGCATGCCGACGATTTCGGAATGGGCGTGCTGGGAAATCTGCCGGGTCAGCGTCTTGCGATACGCCGCGGGCATCCAGTCGTTCGGCTCGATGCGCTCGTCGGCATCGATGCGGGCCTGGAACTGACTGGCACGGGCGACATCCTCGACGCCGCGATCGTCGCCGTCGGATGAGTTGAGCGCCTGCGTGTACATGGCCGACCTCCCAGTGTGTTGTTGGGCAGGAATATATAACACAAATATCCAAATGAAAGAGGTTTTTGTAATATGTTCAGACGCCCTCGAAACGGCGGGCCACGGCCCCGTTGGGCTTCGGCAGCGGCCCGGCCTCGTTGGTGGCATGGTCGTCAAGCCATTGTTCCGACGGCGAAAGCAGCCCGCGATAGATCTCGCCGCAGAGTTTACGCGCGGCCCTGCCCGGCCAGTCCTTCGGCAACAGCTGATACGGCAGCAGCGGATCGCGCAGCACGACCCGCCGGTAGTGGTGGATCAGAAGGATGCGTGCGGTGAAGGCGTCGGCGTCGCTCAGCCTCTCGCCTCTGATGATCCAGCCGTGCAGCGGCTCGAACGTCTTCATGAACTTCAGATAGGCGTCCGCGGTGCGATCGAGCGGCCAGCTCTCGCTAAGCAGCCGGCGCCCGCTGTCGTCTTCCGCGGAGACTTCGAGACGAATCGCGCGCGACGCTTCATCGGGGATCGGAGCCCCCGACGGCGCGACCCACACGCCGGGCAGCGGGCTGCCGAAGCCGGCATTCTTCAGCGCCTCGCGCGCGGCGTCGCGGTCCTCGGCATTGCCGATCAACAACAGCTCGAAGCGGCCGGTCCAGTCCGACGGCGGCGGATCGTAGATGTGCCTGGTCGCGGTGTCGAAGGTCTGCCGTCCCCTGGCGTTCAACCGATAGAAGCTGTTGCGGCCGACCTTGTTGCGCTCGAGCCAGCCGTCGGCGGCGAGCCGCGACATCGCGGTGCGCACCACGTTGCCGTCGATGTCGAGCGACTTGAAGAATTCGAGCAGCGTGCCGAGCCACACCGAGCCGCCGCGCGGCACGATGGAATCGCCGAACACGGTGATGATGATCGAGCCCGTGCGTGACGGCTCGCGCTTCAACTGGTCGACGATGCGGGCAAGCGGCTGCGGCATGCGTCAACGCATAGCGCGTTTTGTCGATTCACGACAATGCAACCGCTCTAGCTTCTCCCTCTCCCCGCTCTTCGCGGGGAGAGGGTTGGGGTGAGGGGCTGCCTCAACAAATTGGATAGACGTGAGTGCGCGGAGGCTCCCCTCACCCGGATCGCATCTGCGATGCGCTCCGGCCTCTCCCCGCAAGCGGGGCGAGGCAAGAAAGAAGCTTTACCGATTCGGATCCGGATAGACGACGCTGCGCCAGCCGCTGCGATCGAACGGCGCCCACTCGCCTTCCTTCTGCGCGAGACGATCGGCGACCGCGTAGACCACGGCCGGGTGATGGCCCATGCCGCAGTGACTGCTCTCGACCTCGATGCTTTCGGTCATCGACGAACTCTGCTCACGGCAGCCCTGCCAGGCGCAGACGCCGTCGGTGCGGCTGAAGACCGCGGTGGTCGGCACCGGCGGCGTGCTGGCGAGCGAGCCGCCGAAACGCTGGTCCTCTTGCTCGGCGCGGCGGCCGCTGGCCATCTCGTAGACGCGCCAGGCATTGGTCGACTTCGGACCGGCGGCAAACGGGCTGCCGAGCGTGATCACCTGGCGCACGCGCTCAGGCATCATCTTGGCGAGCTGGCGCGCATAGAGGCCGCCGAGGCTCCAGCCGATCACCGAGACCTTGCGGCCGCTGGTTTCATTCATCTCCTGCAGCAGCTCGACCATCCCATCCTGCACGCCGGAACGAAGCCCGAGATTGCGGCCCTGGCGCCAGCCGCTGACGGCGTAGCCCTTGCTCCTGAGGAAGGAGCGCAGCGGCCGGGTCGACGTGTCGGAGGCAATCAGCCCCGGCAGCACCAGCACGGGATGCCCATCGCCGCGTGGCGCGAGACTCAACAGCGGCAAGGCACCAAGGAAGGCACCGAGCTCATGAATGGCGCGGCCTTCCAGAAACATCAGCGTCCTGGACGGCGGGCGTAGCGACTGCGCAGCAACGGACATTTCAACTCCTCTTCGGCACGGCCCCTGACGTCGCGGCGGCCGGCAATGGAATCAACAGGAATTGGTCAACAGGATTGACGCAAACCCGGCGGAATCGTTCCGCAACGCAACAATCAACCTTGAAAAGCTAGGGAACCGATCACTTTCATGCAAGCGGTCCTGGTCACACTTGCCACAACTTAAGTGACCTCCGTGCCCAATCGGTCACAGCAGCCGCAGCACATATTCCAGGGTGTAAAGCGCGAGCCCGGCAAGTCCGCCGATCAGCGAGCCGTTGAAGCGGATGTATTGCAGGTCCTTGCCGACATTGACCTCGATCAGCTGCAGCAATTGCTCCATGTCCCAGCTCTTCATCTGGTCGGCGATGAAGGTCGAGACGCCGCTCTTCTGCTCGGCCACGACCGCGCGCAGGATCGCGACTAGACCCTGGTTGATCTCGCCGCGCAGTTCGGCGTCGCCATCGAGTGCCTCGCCGGCCTCGACGAACATTCTCGCCAGCAGATGTTGCAGCACCTGCGACTCGCCCGAGGCGCTGCGCTCGATGAAATCCTTGACGTTGGCCCAGATCGTGCGGCCGAGATTGGCGAGCTCCGGCCGCGCCAACAGGTCGCGCTTGAGACCTTCGATGCGATCGGAGAACGCCTTGTCGCTGCCGAGCCGGTCGACGAACGACAGCAGCATGCGGTCGAACTCGCCCCTGAACGGATGCTGCGGATCGTTGCGCACTTCCTCGAAGAATTTCGTGGCCGAGGCGATGATGCGGTTCACCACGAATTTGTCGGCGCGATAAAGCCGCAGCAGCGTCGGCATCTCGGCGCGGACCTTGTCGCGGATCACAGCCATCGTCTCCTGCTGCGTCAGCGTCTGGTGCAGCACGCGCAGGATGTCGTCGAGCAGGCCGGCATGCTTGCCTTCCTGCACGAAGCCGCGCAGTGCGCCGGCGGCAAGCGGCGCGAGATCGATCGAGAGCACCTGCGTCGTGATGCGGCGGCTGATGAACTGCATCAAGCCCGAGCTCTCGGTCGCCGCAAACGCTTCGGGCAGCATCCGCAGCACGAAGCGGGCCAGATCCTCCGATCGCTTGCGGTCGCGCAGCCAGTCGGCGATGAACGAACCGAAGTCGATCTCGCGCAGCTTGGCCTCGACCGGACCGGATTCAAGGAAATTGTTCTCGATGAATTCGCCGAGCTTCTCGGCGATGCGCTCCTGATTGCTCTGGATGATCGCAGTATGCGGGATCGGCAGCCCCAGTGGCCGCTTGAACAGCGCGACGACGGCATACCAGTCGGCGAGCCCGCCGATGGTCGCGGCCTCGGCAAATGCCGCGATGAAGCCGAACACCGGATGAGTCGACAACAGCGCCTTCGACGCGATGAAAATGATGAAGGTTGCCGCCAACACGCCGGTCGCCAGCCACTTCACGCGCCGCAGCTCGGCCGCGCGCTCGGCGTCGACGGGCATTGCGATGAGGGCGACGGGAAGGGTCATCGGGACCTTCGATTGAACGACGACCTCATCCTTAAGGAGCGCGTCTCGAGGGATGAGGCCCGTATGTGGCCTCATGGTTCGAGACGGCGCAAGGGCGCCTCCTCACCATGAGGAGATGTGTGCGAGTGCACCCAAAAAGAAGGCCCGCAAAATGGCGGGCCTCCGAAAGAGCAGTTTGTCGGAAGATCGCAATCAGGCGGTCTTGCTGTAGACCTTGGCGAAGTTGTCCTGCGCGGTCTTCGCACCGTCGGTGACGAGCTTGCCGAGATACTCTGACGTGGCCTTCGCCCGCGAGACGAACAGTTCGCCACGCGCACGGACCAGGTCCGACTGGATCTGGGCGGCTTCGCTCAGCGACTTGGCCGACGCGAGCTTGTCGATGCCGGCGAAGAACGCCTCGGCGTCCTGGTAGAGCGCCTGCTGGATGTTGCGGCTGATCTTGGCGGCTTCGGTCACCGAACCGGCAACAGCGGTCTCGATCACGTTGGTCACCTTCTCGGAGCCGGCATACGCATCGGCGGCGCGGGTCTTGGCGACCTCGGCCTGCTTCTTCACGAACTCACGGGCGGCTTCCGGAACTTCCAGGTTCTGGAGCTTGGTGAACGCCTCGGTAACGGGCGCGAAGGCTTCCTTTACGCTGTTCAGCACGGAATTGGTTTCGGTGGTCATTGGGGTCTCTCCATCCTCAGGTTTGAGCTATGGGCTCACCCCGTCCGGATTGGCCCGGGGCAACAGTGTTATGACACACTCCATGGTGCGTCGCAACATAGATGTTGCATCGCGATATCACGAACACGTGAGCAGCGTGAATATCGGGCAAACTGCCTGCGGAACCGGCAGATGATGGTATTTAACCACCCCCAACTGCGCCGGGCAGCCCATAAGCCTCCATCTGGGCCCGAACCTGCGCCACATTGTGCCCAAGCACGACGATGTCGTGGGTCTTGCCCTCGACATCGCGGACATGGTCGCGCAGCAGGGCCTCCGCCTTGAAGCCGAGGCTCTCGAACAGCGCGATCGCCGCCCGCTGGTCGACTGTCATCTGTACCGAGAACTTCTCCAAGCCGGCGCCGAGCGCAATGGCGAAGGTCTCCTGCGACAGCGCCCGGCCGACGCCCTGCCCGCGGACGTCGAGCGACACCACCATGCGGATCTCTCCGACATGCGGCGACCAGGAGTGCGGATCGCGCACCAGCGTGCCGCAGCCGACCACCTTGCCGCCCTTGATCGCGAGCAGGCTCGTGATGTCGCCGCGATCGATCTCGTTGACCCAGGCCGACAGCACCTTCGGCTGGCTGATGTTGCGCGGCAGAAACAGCAGATCGTGCGTCGGCAGCTTTTGCGCGAAGGCCAGCACCGCGGCCTCGTCGGCCCTCGCCATCAGGCGGAACTCGATGTCGCCGGCCTCGGTCTTGACGTGGCGCGGATAGGAACGTTGTTCGGTCATGTCGATCTCTTACCCAACCAGGAGTCCAGTTTCGGCCACAGCCGCTTGATTGCATTGGCGCCGGCGACCAGCGAGACGTGACCGCCTTTCAGCATCACCTCCTCCTTGTCCTCGGAGCCGATCTTGGGGATGAGGTGCTTTGCCGCGTCATACGGCACGATGTGATCGTGCTCGGCGACTGCGTGCAGGATCGGCACCTTGATGTTGGCAAGCTTCGCCTCGCGGCCGCCGACCGTCATGCTGTCGTTGTAGAGCTTGTTGTCCCACATCAGGTTCTTGACGGTCTGGCGAAAATATTCTCCGGCCAGCGGCAGGGTGTCCGTGCCCCAGCGATCCATCATCCGGTAACCCTTGACGTACTCGTCGTTCCAGATGTTGTCCCACAACTGCACCTGGCTGAATACGCGCGACGCCGGCCGCAGCATGTCGAACGACGTCATGATCATGTCGCCCGGCACGTTACCAACGCTGTCGACCAGCTTGTCGACGTCGAAATATCGCCGGTCGGAGAAATTCTGAAACAGCTTCATCTCGCGGAAATCGATCGGCGTGGTGAAGCAGATCAGATTCTTCATCGGCCCGTCGTTGAAGATCGAGCCGTAGAGCAGCGACAGCACGCCGCCGAAGCAATAGCCGATCACCGAGACGTCCTGCTCGCCGGAGTCCTGCTGCACGCGGCGGACCGACTCCGGGATGAAATCGAGGACGTAGTCCTCCATGCTCAGCGTTTTCTCCTCCGGCTTCGGCGCGGTCCAGTCCAGCATGTAGACGTCGTAGCCGCGCTTGAGCATGAATTCGACGAAGCTTTGGCCCGGCACCAGATCGAGGATGTAGCCGCGGTTGGTGGTCGCCATCACGATCAGGATCGGCACGCGATAGACTTCGCTCGCCATCGGCCGGTAGTGATAGAGATTCATCGTGCCGCGCGAATACAGCACGTCCTTCGGCGTCGAGCCGAGCGCGGGACCGGAGCTCGAGATGTACTCGACGCCCTTGATGCTGCGCTGGATCGCACGCTGCACCTCGGACTGCACCCGCTCCGCGATCGAGGCGACGTCAAAACCCGTGGAAGCGTTCATTTGGGCTCTCCCTCGGATGGCGGGCGTTTGGTGCGCGGCGGCCGTGGCGTTGCGCCGAAGCCATCCCCCGGCGCCAGCGAATTGTGGTGCACCTGCTGCAGCAGCGTCTTGATCTCGTTGAGCTGGTTCTCCATCGACTGCAGGCGCTCGGCCATGCCGACGAGCTGGGCGCGGCTCGGCAGGTTCATCGCCAGAAGATACTTCTCCATCAGCTCGCCGAGCTGCCGCTGCGCGCCCGCCGCGGCACCGCCGGCCTGATTCATCAACTTGGAGAATTCCGGCGATGCCATTAACTGGTTGCCGAAGGAGTTGAACCCCTTCTCCATCTCACCCATCATCGTCTGCCAGATCACGGCAGGGTCGTTGCCCTTGTCGGCCATGCGGCGCTCCTCCACACCAAATCCGAGCGCTTGCCGCGCTTCCACTTGTTTCCGCCATACGACACTGTTGCCGTGGATCGGTCAACAGCACGGCGCGCCCGCAGTGGGGAGGCCCTTCTGCGCCGCATCAAAGCGTGGCATAGAGGTTCCTGACCGCGATACCAGCAGGGGATGCCCGTGACCACGCTCGCCCATCAGCCGCCGCAGCTCGCCCGCGCCAATGGCATCGACATCTGCTACGAGATTTTTGGCGATGCGAATGCCGAGCCGCTGCTGCTGATCATGGGGCTCGGCGCCCAGATGATCCATTGGGACGACGAATTCTGCCGCCAGCTCGCCGCGCGCGGCTTTCGCGTGATCCGATTCGACAACAGGGATATCGGCAAGTCCTCCCGCCTGAGCGGCGGCAAGCGGCTGTCCGCGCTCGAGCTGCTCAAGCTGCGCTTCCTGAAGATCCCGGTCGCGGCGCCGTACCGGCTGATCGACATGGCGCGGGACACCGTCGGCTTGATGGACGCACTCGGCATCCGCACCGCGCATCTGGTCGGCGCCTCGATGGGCGGCATGATCGCGCAGGAGGTTGCGATCACCTTCCCCGAGCGCGTGCGCTCGCTGACCTCGATCATGTCGACTACGGGCAACCCGAAGATACCTGGGCCGACCCGCGAGGCGACCGCGGTGCTGATGGCGCCGCCACCGAAGAGCAAGGAGGAGTATTTCGCGCGCTTCGGTCAGACCTGGAAGGTGCTGCGCAACGGCTCGTTCCCGGAGGATGAGGCGCTCGACCCCGAGCGCGCGCGGCGCACCTTTGAGCGCGGCCTCAATCCGGAAGGCGTCGGCCGCCAGCTGCGCGCCATCCTCGCCTCCGGCAGCCGCAAGGAACGGCTGCGCGGCGTCAAGGCGCCGACGCTGGTGATCCACGGCACCGTCGATCCGCTGGTGCATCCCGAAGGCGGCAAGGACACTGCGGTCTCGATCCCGGGCGCAAAGCTCGTGATGGTCGAGGGTATGGGCCATGCGCTGCCGATCCCGATGTGGCCGCAGATCATCGATGCCATCGACAGGCACGCGCATGGTGCGGCCGCCAAGGCGGCGTGAGGCCGGAGCGTCTTCGAGCGAAGTGGATACCGGTTCGCGTGAAGAAAACGCGTCCAAAACCAGAATCGAGAACCCCGTTCCGATTCAATCGGAACGGGGTTCCGGTATCTTCTGGTAACCATGTGAGCCAGGGGTGCGTTCTTCCGGGCGCCGCGTAGAGGCTGTAGAGAGCGCAGTGCGGCGTGCGGGTCGCACGCCATCAGCCTCGGGAGTTACCAGATGAACGCCATCCTCCGGCCGCGGACAGCGGTCGCCGCTCTCCTCCTCGCGCTCGCGTCCTCCGCCGCGATGGCCGCCACCAGCGAAGCGCAGCAGGAAGCCAACCGCAAGGCGGTGCTGGCCTTCTACGAGAAGGGGCTGAACCAGAAGGACGCCGGCGCGGCGCTCGCCTATGTCGGCAACCGCTATGTGCAGCACAATCCCGGCGCGGCCGACGGCCCAGAGGGCTTCCGCAAGTTCATCGGCTTCCTGCGCGAGAAGTTTCCGAACTCGCACAGCGAGATCAAGCGTTCGTTCGTCGATGGCGACTACGTGATCCTGCACGTCCATGCCGTGCGCGAGCCCGGCACCCGCGGCAATGCGATTGTCGACATCTTCAAGCTCGAGGACGGCAAGATCGTCGAGCATTGGGACGTGGTGCAGCCCGTTCCGGAAAATCCGGCGAACAACAACACGATGTTTTGAGGCGCGCGATAGCGAGACACGATTCCGGCGTCGTCCTGGCGAAAGCCAAAACGACGCGTCGCTGTTAGTCCAGTCATCCTTAGGTGCTCGGGGAGGCAGCGAATTTCTCCCTCGTCGTCCCGGCGAAAGCCGGGGCCCATAACCACAGGGTTGAGTTGTTGAACAAGGGTGTGGCCGTAGCGTAGCGCAACAATGACTTTCGGTGGTTATGGGTCCCGGCTTTCGCCGGGACGACATCGAGTATGTTGCGTCATCGAGAGTCATACATTCACACTCTCTCAGGATGACGGTGTGACGACGTGGATCGCGCAACCGGACCTATCGGCCGCGGCCAAGCCAGCGCTGCGTCGGGAACAGCTGGAGCTGCCAGCGGCGCGCCGCTGCGCCCCACACGCCCCTCGGCATGAACAGCATGATCAGGATGGCGAGCGTGCCGAGCACCACCAGATACAGGCTGCCGTACTGGGCGAGATAGGTCAGGAGCCCCCAGAGCAGGAGCACACCGACCATCGGTCCCTCGATGGTGCGTACGCCGCCGATCACCACGATGAAGATCACATAGGCAGTCCAGTCGGTGACGCTGAACGCGGCGTCGGGCGATATCCGCGCCTTCTGCAGATAGACCAGCGCGCCGACCATGCCGGTCGCGAAGGCAACCGCGATCCACAGCACGTGGCGGATCCGCGCGGTGCGCACGCCGACGCTGCGCGCCGCCGCCGCATTGTCGCGGCTTGCCGCCAGCGCGAGCCCAAGCCGCGAACGCATGAAGGCGTAGATGCCGAGCGTCACCAGCACGGCGATTAGCAGCGCAAGCCAGTAGACCAGCACGTCGCGCGCTGCCGCCGGCCGCAGGCCGAGCAGCGCCTGCACCGCCTTCAGCCCGACCATCTGCGACAGCTCGTTGGGCGAGATCGACATCCCGGTGCCGCCGCCGAGCGACTTGAACTGCGCGCAGATCAGCCGCAGCGCTTCGGCGGCGACCCAGCTGCCGATCGCGAAATATGGCCCTTCCAGCCGGAACAGCAGCGGCCCGAGCACCGCCGCGACCAGCGCCGCGAACAGACCAGCCAGCGGGATCGCCGCGACAGGATCGAGTCCGGCCATCACGATGCCGGCAAACAGCGCATAGGCGCCGAGCCCGACAAACGCCTGCTGCCCGACCGACACCAGCCCGCCCCAGCCGGCCAGCACGTTCCAGAGCTGCGCCAAGGTCAGCATGGTGAAGACGAAGATCAGGTCCTGGATCAGGTTGCGTGATGCGATCGCAGGCAGCGCGGCCAGCACCACGACCAGCGCGATGCCGGCCACAGCCGCAATGCGCGACAGCCGCGTGCCGACCCGAACCTGCCACACCGGCGCGTCCGCCGGGCGCTCCTCCCGGCTTGCCGGGATACGGATGCTTTCGACACTCATGTCCGCCTCGCCGGGAACAGACCGCGCGGCCGCACCATCAGCACGGCAAGGAAGGCGAGATGGCCGGCCAGGATCTGCCATTCCGGATTGATCCGCGCTCCGATCGCCTGGGCGAGCCCGAGCACGATGCCACCGGCCAGCGTTCCCCACAGGCTGCCGAGGCCGCCGATGATCACGGCCTCGAACGCGTAGAGCAGCCGCGCCGGGCCGATCGACGGATCGAAGCTGGCGCGGATGCCGAACACGATCGCGGCGATCACCGACACCGCAAGCGATAGTCCCACCGCGATGGCGTAGACATTGCGCTCATTGACGCCCATCAATTGCGCGATCGCGGGATTGTCGGCGGTGGCGCGGAAGGCGCGGCCGAGCGAGGTGCGATAGAAGATCAGCTGCAGCAGCGCGACGGCGGCGATCGCCGTCACCAGCGCGGTCAGCGGCGCCAGTCCGACGCTCAGGCCCGGGGCCAGCGTCACCGATGAGGATTCGAAGGCGCCTGCCTGCAGGCGGCGGCTGTCGGCGCCGTAGCCGAGCAGCAGCCCGTTCTGGATCACGATCGACAGGCCGAAGGTGACGAGCAGCGGCGGCAGGATGTCGTCGCCGAGCACCCGCTCCAGCACCAGCCGCTGCAGCACGAAGCCGAGCGCGAACATCGCCACGACGACCAGCAGGGATGCGGCCGCAAGCGGCAGACCGAGCGCCGTGGTGGCGCTGAGCACCAGATAGGCCGCAAGCAGGATCAGATCGCCATGCGCCAGATTGACAAGGCGCATGATGCCGAAGATCAGCGACAAGCCAAGCGCGAACAGCGCATAGACGCCGCCGAGCAGCACGCCTTCGATGATGGTGTCGAACCCGCTCATCGCTCCCTCACGTTCCGAAATAGGCCGCGCGGATCGTGTCCTGATCCACATCCTTTGGCCGTCCGCTCAGTGTCACCCGTCCCTCCTGCAGGCAGTAGAAGCGATCCGCCGCCCGCAATGCGCGGGCGATGTCCTGCTCGACCAGCACGACCGCGGTGCCGCCCGAGCGGATCTGCGGCAGCATGCGGTAGATGTCCTCCACCACGATCGGCGCGAGGCCGAGGCTGATCTCGTCGCAGAGCAGGACCGACGGGTTGGACATCAGCGCACGGCCGATCGCCACCATCTGCTGCTGGCCGCCCGACAGCGCCGTCACGGCGCCGCGCCGCCGCTCCTTCAGCACCGGGAACATGCGGTAAACCGCGGCGAGGTCCCACGGCGCGGTGCGTTCGCCGCCATAGGCGCCGATCAGCAGGTTCTCCTCGACGCTGAGCGAGGGAAACAATTGTCGGCCCTCCGGCACCAGCGCGAGGCCGAGCCGCACGATGCTGGCGGCGGACGCATCGCCGATCGCCCGCCCACTCAGGCGGATCGAATCGGGGCTGCTCTTCACGAGCCCGGCCAGCGACTTCAGCATGGTCGACTTGCCGGCGCCGTTGGCGCCGATCACCGCGACCGCCTCGCCCTCTTGCAGTTCGAAGTCGATCCCGAACAGCGCCTGGAAATCGCCGTAGAACGCATCGAGCGCAGTGACATTGAGCAGCGCGGTCATGCCGGCACGCCCATATAGATGGTCTCAACCTCGCGCGAGCGCATCACCTCGACTGGTGCGCCCTGGGCGACGACCTTGCCGAAGTTCAAGACAACCAGCCGCTGCACCACCGCGAGCAGCGCGTGCACCACGTGCTCGATCCAGATGATGGCGACGCCTTCGGCGTGGATGGTGCGGATGGTCTCGACCAGTTCATGGCATTCGGCATCGGTGAGGCCGCCGGCGATCTCGTCGAGCAGCAGCGTGCGCGGTCGGGTAGCGAGCGCCCGCGCCAGTTCGAGCCGCTTGCGATCGAGCAGCGGCAGGCTCCCGGCAAGCCGGTTGGCCTTGGCCTCGAGGCCGGTCAGATCGAGCATGCGGCCGCAATGCTGGACCGCATCCGCCTCCGACAGGCCGCCGCCAAACAGCGCGGCGACCGCAAGGTTCTCGAACACCGAGAGATGGTCGAACGGTTGCGGGATCTGGAATGAGCGCCCGATGCCCGCGCGGCAGCGTGCCTCGGAAGAGAGACCTGTGATGTCGACGCCGTCGAGGACGATGCGGCCGGCATCGGGCCGCAGCAGCCCCGTGACCAGATTGAACAGCGACGACTTGCCGGCGCCGTTCGGCCCGATCACACCCAGCGCCTCGCCGGACACAAGCGTCAGGTCGATCGCGTCGGCAACGACGATGGCGCCGAACCTTTTCGAGATGGCATGGAGTTCGAGCATGGTCGCTCACCACATCAATTTGCTTCGAGGATATGCGCGGGGTTGCCGCGCATCTCCGGAAAGACAACTCTCTGGAATGCGCCCGCTAGCTCAGCGCCTGCATGTCGCCACCGAGCGGAATCTGCGGCGCCAGCTTGTTGTCGGTGATCACCATGTTGTACTTGTCGCCATTGAGCCGCCACTGGCCGCCGACCAGCGGCGTCTTGGCGATATTCTTCGCCGCGAACGGCGGCACCGCGCTGGAGCCGAACGCGATCTGGCCCACGATCGTATCGAGCTTGGTGGCGCCAATCGCTTTCGCCAGTGCTGCCCCATCGGCCGGGTCGCTAGAGCGCTTGATGGCATCGATCGCGACCTCGAACAGCGAATGCACGAAGCCGATCGGCTGGGTCCATTGCTTGCCGGACGCCTGCTCATATCCTTTGGCGAGATCGGCTGCGCTGACGCCGCTGAGGCTCGACTTGTAGGGATGCGTCGGCGTCCACCACACTTCGGTGGAGATATTGTTGCCGCCCTTGCCCAGCGCCTGCACTGACGCCGGGAACAGCAACGCCTTGGCCACCGACACGACTTTCGGCTTCAGCCCCTTCTGCCGCGCCTGGTTCCAGAATGTGGTGAAGTCGGGCGGGATGATCACGCCGGTGATGATCTCGGCATCGGCACCGCGGAACGCCGCGATCTGCGAGCTGAAATCGTCGGTCAGATTCTGGAAGCGGCCGGGATCGGTGAGCTTGAAACCCTGCTTGGCCATCACAGGCGGGAAGCCGATCGTGGTGTCGCCCCAGGCGTTGCCGTCGGCATCGTTCGGAAACAGCGCACCGACCGATTTGTTGGTCGCGACCTGGCTCCACATGCTGGTGAAGACGCCGATGACGTCCTCGAGCCCCCAGAAATAGTGGAAGGTGTATTCGAACGGCTTCCAGCTCTTCGGATCGCCCGGATTGGCCTGCCGGCCGATGAAGTTGGTCTGCCACGGCGCGACGGAAGAGATGCACGGCACCTGCTCGAGCTCGCACTGCGTCGCCACCGGATTGTTGGTCTCGGGCGTGGCGCCGACCACGATCAGGCTGACATTGTCGCGAGTGATCAGCTCCTTGGCGACCTCGGAGGCGCGGTTCGGATTCGACTGGCTGTCCTTGGTCACCACCTCGACCGAATAGGTCTGCGATCCGACCTTGACGCCATCCTTGATGAACTTTCTGAACTCGCCCAGCACGAAATCGTCGGCTTCGGCAAAGGCAGCCAATGGACCGCTCTTCGGCGAGACATAGCCGATCTTGATCGGCTTGTTGGCGGCCCGCACGGCCGGCGCAAACAATGTCGTCGTACCTGCGGCCGCGAAACCACCGGCGATGCCCTGCAGCACGCGGCGGCGATCGAAAGACAATGCGTTCAAGTGGTCCTTGGCGTTCAAATGGTCCTTGGTCATTTTCCCCTCCCTTGAGGCAAGCCGGTTTCACACCGGCTGCCGTTCATTCCGTTCTGAGAAATTACCGGCGTCGCGCCGCATCACGCGGCGGCGATGGACTTCGTCTGCGCCTTCGCGCTGCGGCCGAGGATCTGGCCAAACACGTCGAGCAACACGTCGGAGGCGTCAGCCGCCGCCTCCCTGGTGCGCCAGGCGACGTACGTGTCGGGACGCACCAGCACGCAGCCGTCCTCGTCGACCTCGCTCTGGCGATACCAGTCCGCATAGATGTCGAGCGCATCGCAGCCTTGCGGGCCGATGGTCACCACATCGACCGGCAGGCCGTAGGCCTTCTCGACCGCGGCAGCGGCCATCTTCCAGCCGTCGCCGCCAATCCCGGTGAGCAGCGTGAAGCGGCCCCTGCCGGTGAGATCGAGCGTCGACTTGCGCTGGCCCTGATGCTCGACCCAGACATGCGGCAAGTGCGCGCCCGGCCAGGTGGTGGCCTGATAATAGAGTTCGTGATCGCGGGTGAAGGCCGGCATCGGCGTGCCATCGGACACCACGGCGGTCGAGCCGTAGCGCTGGTTCATCTCGACGCCGTGGCAGTTGAACTCGTAGCTCTTGTTGGCGATGGCCTCATAGAGCTTCTTGCGGCGTGCCTTGCCCTCGGCGGTCGGCGCCTTGCGCGCGGCGATCGCCTTGCGCGCTTCGGCCGGATCGGTCGAGGCGACGAGCCCCACCGCCTCGAAGATCGGCGGGAAATCGCCGATGCTCTTGTTGGCGCGGGTCACGATCTGCTTGCCGACCGGCTGGCGCTCGACCGAATAGGTCTCGAGCAGCGACGGCGCCGCGTGGCCCTCCAGCACCAGCTTGAGCTTCCAGCAGAGATTGTATGCATCCTGGATCGAGGTGTTGGAGCCCAGGCCGTTGGTCGGCGGATGCCGGTGCACGGCATCGCCGACGCAAAACACGCGGCCAGACGCGTAGTGGCCCGCATACATCTCGTTCACGGTCCAGGTCGAGGTCGAGGTCACCTTGACCTCGAGCGTCTCGTCGCCGACGAGATTGCGTACGATCGAGATCGCCTCGTCATTGCTGAGCCTGCGCTCGCCCTGCTCGATATCGTAGCCCCAGATGATCAGCCATTCGTTCCACGGCCGTACCATGCGGATCAGGCCGGCGCCGATGCCGCCGATCTCGGCGCCGGGCTGCAGCACCCAGTACAGCACGCTCGGCCGGTGCGCGACGTATTTGCTCAGATCCGCCTGCACGATGATGTTCATGCTGCCGGCGCGTCCCATCTGGCCCTCCATCGGCAGCCCGATCACCTCAGCGACGCGGCTGCGGCCGCCATCGGCGCCGATCAGATATTTGGCGCGGATCTGGTAGGTCTCGCCGGATAGCCGATCCTTCACCGTTGCCGCGACACCGTCGGCATCCTGCACCAGGTCGACGAACTCGGTGTTGAAGCACAGCGACGTACCGCGCTGGCCGGCGGCCTCGATCAGGATCGGCTCCAGGAAATTCTGCGGCAGGTCGCAGATCCGGGTCGGGCTGGCGAGATCGTAATCCGCCTTGCGCGAGGGATGATTGCCCCAGGAGTAGAGCCGGCCGAACTCCTCGCCGGCGAGGCTCTCGCAGAACACGTTGTTGGCCATCAGATGCTGCGGCACCGCCTGCGCGACCGCCTTGTCCTCGAGGCCGAGATCGCGCAGCACCTCCATCGCACGCTGGTTGGTGATGTGAGCACGCGGCGTGTCGGCGAGCCAGCCGTATTTGGTCACCATGATGTGCTTGACGCCGTACATGCCGAGCAGCGCCGCCGCCGTCGCGCCGGCCGGGCCGCTGCCGACGACAAGCACGTCGGTCTCGATCGGTTTGCTGGTCATCATCCTCTCCCTGGTCGTCGTGTTGGTTGCGATCGTCATTCCGCGGCCATCATCGGCTTCGGCACCAGCCCGACGCCGGGCCTCATCTGGAAGTCGTAGGTCATCAGGTGCCACGGTGCGGACACGCGGTCGCCATTCGGCAACGCCGGTTCGCTGCGGGGCTCGACGCGCGCGATGAGCTCGTCCTTGACGCCGAACACCACGTCGCTGCGCAGATATTGGTCGCCATCGAGGAAGACGTGGGTGATCAGCGGCTCGTAGCCTTCGGCCTTGACCAGGAAGTGGACGTGCGCGGGCCGCATCGGATGACGCTGTGTGGCGGTGATGAGATCGCCGACAGGGCCATCGGTCGGGATCGGATAGCTGCACGGCAGGATGGTGCGGAACGAGAAGCGGCCATCGGCATCGGTGACGAAGCGTGCGCGCAACGATGGGCCGTGGGTCGCATAATCCGCCTTCTGCGAATCGTAGAAGCCGTCGTCGTCGGCGTGCCAGACGTCGATCTCGGCACCGGCGAGCGGTTTGCCGGCGAGGTCGGTGACGCGGCTCTGCACGAACATCACCTCGCCGTCGATGCCTTCCGAAATGTTGGCGCCGTGCGGCGTGACGCGGTGCTCGCCGACATAGAACGGGCCAAGCACCGTGGTCTCGGTCGCGCCTTCGCGCTCGCGGTGATTGACGGCGTCCACCAGCATCGAGACGCCGAGCACGTCGGAGAGCAGGATGAACTCCTGGCGCAGCGGCGTGCAGGTCTGGCCGGTGCGGGTCAGGAACTCGATTGCCTGATTCCATTCCTCGAAGGTGAGTTCGGTGCGGCGCACCAGATCGTGCAGCGACTTGACCGTCTCCTCGATGATGAACTTCAGCCGCTTGTTCGGCGTGTTGGCGAAGCTGCGAAGCACCTCGTCGGTGAGATCATGCTCGTTGAAATTGGCCATCGTGTTTCCTTGATCTGGTGAAGGTCAGTGCTGCACGGGCGCGTCGCCGCGCCAGGCTGCCGCGATCAATTGCTCGATCGGGGCGCGATCGACCGGTCTGGGGTTGGCATAGGGGTTGCGCACCGCCATCTCCGCGGCGCGAGCGATGCCGCCCTCGGGCATCCCGATGTCGGAGAGCGCGCGCGGCAGCGCGAGCTGCCGGGCAAGATCAAACAGGCCCTGCGGTGCGTTGGCGCTGTGCAGCGCTCGCGCGACGCGGCTCATCGCCTCCGGCGCGGCGGCTGCGTTGTAGGCGGCGGCGTGCGGCAGCACGATCGCATGGGTTTCGGCGTGCGGCAGGTCGAACATGCCGCCCAGCACATGGCAGAGCTTGTGATGCAGCGACATGCCGACCGCGCCGAGGCAGACCCCGCACAGCCAGGCGCCATAGAGCGCATCGCGCCGCGCGCCAGGATCGGCAGGCGCAGTCATGATGCGCGGCAGCGCACGGGCGAGCGCGGCGATGCCTTCCTCCGCCATCAGCGAGGTCAGCGGATTGGCGTCGGGCGCATAAAGCGCCTCAACCGCGTGGGCAATCGCGTTCAGGCCGCTGGCGGCGGAGATGTGCGGCGGCAGGCTGACGGTGAGATCCACGTCGTAGATGACGGCGTCTGGCACCAGATCCTGGGAATGCTGTGTGGTCTTGATGCCGTTGGTGGTCTCACCGAGGATCGGCGTCATCTCCGAGCCGGCATAGGTGGTCGGCATCGCGATGTGCGGCAGCCCGGTGCGCAGCGACAGCGCCTTCCCGAGCCCGACCGTCGAACCGCCGCCGATTGCGACCAGCCCGTCGATGTCGTGGGATTCCACGATGCGAAGCGCTTCGTTGGTGACCTCGACCGGCGTATGCATGCGCGCGCCGGCGAACAGGCCGGCGAGTCTATCGCCGAGGCCGGCACCCAACTGACGTCCGAGATCCTGCTGCTCGCGGGTCGTGAGCACCAGCGCCCGCTTGATGCCAAGGCGCTCGGTTTCCTCGCCAAGCCGCGCCGAGGTGCCGGCGCCGAACACCACGCGATATTGCTGCGAGCAATAGGCAAAGGCGCCCTGGCCGGCATCACCGGCTGCCGCAACGGGTGCGGCGGATGCGACTCCGGCATCGGGCATTGCGACGCTCATGGCATTCCTCCCGGGCCGGCGAACCGGCGATCTCGTCTTGTTGGGAGAATGCTAGCGGCGGGCAGCCGCGGCGGGCCTGCACGAAACCGGAGAAAATCTGCACAAAACCGGAAAAATCATCCGTCGAAACGGGGCCGGCTATGCGCCCGCGCCTGACCCAGTCGCCATCGCCGGGAGCTAGGGCGCGTACTCATAAACCCGGGATGTCCGCTTTCAAGAGGTAGAGCGGAGGGCGGCCCGACCGCAAGGATGTCGTCTTGTGACCCACAACCGACATGCGCCGGAGATGGGGCCATCAACGAGATGCCGCCTCCGCTAAGGAGACGGCACCTCGCGCGCCCAAGCCTTAGATTACCTTGGTCACCGGCGGGATCACCCATGACCCATCGATGATCGAGGGATTGTTCTCGTCCGGCCAGTACAGGCGCAACATCAGGTGAAACTTTCCCTTCGGAGCCGGAAGCCAGTTGGCCTCCTTGTCCGAGCCGGGGCTTTCGTTCTGGATGTAGATCAAGAGCGAACCGTCGGGCTCGTATTTGGGGTTGGTCCTCATGCTCATCGAATAGCGGTTGATCGGGTTGGCGATGAAGAACATGCCTTCATCATACATAGTCAGCGACCAAAAACCCTTCACCGGCGGCATCTGCCCTTTTTCGAAGCGCAGGATGTACCTGTATTTTCCGTCGTAATCCTCCAACAGCGAAGGCTTCATGGAGGTCGGATAGATGGCGTCCTGCGGCCGGTTGCAACCAAGCCCGAGGGCGGCGATCAATGCTCGCTGGAGGTAGTTGGTGCCATAAACGCCCGCCTTTGTGGTGAATGACCAGCCGTTCTGCCGCGTAATTTCGCCATCCCTGCTGAGGAAGTGTAGCATGATCCGATCGTACGAGAGCTGCGGCAGCCGCTTATCCCAACGGCTGTCGAGAGCCTTCGGGTCGAAGCTCTGCCCCGCAACGAGGCCGATCCGCTCGAACCGTTTCAGGGCGGGTGCGTCTGCCGGTGCAGGTGGATTTCTTTTCAGCAGATCGGCCAGCAGCGTGAAATACTCAGTGGCCGAGAGACGGTTGACTTGATCGCGCACTGCCATCTTCATGTCGATGGATGGATCGACTTTGCCTGGCGGCGGGGTGTAGTCCTTGCCCCAAGTGCTCAGCGGCTGCAACTTGAACTGGTCCTGCAACGCGTGCACCTCGGCATAGTCTTGCGAGGTGCCGGTGCAATAGATGCGTCCAAGGAGCCATACGATGGCGGTGGGCGACCTGAGCTGCGACATGCCTGCCGGGACCGTGCCCGACCAGCCGGGACCCGTGATCAAGAAGGTCTGGGCTTGCGTGCCTGTGGTCCGGGTTCCGGGAACCTGAAACACATCTGTCCATCCGCTCAGGAAAGGCAGCAGGAAGTAGCGGCCTTTCATGTCGGGGGAGCTCAGCACCCAAGGTTCGTCGCCGACATCGAAGAACGCCGTCGTGTAGAGCGTGTCGGCATTCGGGGCGGTAATGTCGCGGAAGCTGGCGTTGGGGTATTCGCGCAGCTTGATAAGGGTACCCATCGGCCCGCGCGTGCCCTCGGGCTTGGCGACGTTGGTGATCACCCGCCGCGTCATCTCCATGGTCACGAGCGGATAGCCGAAGATGTAGGCATCCGATGCGACGACGAAATCCTCGGTCCCCTCGACGACGTCCGTCAGCGGGCCGTCCCATGCCCGGCCCGGCAAGGGAATGAGCGCAGCGGCCAGCCCGAGCCCGCCCAGAGCTACGGCACGACGGCTGAGCATCGGGTCGGTGTGGTCTCGTCCCGCGTGGATGCCATCGGTCGCGGTTTTTTGAAAATCGCATTTTTTTCGCATGGGGACCCTCATCAATTGATACGCAATATGCGCAGCACGTAGAAAAGATCAGACGTCGCAACCGCTCATACTTTGACATGGATCAACGCAGGACTGCGTGTCCTTCTGGCCCTTTGCAGACATTCACTTAGGCATCGTCGATGTCTACTTTTGAGGGCACCTCGGACCTCGCTATCCCGCGCACGCGCGTACCAGATTTATGAGTACACGCCCTAATGGCTGCGCCGGTATCGTCCCGGCGTCACGCCGGTGAAGCGGCGGAACATGCGCGTAAAATGCTCCTGGTGGGAGAAGCCGCAGGCCAGCGCGATGTCGGCCAGGCTCTGCGTCTCGTCGGCGAGCAACGCCCTGGCGCGCTCGATGCGCAGATTGATCACATATTGGTAGGGCGAGATGCCGCTGGTCGCCTTGAACAGGCGCACGAAATATTCGGTGCTGCGGCCGCAAAGCTCCGCCAGCTGGTCGAGCCGGATATCGGTCTCGAGATTGGTGTCGACGAATTCGCGGATCCGCGCCATCTGCCTGTTGCTGAGCAGGTTCGGATGCTTGCCGGCCTCCACGCTCGGCTTGTGGAAATTGATCGCAACAAAGCGGTTGGCGATCGCCTGCGCGATCGGATCGACGAACAGCGACGAGGCCGGCAGGCTGCTGGTGATGGTGTCGCCGATCGCCGCAGCGAGATGCTCCAGCACGGCATCCTGATCACCGAGCATCGGCGCGAGCCCGCCGATCAGGCTGGGGGCCCCGTCCCGGCCCGCGAACAGGTCGGACCGCAGATAGATGTGGGTGGATTCCAGCGCTTCACGCAGGACGACGTTGCAGGCATGTCCCGCCGGCAGGAAGAACACGCCGCCGCGCGGAATCTGTCGGGCGACCGACTTGCCGTCCATCACATAGGTGATGTCGACGGGGCCGCCCCGATGCAGCACCATCAGATTGTCGGATAGCGCGTGGAAGTGCCCGTCAAACGGCCGTTCACGCTGGACCGAGGCATACGCGGACGACCAGCCGAGCCCCTCGCTCGAGCCGCGGAATTCGGCCTGGAAGCGGTTCAGGATCCCGTGCGTCTCCTGCACCCCAAAATTCGACGTCGCCTGCATCCGACAGACCAAGGGCTCGAGGCTTCGGTGCCGTCGAGTGAAGCCCAACAGCCCTTGATTTTCAATACAATCGAACCGAACGGGGAGCCCCGGCAGCCTTGCTGCGTCGCAATAGCGACGCCTGCTATTGCTTGACTGCGATCCAGATCACGTGGCGTACGCCGCGGCCTCGGCCGGTGGCGCGCACGGCGATCTCGTTGACGGCGAACCCGGCCCGGGACAGGGATTTCGGGAATTTGGCATTCGGCCCTGATGACCAGACCGCGAGCACGCCGCCGCGCCGCAACGCGGTGTGCGCGACCTTGAGTCCGGAGACACCATACAGCGCGTCATTGGCCTCGCGGGTCAGGCCCTCGGGCCCGTTATCGACATCGAGGAGAATGGCATCGAAGGTGCCCGGGTGGCGCTCGATCACATCGGCAACGTCAACCTCCTGAATGCTGACGCGCGGATCGTTCAGGCTGTCGCCGAAGATCTCCGCCATCGGGCCCCTCGCCCAGGCAACGACTGCTGGCACCAGTTCGGCCACCATGATCTGCGCTTCGGGTCCGAGCACGGCGAGCGCCGCCCGCAGCGTAAAGCCCATGCCGAGCCCGCCGATGAGAAAATGCGGCTTCGCGGTCTTCTCGATCTTCTTCGCAGCAAGCGTCGCCAGTGCGGCTTCCGAGCCCGACAGGCGGCTGTTCATCAGCTCGTTGGTGCCGAGCATGATCGAGAATTCGCGGCCGCGCCGCATCAGACGCAATTCGCCTTCGGTGCCGGGAATGCGCGCGGTATCGATCTTTTCCCATGGAATCATGCGGCGGCTTGTAACATGGGCGTCAGGGCGGGCGAAGCTAGCGCCCAGAGAATGTGACTCACGAGTGGCGCAACAAACTCGGTGTCGTCCCTGCCTAGTGCGCAATTGCGCACGGGAGCAGGACCCATAACCACCGAAGGTAATTGTTGCGCACCGCTGGGGCCACAGCCCTCTTCAACGACTCAACCCCGTGGTTATGGGTCCCGGCTTTCGCCGGGACGACGATGGGGAAGAAACCCACCCTCAACCGCATCACCGTCGTCCCCGGCGCCGAGGCTAGCCGCCGGCCCAGACGTCCAGCACGTAACGGTTCCTGGTGCCCATCTCCTCGATCCAGCGCGCAGCGGCATCGGCGTCGGCGCCGGCGCGCTCGCGATAGATCGACATCAGGGTCGCCTTGACGTCGGGCTCCATCTTGCTGCCGTCGCCGCAGACATAGACGATTGCGCCCTTCTCGATCAGCTCCCAGACCCGATCCTTCTGCGCGGCGACGAGATGCTGCACATAGGTCTTCGGCCCATCGGCACGCGAGAAAGCGGTGTAGAGTTCGCCGACGCCGTCGGCTGCAAAAGCCTTCAGCTCATCTCCATAGATGAAATCCTGCTCCGGATGGCGGCAGCCGAAGAACAGCATCGCAGGGCCCAGCGTCGCGCCATGCGACTTGCGCGCGGCGCGCTCCTGCAGGAAGCCGCGGAACGGGGCCAAGCCCGTGCCCGGCCCGATCATGATGATCGGCACGCCGTTGTCATCGGGCAGGCGGAAGCCGGCTTTGGTTTCCTTGATGGTGGCGTGGACGGTGTCGCCGGCGCGGCGGCGCGCCAGGTAGTTCGAGCAGACGCCCTTGTAGATGCCCCGGCCTGAGCTTGCGGGGGCTTCCACCACGCCCACCGTGACGCTGCAGCGCTGTGCCTCGCCGGCCGGAGACGACGAGATCGAGTAGTAGCGCGGCGCCAGCAGCGACAGCATCTCAAGGTAAAGATGGAACGGCAGCTCGCAGGCCGGATATTCCTCGACCAGGTCGAACACCGATTTGCGCTTGGACAGCACCTCGGTGCGGTAGCGCCCGGCCGAGGCCTCATCGTCACCGACATAGGCCATCAGCTTCGGCTTGGTCACCGGGCAGCGGGTGTGCTCCGTCATGATCTGGATCTGCTTGCGGGTCGCGACCTGCTGCAGCTCGACGAACTCGGTGAGCAGCCGCCCAACCGACACCGCGTTGCCGACCGGCAGTTGCGCGCGGCGGCCTTCCGACACCTGCAGGCGGATCTGGTCGGCCGGCAGGAAGCCGAACCGGCGCGCCACGGAATCGACCAGGGTCGGGTCGTTGCGCGGCACCACGCTGAGATGATCGCCGACGCGATATCTGAGATTGGCCGGCAGCTCGACCTCGATGTGCCGGGTCGAGCGCTCCGACGGATGGGCGCCCTCCTTGTTCTGCAGCTCGTTGTTGGCAAGCACCTTCATTGGCACCGCGCCGCCCTGCGTCACGATGGTGTTGACCGCGCCCTGCGCCACCGGCTCGATCGCATAAAGCGGCTCGTCCTCGGCGGTGCGGGTGAAATTCCAGTCGATGCCGAATTCCTTGGTCGCGACCTTCGCCGCCTCCGGGAACCATTTCTGGAACTGGCCATCGAGATCGCTGCGCGCATCGCCCTCGCCGCGCGGATAGACGGCGCGCGCGCCATGCCTGGTCAATTGCTCGTCGATGAAGCGCGGCACCGACTGGTAGGTTGCGGCCCAATCGCTGTTGCCGCAGCCGAACACCGCATAGCGCACCTTCGCGAAGGCGTCCTTCGGCAGATCGCTTTCGAGCCATTTGACGAATTGCGTGGCATTGTCGGGCGCCGCCCCATTGTAAGAGGCGCAGATGATCAGGACGCCGCCCTCCTCCGGCAGCTTGCCGACATAATCATCCAGCGGCCCGAGACGCACTGCGAAACCATTGATCTCGGACAGATCCGCCATGCGGGTCGCCAGCTCCTCGGCCGAGCCGAGGTTGGAGCCGTAGAGCACCAGCATCGGCGTGTTGTGGCCGGGGCGCGTGGTCGGCGCGCGCGGCGTCTTCGGCGCAGCCGCAACCGCGCCCGTGCTGCCGGCGAACGCGCCGCGATCCTTGTCGTCGCGTGACCGTACCTTGATCCTGAAGCCGTCGGGCTTGACCGTCAGCGTCTCCTTCAGATGCATTTGGTAGCGATGCACGTCGAGCAGCTTGAAGCGTTGCAGGATCATGCCGATTGCGAGCGCCGCCTCGTGCATGGCAAAGCCGCGGCCGATGCAGGCGCGCTGGCCGTTGCCGAACGGCTTCCAGGCGTTGATCGGACGCTTGGCCTCCGCCTCGCGGCTGAAATTCTCCGGATCGAACACGTCGGGTTTCGCTCCCCAGACCGAGGGGTCGCGATGCAGCGCCATCACCAGCACGGTGATGAAAGTGTTCTTCTTTAATTTGTACTTTCCGCCGATGGTCTCGTCGCTGAGGGGCGCGATGCCGTAGGCCGGCGCCGGCGGCCACAGCCGCAGCGCCTCCTTCAGGCATTGCGTGATGTAGGTGAGCTGCGTGACCTGCTGATAGGTCGGCCTCGCATCGAGGTCGGGACCGAGGACGCGGTCGACCTCCTCATAGGCCTTCTTCAGCACCTCGGGATGCTTCATCAGCGCATAGATCGTGCACGACAACAGGCCGCTGGTGGTCTCGTGGCCGGCGATCAGGAAGGTGTTGATCTGGTAGCGGATGTTGACGTCGTCGAGCTGCTCGCCAGTTGCCCGGTCGACGCCGGTCATCATCGCGGCCAGCATGTCTTTCTTGTCACTGGTCACGTCGGCATTGCCGCGCCGCTCGGCAATGATCTCGTCGACCATCTTGTTCATGAAGCCGACGTCGTCAGTGAGCGTCTTGCGCCGCTTCTGCATCCACAGACCCTCGAGCGGCAGGCCGCGGGTCATCATGATGGTCTCGAGCGAGCGCACCAGCGATTCCACGAAAGGGTGGTAGTCGCGGCGGTAGAACGAATTGAAGCGGTAGTCGAAGCCGCAGAGCCCGATCGTGTCGAGGGTCAGCGCCGTCATGTCGTGGACGACCTCGATCTCCTCGTCGGCGTTGAGGCGCTCCCATTTCTTGACCAGCTGCTCGGCGATATCGACCATGCTGGGGTGGTACGACTGCATGGCGCGGTTACCGAACGGCTGCATCAGGATGTTGTGCGCCTTGCTCCAGTTCGGCTCCTTGGTGTCGGCGGTGAACAGCCCGTCGCCGCCGACCGCGCGCACGCGGCGCAGCGAGCCGCGCACCGCCTTGTCGAAGCGCTTCTCGTCGGAGAGCTCGTCGACCAGATCGTGGCCAGAGACGATCACGATCGGCGAACCCATCATGTCGAGCCAGAAGATCGGCCCGAGCTCCTTGGAGAGCTTCACCAGATGCTGCACCGGCGCGGTCGAATCCAGCGACAGCATGTTGCCGACCACCGGCTTCGTCGGCGGATGCGGGATCGGACTCAGTCTGTTGCCGGACGCCATCTTTGAAGTGCCCCCCTCTAGTCTCGAACTCCTGTCGTGATTCCCGGATGGTCCGAAGGACCAGACCGCAGACGCGCAATTGCGCATCGGGGAATCTCGAGATTCTCAGGCGCGCAATTGCGCGCCGTAGTTCGATGCTGCGCATCGCCCCGGAATGACGACTTCGTCGTCAGCCGAATTTTCGCTTACGCCACTCAATCAGCTTGGCGCTGACTTCGTCAGGCTTTTCCTGCTGCGTCCAATGGCCGCTGTCGTGGACCAGATACTTTTCGAGGTCCGGCACCAGCCGCTCCATGCCGTCGGCGGCCGACGGCGGCAGCACCGCGTCGTTCTCCGCCATGATCATCAGCGACGGCACCCGCACATGATGGTCCAGCCCAGCCGAGCGTTCCCAATTGCGGGTGAAATTGCGGTACCAGTTGATGCCTCCGGTGAAGCCGGTTTTCGAGAACGTGTCGACGAACACTTTCTTCTCGTCCGCCGACAGGATCGGCGTGCGCGGGTCGTGCTTGGCGTCGTAGTTCGCGATCATCTGCGGAAACGCCAGATTAAGTCGGGCCGACGCCCCGACGCCGGCGATCGGCTGTTCCTCCGGCGTCCCGGGCGGGCGCGCCACCGGCTTGCGCATGAAGGCGTCGAAAGTCTGCTCGACGCGGCTGCCGAAGATACGGTCGGGCTCGCGCGCCGGATCCTGGAACTGGACGATGTACATATGGTCGCCGAAGCGCTGGCGGAACAGCGCGATCGGGTCCATCGGCGCACGGTCCCAATGCGGCGTGTTGACGCCGACGACACCGGCGACCCACGAAGGATGCCTGAGCGGCATCTGCCAGACGACAAAGCCGCCCCAGTCGTGACCGACGAAGATCGCCTTGTCGATCTTGAGATGATCGAGCAGGCCGACGAGATCGCCGGTCAGCTGCTCCATGTCGTAGGCTTCGACCGGCTCCGGCCGGTCGGTCGCGCCGTAGCCGCGCTGGTCCGGCGCAATCACCCGGATGCCGGCCTCGCCCAGCGCCTTGATCTGGTGGCGCCAGGAGAACGCCAGTTCGGGCCAGCCATGGCACAACACCACCGGCGGCGTGTCGGTCTTGGGGCCAGCTTCGTAAAACCCCATGCGGATGCCGTTCGTCTCGGCGAACTGCAGCGGTGGCATCTCGATCATTGTGAAATTCCTATTCGGCTGCGCCCTTGATGTCAGCAGGCGGGGGCGCGAACGCCGCCTCGAGTGCATCGAATTCGAGCGGCAGCATGTCGCACATCACCTGCACATGAGGAATGATGTTGGCACCGACAATGAAGCCGAAATCAAGCTGATCGCGATAGCTCTGCACCGTGATGTTGAGCGCCACGCCATGGGTCGAGATCGAAACCGGGAAGATGTGCAGCAGCTCGGCGCCCGCGGCGTACAGCGTCTGCCGCGGCCCCGGCACGTTCGACACCGTGATGTTGGTCGCCGGCGGCAGCACGTTGGAGAGGTCGGAACGGCTGTAGAGCAGCGCCAAGACCTGCACCACGATCGGCGCACCCAGCAGCGAGATGTTGGAGACCTGCGGCACCAGGGCGCGCAGCGGATGCGACATCTCCTTGGACTTGGTGGATTGCGCGATGATGGTCTCGAGCCGCTTCTTGGGGTCCTCGACGTCGGTCGCGATCGAGCAGATCATGCCGAACACCTGGTTGTTGGATTCGGCATTGCCCTCCTCGCGCAGCGAGATCGGAACGCCGGCCGTCAGCGACTTGTTCGGCAGCGCGCCCTGGCCGATCAGATAGCGCCGCACCACGCCGGAGGCGAGCGCCAGCACGACGTCGTTGAGCTTGCCGCCCGAGGCCTTGGCCAGCGCCTTGGCGCGCGACAGCGAGATCGAGGTGCCGGCAAAGCTGCGCTCGGACGAGATCGCCTTGTTGAGGATGGTCGGCGGCGAGGCCATCGCCTGCAGGCTCTCGCGCGACCTCGGATCGGCGACCTTGGCGACGACGTCGGACAGGCTCTTGAGCACGGTCGGCATCGAGCCGGCAAACTTCACCGCGCTCTCGATCTGGAACATGGCGTTGTCGAACAGGATCGAGCCAAGATCGCTCTTGCCCGAGCGCGGCAGCTCCAGGCTCTTCTGCGCGGCGGCGGCCGCCTCGAACGGCTGGGTCCAGAGCTGCTGATAGGCGTCGATCAAATTGGCCGCGATGTCGCGCGGCTCCTGCGCGACCTTTTTCGCGCTCGGCGGCTCGATCTGCCGCGGCACCGGCGTCAGGTCGTAGATCATGCTGGTCAGCGCCGCGCCGGCGCCGCCGTCGATGCAGGCATGGTGCATCTTGGAATAGAGCCCGATCTCGTTGTCCTTCATGCCCTCGAAGACGTAGAACTCCCAGAGCGGGCGGGCACGGTTCAACAGCTTGGCGTGCATCCAGCCGACGATGCGCTCCAGCGTGGCGCGGTCGCGCGGCGCCGGCAGGCTGGCGCGGAAGATGTGGCGGTCGATGTCGAACTGGTCGTCCTCGACCCAGGACGGATGATCGATATCGAGCGGCGCCTTCTGCAGGCGCGCCTTGAGGATCGGCGCAACGTGCAGCCGCGAGGCGATCATCGCCTTGAACTCCTCGAAGAAGTCGCCCTTGTAGCCGTCGGGCAGGCGGAAGATCGCCATGCTGCCGACATGCATCGGCATTTCCGGCGTTTCCAGATAGAGAAACGATGCGTCCAGCGAGGACAGCTTCTTGGCGTCGCTCATGATCTCCTCCCGAGAGCAAATTGACGCGGGCGCCTTGGCGGCGCTTCTCGTCGTCTGGTTTAGGATAGTGCCTGTTCTGCCGCCCCGTAGGCAATGGCAAAGGGGCCCGACCGGTCAAAATGCCGGAACTCCCCTTCCGGCTGCGCCAGCCGGTTCGCGATCGCCCACAAGGCCGCGGGGTTGACGCCGAGGCCGAGATGGCTGGCGAAATGCACCTCGATGTTCTCGGCGGTGGCCGAAGGCCGCAGCCGCGAGGTCCGCCAGTTCACGATGCCGTCGGTGCGGGAATAGATCGAAGTTGTCGGCACCGGCATGTCGCCGGCGATCGCGGCGCGGATCTCGGGGATGTCGTCCACCCCCTCGCCGGACAACAGCTCATAGAGCCGTGTCGCATTGGTGGCGCGGATGTCGTCGGCGAACGGGCTGCCCAACGTGATGATGGAACGCACCAGCTCCGGCATCTGCGACGCCAGGTCGCGTGCGTAGACGCCGCCGAGGCTCCAGCCGATGATCGAGACCTTGCGCCCGGAAGCCTCGTGAATCCGCTTCAGGAGGTCGCGCAGCGCATCGCGCCTGGAGGCGATGCCGCCGAAATTGCGGCCCATGTTCCAGGCGTAGGCGTCGTAGCCGAGCTCCTTCAAATAGCGCCGCATCGGCGCCATCGAAAGGTCGCTGGCGAGGAAGCCCGGCAGCGCCAGCACCGGATGACCGTCGCCCTTCGGCGCCTGCATCAGCAGCGGCGAGAGCAGCAGGCTCGAATTGAGCTCGAGCACGCCGCGCCCCTCCGCCAGCATCAGGAACAGGCTTGGCGCACGCAGCCGGCGTCCGGTCCCATCGACGCTCCTGTCCATGTCAGTCACGACTTCTTCTTGGCCGTGCCGCCGAAGCCGGCCATCGCCACGAACATATCCTGGAAGCGCTCCGCGAGCTTGGGATCGAAGGTGAACCAGCTCTGCATCAGCGATTCCGGTGAAATCTTGTCGATGTTCGACAGCATCTGCTGCTGCAGCTTGTCCATCACCGCGTTCTGCATCGGCGCCACATCCGGCAGGCCGAAGAACTGCCGCGCTTCAAGGGGCGTACAATCTATCTCGACGTTGACTTTCATATCCGCCTCCTCAATGCGCCTGGCCCGCCTCAGTATCGCCGGGACTCGGTGCGTCGCGCAAGCGAGCCGTACCTGCCCAAAGGTGCAGTCGGCCTCAATCATCCGTTATGGTCAACCAAACTGTCTTGGAGCGACCGGCAAGAACGGCGCTCGCCGGCGATCAATGCCATGACCGACAAGTGGCAGTCCGAAAGTCGAATGTCAGGCGTTCGCACCAACCGCCTACTCTCACATCCTGTTCATTGCGCTGCACCCGCGCAAACCGGTTAACCCTTTGGGAAATCGCGCTTGCGTGGCCTGCAAACTCTGGCAACATGGCCAATAATACAGCCGGACAAAGCAGCCGGCGGACAATAACGGGGACGCGGGATCACATGTCGGTACGTTGGAGTTTGTTTGCGGCGGCTGCCGTCGCACTCGTTGCCTTTGCTTTGCCGGCATCGGCCCAGACGTTGAAATATGCCAACCAGGGCGAGCTCAAGTCACTGGATCCCTACACACTGAAGGAAACCACGACGATCGCGCATCATGGCCATGTCTATGAGGGACTGGTTGCGCGCGACAAGGACCTGAAGATCATTCCGGCACTGGCGGAAAGCTGGGAGGCGCTGAGCCCGACTCAATGGCGCTTTCATCTGCGCAAGGGCGTGAAATTCCACAATGGCGACCCCTTCACCGCCGACGACGTGCTGTTCTCCGCCGAACGCGTCCGCGCCAAGGGCTCCAACTTCCTCAGCAACGTCCCGGCCGACGCCAAGTTCACCAAGGTCGACGACTACACGGTCGACGTGACGCTGGACTCGCCCAATCCCATCCTGACCGCGCAGTGGGATGGCTGGTACATCATGGACAAGAAATGGTGCGAGGAGAACAACACCGTCGCACCGACGCCGGCCTCCGCGACCACGCCGAGCTACGCGACGCTGCACGAGAACGGCACTGGCCCCTTCACGATCGAGAGCCACCAGCCCGGCGTCAAGACCGTCTTCAAGGTCTACCCGGACTACTGGCGCAAGCCGGAGCACAATCTCAAGGAAATTATCTTCACCCCGATCGCATCCGACGCCACCCGCGTCGCCGCGCTGCTCTCGGGCGAAGTCGACGTCATCGAGCCGGTTCCGATCCAGGACATCCAGCGGGTCAATTCGAGCGGCACCGCAACCGTCCTGACCGGGCCGGAGATCCGCACCATCTTCATCGGCATGGACATGGCGCGCGATGAGCTGCTGTTCTCCAACATCAAGGGCAAGAACCCGTTCAAGGACATCCGCGTCCGCGAGGCCTTCTACAAGACGATCGACGTCGACCTGATCAAGACCCGCGTCATGCGCGGCATGTCGACCCCCTCGACGCTGATGATCGCGCCCGAGCTCTATCCGCTGTCGAAGGAGTTCACCCGGCCCAAGCTCGATCCGGACGGCGCCAAGAAGCTGCTGGCCGACGCCGGCTATCCGAACGGCTTCGAAGTCACGATGGATTGCCCGAACGACCGCTACGTCAACGACGCCGCGATCTGCCAGGCGGTGGTCGGCATGCTGGCGCGCATCGGCATCAAGGTGAACCTGCTGGCGCAGCCGAAGGCGCAGTATTTCGCCAAGGTGCTGAAGCCCGGCGGCTACCAGACCTCGTTATTCATGCTGGGCTGGACGCCGGCGACCTCGGATTCCCACAACGTGCTGCACGATATTTTCGGCTGCCGCCCCGACCCGAAGGATTCCACAAGGGGTGAAGCCAATCTGGGCGGCTATTGCAGCAAGGAGGTCGACGCGCTGACCGACAAGGTTCTGGTCGAGCCCGACGATGCCAAGCGCAACCAGCTGATCAAGCAGGCCTACGAGATCGTCATCAAGGACTACGGCTACATCCCGCTGCACCAGCAGTCGCTGGCATGGGGCGTATCCAAAAAGGTCAAGCTGACCCAGCGTGCGGACAACCAGGTCCTGCTTTACTGGGCGACCAAACAGGGTGAATAGTGGTTTTGGCGAATTGGGTCCCGGAAGCCCCTGCTTCCGGGACCTCTTGCTTTCCGGGCGCGCAATGCCGCGTGCCAAGTGTGCTGACAAGTGCCAAGAGCAGTGAAAGGTAGAGATGCTGGCTTTCACTCTTCGCCGCGTGCTGCAGGCGATCGGCGTCATGCTCGCCGTGGGCGTCATTGCGTTCTCGATGTTCCGCTTTGCCGGCGACCCGGTGAACCAGATCGTCTCGATCGACACCTCGGCCGCGCAGCGCGCCGAGATCCGGCAATCGCTCGGCCTCGACGACCCCGTGCTGGTGCAGTTCGGCCGCTACTTCATCAATGCCGTGCAGTTCAAGTTCGGCGTGTCCTACCAGTTCCGCCTGCCGGTCTCCTCACTGCTGGCGGAGCGGCTGCCGGCGACGCTGGAGCTTGCGATCTGCGCGACGCTGTTCGCCATGATCGCCGGCATCCTGATGGGGGTCTATTCGGCGCTGCGCCGTGACACCGTGCTCGCCAAATTATTCCAGGCGATATCGCTGATTGGCATTTCACTGCCGACCTTCCTGATCGGCATCCTGCTGATCTATCTGTTCGCTGTGACGCTGGGCTGGCTGCCCTCCTTCGGCCGCGGCGAGGTGGTGAAGCTCGGCTGGTGGACCACCGGGCTGCTGACCGTTTCCGGCCTGAAAGCGCTGATCATGCCGTCGATCACGCTCGGGCTGTTCCAGATGACCCTGATCATGCGGCTGGTGCGCGCCGAAATGCTGGAAGTGCTGCGGACCGACTATATCCGCTTCGCCCGCGCCCGCGGTCTGACCACGCGCGCGATCCATTTCGGCCATGCGCTCAAGAATACCCTGGTCCCGGTGATCACGGTCGCCGGCCTGCAGTTTGGCTCGGTTATTGCTTTCTCGATCATCACCGAAACCGTGTTCCAATGGCCGGGCATGGGACTTCTGTTCGTGCAGGCCGTGCAAAATGTCGATATCCCGATCATGGCTGCGTATCTGTTGATGGTCTCACTGATCTTCGTCACCATCAATCTCGTGGTCGACATCCTCTATACCGTGGTCGATCCGCGCTTGCGGTCGACTGTCGGCCGTGCGGCGTGAGAGGCTGACCGATGTCCGACGCCGTCGTCCCCCATCGCTCCGAAGACCAGGCGCACGTACCTGCCGGCTGGTTCAGGCGCGCGCTTGACAGCGACATCTTCTATTCGTTCCGCCGTTCCCGGCTGACGATGGTCGCCGCCGTGATCACGCTGCTGTTCTTCCTGCTGGCGCTCTTCGCGTCGTCGCTGGCGGTGCAGAACCCGTTCGATCCGGCGCAGCTGCAGCTGATCAACTCGCGAATCGCGCCGCTGTGGACCGCCGACGGTCAGAGCCCGTTCCTGCTGGGCACCGACGAGCAGGGCCGCGACGTGCTCTCGGCGATCCTCTACGGCCTGCGCATCTCGCTTGCGGTCGGCATAGCCGGCGTGATCTTCGCCGGCGCGCTCGGCATCGCGCTCGGGCTGGTCGCCGGATATTTCGGCGGCGCGGTCGACAGTGTGATCATGCGGATCGCCGACGTGCAGCTCACCTTCCCGGCGATCCTGATCGCGCTGTTGGTCAATGGCGTCGCCAAATCGCTGCTCGGCAACCGGCTCGACGAGATGAGCACGCTCGGCGTGCTGATCATCGCGATCGGACTCAGTTTCTGGGTGCAATATGCCCGCACCGTGCGCGGTTCGGTGATGGTCGAGAAGAACAGGGATTATGTAGCGGCGGCGCAGCTGATCGGGCTGCCGGCGCCGACGATCATGCTGCGGCACGTGCTGCCGAACACGATGGGTCCCATCCTCGTCATCGCCACTATCAATCTGGCGCTCGCGATCATCACCGAGGCGACGCTGTCATTCCTCGGCGCCGGCATGCCCGATACCATGCCCTCGCTCGGCACCCTGATCCGGATCGGCAACAACTATTTGTTTGCCGGCGAATGGTGGATCGTCGCCTTCCCGGGCATTGCGCTGGCAGGCCTGATCCTCTCCATCAACCTCGTCGGCGACTGGCTGCGCGACGCCCTCAATCCGAAGCTCCGATGAGCAAACCTGTCCTCTCCGTACGCAACCTCGAGGTGGAATTCGTCACCCGCCGCGCGACGTTGCGCGCCATCAACGGCGTGTCGTTCGACATCGCCAAGGGCGAGGTGCTTGGCGTGGTCGGCGAATCCGGCGCCGGCAAATCGGTCACGGGCCTGGCGGTGATCGGGCTGATCGATCCGCCCGGCCGCATCTCCGCTGGCGAGATCGAGCTGTCGGGCACAAGGATCGACCATCTTCCGCCGGAGGAGATCCGCCGCGTCAGGGGCAAGCGGATCGGCATGATCTTCCAGGATCCGCTGACCAGCCTCAATCCGCTCTACCGGATCGGCGACCAGATCATCGAGACCATCCGCACCCACAGCAATCTCACCGAAAGCGCCGCGCGCAAGCGCGCCATCGATCTATTGGCCGAGGTCGGCATTCCCGCGCCGGAGAAGCGCATCGACGGCTACCCGCACGAATTCTCCGGCGGCATGCGCCAGCGCGTCGTCATTGCGCTGGCGATCTGCGCCGAGCCCGAGCTGATCATCGCCGACGAGCCGACCACCGCACTCGATGTTTCCGTGCAGGCGCAGATCATCGCGCTGATCAAGCGGCTCGGCCGCGACCATGGCACCGCCGTGATGCTGGTGACCCACGACATGGGCGTGATCGCCGAGACCTGCGACCGCGTCGCGGTGATGTATTCCGGCCGCATCGCCGAGATCGGCCCGGTGCAGGAGGTGGTGCGCAATCCGCTGCATCCCTACGCCAAGGGCCTGATGGGCGCGATCCCGACGCTCGCGGGCGAGGACAAGCGGCTGGTGCAGATTCCCGGCTCGATGCCGCGGTTGTCGGCGATCCCGCCGGGCTGCCCATTCAATCCGCGCTGTGCGTTTGCCTTCGATCGCTGCCGCGTCGAGCGGCCCGAGCCGATCCGCCAAGGCACACAATCCGTCGCCTGCCATCTGTTCGAGCCCGCCAAGGAGACGGCGGCATGAGCACGGCGCTGATCGAGGTCAAGAACCTGCGCCGTGTCTTCGACGTCTCGAAGCCGTGGCTCAATCGCGTGATCGAGGGTGGTCATCTCGAATTCCTGAAGGCCGTCGACGGCGTCAGCTTCGACATCAAGCGCGGCGAGACGTTTGCGCTGGTCGGCGAGTCCGGCTCCGGCAAGACTACGGTTGCGCGCATGGTTGTCGGCCTGCTGCCGCCGAGTTCGGGCGAAGTCATTATCGACGGCGTCTCGATGACCGATCCGCGGCAGGCCCAGGCGCGCCGTCGGCTGCGCCGGCGCATCCAGATGGTTTTTCAGGACCCCTATGCGAGCCTCAATCCGCGTTACCGGGTCGCCGCCATCGTCGCCGAGCCGATCCGCGCCTTCGACCTGATCCAGGGCGAGCGCGACATCAAGGCCCGGGTCGGCGAATTGCTCTCGCTGGTCGGCCTGCACCCCGACGACGGCCAAAAATTCCCGCACGAATTTTCCGGCGGCCAGCGCCAGCGCATCGCGATCGCCCGCGCGCTGGCGTCGGAGGCCGAGTTCATCGTCTGCGACGAGCCGACCTCGGCGCTCGACGTCTCCGTGCAGGCACAGATCCTCAATCTGATGCGCGATTTGCAGGACAAGTTCGGCCTGACCTATCTCTTCATCAGTCACAATCTCGCGGTGGTCCGTCATATGGCGAGCCGGATCGGCGTGATGTATCTCGGCCGCATCGTCGAGATCGCCGAGGGCCGAAAACTGTTCGAGACCCCGCTTATGCCCTACACCAGGATGCTGCTCGGCGCGGTTCCCGATCTTGCGATGTCCGGGCGCCAGCGCATCCCCGTCAAGGGCGAGATTCCCAACCCGATCGATCCACCGCCGGGTTGCTCGTTCAACCCGCGCTGTCCCCTCGCCTTCGATCTCTGCCGTGAGAGGACGCCGGAACTGATCGATGGCGTCGCCTGCCACGCCGTCAACAATGCCACCGCCGCCGTTCCGGCATGATCACGCGGATGGGAGCGGCCATGTCTACCAAGCGGTTGGCATACCAGCTCGCCTGTGATCAAGTGCGCGCGCACAAGAAACCCAACAAGCCGCCAAACGGTCAATCGTCATGAGCAACGTCAACCCCGATCCGTTCACTACAAGGCCCGAGATCGAAGGCACTTTCGGCGTCGTCACCTCGACGCACTGGATCGCCACCGCGGTCGGCATGGCGGCGCTGGAGAAAGGCGGCAACGCCTTTGATGCGGGGGTCGCGACCGCCTTCACGCTGCAGGTCGTCGAACCGCATTTGAACGGGCCCGGCGGCGACGTGCCTGTTATCGTGCACGACGTCAAGCGCGGCAAAGCCGAAGTGATCTGCGGCCAGGGCCCGGCGCCGGCGAAGGCAACCATCGCGCACTACCGTAGCGAGGGCCTCGATATGGTGCCCGGCACCGGCCTGCTCGCCGCCTGCGTGCCCGGTACGTTCGAAACCTGGATGCTGCTGCTGCGCGACTATGGCACGATGAAACTTCGCGACGTGCTGGAGCCCGCGATCGCTTATGCCCGCGACGGCTATCCGCTGGTCGAGCGTGCATCCGCGACCATCCAGACCGTCGAGCAGCTGTTCCGGAAATACTGGACCACGTCAGCCGACGTGTACTTGCCGAACGGCGAGGTGCCGAAGCCCGGCACCATCTTCACCAACAAGAAGCTCGCCGAGACCTACACACGCATCCTTGAGGAGGCCGAGAGCGCAGGCCACGACCGTGTCGCGCAGATCGAGCGCGCGCGGCAGGCCTGGTCGAAGGGCTTCGTCGCCGAGGCGATCGAAAAGTTCTGCCGCACCCAGGAGGTGATGGACGTCTCCGGCTCGCCGCATCGCGGCGTGCTGTCGGCCGACGACATGGCGCGCTGGCAGCCGACCATCGAGGCGCCGGTGACCTACGATTACGGCCGTTACACCGTGCAGAAGTGCGGCGTTTGGAGCCAGGGTCCGGTGATGCTGCAGCAGCTCGCGCTACTCAAGGGATTTGAGCTCGACGGGCTCGATCCGGCTGGCGCCGACTTCATCCATCTGCAGATCGAAGCCGCCAAGCTCGCTTATGCCGATCGCGAGACATTCTATGGCGATCCCAAGTTCACCGATATCCCGATCGAAACGCTGCTGTCCGATGCCTATAACAACGAACGGCGCAAGCTGATCTCGAAGGAGCATGCCTCGCTCGATTTCCGCCCCGGCTCGCTCGAAGGTTTCGGCGGCGTCGTGAAATTGCGGCGCGCCGAGGGGCATCGCGAGGCCGTCGGCGCCATGGGCGCGGGCGAGCCGACGGTCGGCCGGTTCGGCGAGGTGCGCGGCGACACCGTGCATTTCGACATCATCGACAAGGCCGGCAACATGATCTCGGCGACACCGTCCGGCGGCTGGCTGCAATCCTCGCCCGTGATTCCCGAGATCGGATTCTGCCTCGGCAGCCGCGCCCAGATGTTCTGGCTGGAGGAGAACCACCCTGCCGCGCTCGCGCCGGGCAAGCGGCCCCGCACCACGCTGTCACCGACCATGGCGCTGCGCGACGGCGAGCCGTATCTCTCCTGGGGCTCGCCCGGCGGCGACCAGCAAGACCAGTGGATCACGCAGTTCTTCCTGCGCCACGTCCACGCCAAACTCAATCTGCAGGAGGCGATCGATGCGCCGGCCTGGCACTCCGAGCATTTCCCGATCTCGTTCTGGCCGCGCACTTCGCGGCCCGGCGTGCTGGTGCTGGAAAATCGCGTGCCGAAATCGACCGTCGACGAATTGAAACGCCGCGGCCATGTGGTGGAGATTGGCCCCGATTGGTCGGAAGGCCGCCTCACTGCGGCCTCGAAGGTCGGCCCACGCCGCCGCGCCGCGGCCAACCCGCGCGGCATGCAAGGTTATGCGGCCGGCCGCTAGGGGTTTGGGATGACCTGGTCGATCATCGCCCGCGACAGCGCCACCGGCCAGCTCGGCATCGCCGTCGCGACCCGGTTCTTCGCGGTTGGCGCGCTGGTGCCGCACATGGCGCCCGGGATCGGCGCCGTCGCGACGCAGGCGCTGGTCAATCCCTATTACGGCATCGACGGTCTCGCGCTGCTGCGCGAGGGCAAGAGCCCGCATGAGGTGATCGCGGCGCTGCTTGCGACCGACGGCGGCCGCGAGAGCCGGCAGGTGCATGTCATGGACAGCAAGGGGCGCATCGCCGCACATTCCGGCAAGGACTGCATCGACTGGTTTGGCCACATCGCGGGCGACGGCTTCTCGATCGCCGGCAACATGCTGGCCGGCCCCGCAGTGCTTGACGAGACCGCGCGTGTGTATTCTGCAAACGAAAGGCTTCCGTTCGCCGAGCGGCTGATCACGGCGATGTTCGCCGGCGAAGCGGCGGGCGGCGACAAGCGCGGCAAGCAATCGGCGGCACTCCTGATCCACGGCGCAGAGGAATGGCCGCTGCTCGACCTGCGGGTCGACGACCACGCCGATCCCTTGCGCGAGCTGGAGCGGCTGGAAGCGGTCAGCCGCGAGCACTGGGTGCCGTTCCGGAACTTCATGCCGACCCGGAGCAATCCGGGTGGAACCAGCGACCGCGCCAAGATCGACGCCGGTATCGCAGCGGCAACTGCGAGCCGCGAATGACGGCAGGTCCGCTGATCGAGATCGAGGGCCTGCGCGTCGCCTTCCACGGCGACGACGGTCGCGTGACGCATGCCGTCGACAGCGTGGATCTTTCCGTCGCCAACGGCGCCACGCTCGGCCTGGTCGGCGAGTCCGGCTGCGGCAAGAGCGTGACCTCGCTTGCAATCATGGGGTTGTTGCCGAAACAATCCGCCGAAGTCTCCGGCGCGATCCGCTTCGACGGCTTCGACCTGCTCGACGTGCCGGACGCGACGTTGCGCGACCTGCGCGGCAATCGTCTCGCGATGATCTTCCAGGAGCCGATGACCTCGCTCAACCCGAGCTTCACCATCGGCGACCAGATCGCCGAGACCATCTTGCGCCACCGCGGCGGCTCGCGGCGCGCGGCGCGCGAACGCACCATCGAGCTGCTCCGCCGCGTGCATATCCCCTCGCCCGAGAAACGCATCGACGAGTTCCCGCACAAACTGTCCGGCGGCATGCGCCAGCGCGTGATGATCGCGATGGCGCTGGCCTGCGATCCGCAGCTCCTGATCGCCGACGAGCCGACCACCGCGCTCGACGTCACGCTGCAGGCGCAGATCCTCGATCTGATGCGCGAGCTGAAGGCCGCGAGCCGCGCCGCGATCATCCTGATCACCCACGATCTCGGTGTCGTGGCCGAAGTCTGCGACGAAGTCGCGGTGATGTATGCCGGCGAGATCGTCGAGCGCGCGCCGGTCGACGAGCTGTTCGCCAATCCCCAGCATCCCTACACGGTCGGCCTGCTCGGCTCGATCCCGCGGCTCGACCGCCGCACCAGCCATCTCGCCACCATCGAGGGCATGGTGCCGAACATGGCGAACCCGCCCGCGGGCTGTCGCTTTGCCGCGCGCTGCCCGTTCGTGGAGAATGCCTGCACCAAGTCGCCGCCGCCGCTCGCGATGCTGAGCGCGACCCACGCCTCGCGCTGCATCAGGGCGCCGTTGGAGCAGCTGGTGTCATGACCGTGCTGCTCGAGGTCGAAGGGCTGGTGAAGCATTTCGTCGCGGAACGGTCGGTGTTCGGCCGGCCGACCGCCCATGTAAAGGCGGTCGACGGCGTCAGCTTCACGGTCGAGGCCGGCAAGACGCTGGCACTGGTCGGCGAATCCGGCTGCGGCAAATCCACCGTCAGCCGCCTGGTGCTGCGGCTGATCGAGCCGGATGCCGGACGCATCAGCTTCGAGGGCCGCGACCTCGGCGCGCTCAATGCCGAGCAGTTGCGCGCGTTCCGCCGCGACGCGCAGCTGATCTTCCAGGACCCCTACGCCTCGCTCAACCCGCGCATGACGGTGAGCCAGATCCTGACCGAGCCGCTGGCGCTGCACGATCTGGTACCAGCGGCGCGCCGCCGCGAGCGGGTCGAGGAGCTGCTGCGCCTGGTCGGCCTCGAGCCACGCTTCGCGCGCCGCTATCCGCATGAATTCTCCGGCGGCCAGCGCCAGCGCATCGCGATTGCGCGGGCGCTCGCGGTCGAGCCGAAGCTGATGATCTGCGACGAGCCGGTGTCGGCACTCGACGTCTCGATCCGCTCGCAGATCCTGAACCTGCTGCGCGACCTGCAGGATCGCCTGAAGCTCGCCTACGTCTTCGTGTCGCATGATCTCGCGGTTGTGAAGCACATCGCCGACCGTGTCGCCGTGATGAATCTCGGCACCATCGTCGAGACCGCGGATGCGCAGGCGCTGTTCGCTGCGCCGCGCCATCCTTACAGCCGCGCGCTGTTGTCGGCGATCCCGGTGCCTAAACCGAAGGCAAAGCGCAGCCGGATTGTGCTGCAGGGCGAGCTGCCGAGTGCGCTGCATCCGCCCCCGGGCTGCCGATTCCACACAAGATGTCCCTATGCGATCGAGCGCTGCCGCAGCGAAGTGCCACAGCTCGTTGAAGATGGCACCGGACATGCAACGGCGTGTCATCGGACGGCAGAGCTGCCGCGGGACGACGCCATCGTCCCGTCTGACGGCAGCTTCTCGCCGACGCTGGAAAAACTGCTGGCAGCCTTTGGCGCGGCGGAAGGAGCCGGACGTCCCGGGGTTGGTACAGTCGGGACTTAAGGTCGGCGCGTGAACATGGGGAACGGTGTGATGAAGATGTTTCGTTTGGCGGCGGCGGCCGCGCTGTTGCTCGCGCTCGGCGCGGGCGCCCAAACCCAGGCTCAAGCCCAGACCACGCTGCGCATCGGCCTTGCCGAGGATCCCGACATCCTCGATCCCTCGATCGGGCGCACCTATGTCGGCCGCATCGTCTTTTCCGCCTTCTGCGACAAGCTGTTCGACATCGACGAGAAGCTTAACATCGTGCCACAGCTCGCGCTGTCGTATGAGACCTCCGCTGACGGCAAGGAGATGACGATCAAGCTCCGGCCCGGCGTCAAGTTCCACGACGGCGAGCCGTTCGATGCCGAGGCCGCCAAGTTCTCCCTGGAACGTCATCTCACGCTGCCGACCTCGTTCCGCAGGCCGGAATTGGCCGCGCTCGACCATGTCGACGTCGTCGATCCCCTGACCATCAAGCTGGTGCTCAAGACGCCCTACTCGCCGCTGATCGCGCAGCTGACCGACCGCGCCGGCATGATGGTCTCGCCCAAGGCGGTCAAGGAAGCGGGCGACAAGTTCGGCCTGCATCCGGTCTGCGCGGGACCCTACAAGTTCGTTGAACGCGTGCAGCAGGACCGCATGGTGTTCGAGAAATTCCAGGATTACTGGAACAAGGACAACGTCTTCATCGATCGCGTCGTGTTCCTGCCGATCGTCGACGCCACGGTGCGGCTCGCCAACCTGAAATCCGGTGGGCTCGATCTGATCGAGCGCGTGCTCGCCACCGACATCAAGGACGTGCGCGCCGACAAGCGGCTCGTGCTGTCGACTGCGCCCGAACTCGGCTATCTCGGCCTTACGATCAACGTTGCGAACGACAAGAACAAGGGGCCGCTCAGCCAGTCGGAGAAGGTGCGCCAGGCGCTCGACCTGTCGATCGATCGCGAGGCGCTCAATCAGGTCGTCTTCAACGGCGAGTTCACGCCGGGCAATCAATGGGTCAGCCCTACGCATCCCTATTACCAGAAGGCGTTTCCGGTCCGCGGACGCGATGTCGCCAAGGCCAAGGCGCTGCTGAAGGAAGCCGGTGTCACGCTGCCCGTCGCCGTCGACTACATGATCCCCAAGGGGGCCGAGAACGAGGCGGTGGCTCAGGTCGTGCAGTCGATGGCCGCCGAAGCGGGCTTCGACATCAAGATCCGCGTGGTCGAATTTGCGACGACCTTCAAGCAGGCCCAGGCCGGTGAATTCCAGGTGTTTCAGATCAACTGGAGCGGGCGTATCGATCCTGACGGCAATTCCTACGTCTTCCTGCACACCAAGGCGCCGCAGAACGACGGCGGCTATTCCAATCCGGAAGCCGACAGGCTGATGGAAGAGGCGCGGCTGGTCAACGATCCCGCCCAACGCAAGGCGATCTACGAGAAGATGGCCAAGATCGTGCTCAATGACGAACCCATCATCTACATCTATCACCGCACACTTCTGATCGCACACACCACCAAGGTCGAGGGTTACCGGCAGATGCCGGATGGATTGGTGCGCGTGGTCGGGCTGAAATTGAAATGACCGCCGCAGCGCAGGGGATGCGGAGCCGACGATGCTGAACTTCCTCGCCAAGCGGCTGGTTCAGCTGGTCCCGACGCTGTTCTTTGTCTCGCTCCTGATCTTCTCGCTGCAGCATCTGCTGCCCGGCGATCCGGCACTGGTCATGGCGGGAGAGGAGCGCGATCCCGCCGTCATCGAACAGATCCGCCAGCAGTACCATCTCGATCGGCCGATCCCGGTGCAATATGCCTACTGGGTCAAGGGCGTGCTCACAGGCGACTTCGGCGAGTCCCTGCGCAACAAGATGCCGGTGCTGAGCCTGATCACGCAGAAGCTGCCGGTGACGATGCAGATCGCCGGCATGGCGATCGTGATCGCCTTCCTGATCGGGATTCCCGCCGGCATTATCTCTGCGGTGAAAAAGGGCACCGCCTGGGACTATGGCGCCAATTTGTTCGCGCTGTGGGGCATCTCGACGCCGAATTTCTGGCTCGGCATCATGCTGATCTTCCTGTTCTCCGTTGAACTGGGCTGGCTGCCGGCCTCCGGATACGTACCTTTGAGCGAGAACTGGCGCGCCAGCCTCGCCGCATCCATCATGCCGGCGTTCGTGCTCGGCAACGCGATCGCGGCGATCCTGATGCGTCATACCCGCAGCGCCATGCTGCAGGTGCTGGAGAGCGACTATGTCCGCACCGCACGCGCCAAGGGCCTGTCTGAACGCACGGTGATCCTCAAGCATGCGATGCGCAACGCGCTGACGCCGATCATCACGCTCGGCGCGCTCGAGCTCGGCACGCTGCTGTCGGGGGCGGTCCTCACCGAGCAGATCTTCTCGATCCCCGGCTTCGGCAAGCTGATCGTCGATGCCGTATTCAATCGCGATTACGCGGTCGTCCAGGGCGTGGTGCTGACCACCGCGACGATCTACATCACGCTCAACCTGATCGCCGACATCGCCTACATTCTCGTCAATCCGCGGCTGCGGGGCTGATCGGATGACCGACGCCACACTCGTCACATCAGCTTCGCTTGCCGCCTCCGAGACGCTGGAGAGCCCGGCGCGGCGCGCGTGGCGGCGACTGGTCAGGCGCAAGGGCGCCGTGCTCGGCCTTGCCGTGATCGCAGTCTTCATTCTGCTCGCAATCTTCGCGCCACTGATCGCGCCCTATGATCCGGTCGCGACGAGCTGGTCTTTGGTGCGAAAGCCACCTTCGGCGCAGCACTGGTTCGGCACTGACGACCTCGGCCGCGACGTGCTCGTCCGCGTCATGTTCGGCGCCCGCGCCTCGCTGCTCGCGGGCGTCATCGCGGTCAGCATCGCGCTTGCGGTCGGCGTGCCGCTTGGGTTGCTCGCCGGCTATCGCGGCGGCTTCATCGACGCGCTGATCGGCCGCATCACCGATGCGATGCTGGCCTGCCCATTCCTGATCCTGGCGATCGCGCTGGCCGCCTTCCTCGGCCCAAGCCTCGGCAACGCAATGATTGCGATCGGCGTCTCGGCGACCCCGATCTTCATCCGCCTGACCCGCGGCCAGGTCATGAGCGTCAAGGTCGAGGACTATGTCGAGGCGGCGCGCGCCATGGGCAATCCGCGCTGGCGCATCGCGCTGGTCCACATCCTGCCGAACATCCTGCCGGCGCTCTTGGTGCAGGCGACGCTGTCGATCGCGGCTGCGATCATTGCGGAAGCCGCACTCTCCTTCCTCGGCCTCGGCCAGCAGCCGCCGGCGCCGTCCTGGGGCAGCATGCTCAACGCCGCGCAGCGCTTCCTCACCAGCGCGCCATGGATGGCAATCTGGCCCGGGCTCGCGATCTTCCTGATCGTGCTGTCGTTCAACCTGGTCGGCGACGGCCTGCGCGACGCGCTGGACCCGAAGGCGCGGTAATGTAGTTAGGGGGCCATCCACTCCGTCCCCGTCATCCTGAGGAGCCGCGCTTGCGCGGCGTCGCGAAGGATGCACGGCCCCGCTGGTGGCCGTCGATCCTTCGAGGCTCGCTACGCGAGCGCCTCAGGATGACGGGACCGATGGCGCGAGTCGGTGAGCGATATCCGGCTAAATCACCACTTCCCGCAGTACGCGCCGACAATCCATCTCGTATTCGAGATCGACCACCGGCGGGCGGCAGAAGTGCCAGGTCAGGCCCGAGCGCATGGCGCCGCGGCGGACCAGCTCGTCGACGATCACGGGATGGACATCGTGCACGGTGTAGGCCTGCACCGCTGTCGTCTCCGGCCAGCCGAAGCTGAACTCGGCAAGACGCCGCTCCATCTCGCCCGTGGTGAAGCGGACCTTCTCCCGCCACGCGCCGGGACTGAGATCGCGATAGCAAACGATGCGCTCGGGATAGCTGCCGGCGCCGCCGCGTGCCTCGGCGCCACCTGCGATTACGAAGGACGGGGACGCGCTCGTGCTCGGCCGCGTGAACGAGAACGCATGGAACGACGGCTCGGCCGGCGGATCGATCTCGGGACAGACATTGCTGCGGGCCACCGGGTTGATGGTGCCGTCGAACAGGCCCCATTCGGCGAGCGTCTTGACATAGTGCTGGTTGAAGGCGCGGAAACCGTCCTCGGTGAAGGCGGCCGGCGAGCGCAACTCGCAGGCGCAGAACGAGGTCAGCGGGCGGCCGGCATCCCGGATGTAGGCCGCGATCCGCGCAAAACCTTCCGCAAGCGGCAGCAATCGATCGAAGCGGACCCGCTCGATCTCATAGCCCGCGTTCGCCTGCGCGCCGCTTGAATACTGAAACACGGCCGGAATGAACCGGTAATTGCCCGCCGCAAACTCGCTCGCCATGCCTGTTTCCTCGCCTGTTTTCTCCAGATCTTGTGCGGAGCATAGCGTTTTCGAGCGAAGTGGTCTCCCGGTTCGCGGGAGGAAAGCGCGTCAAACCAAAGAGGCCTCTGCGCCCCCGTCGGCAATGCCCGTCACCGGACAAAGAAAAGGCGGCAGTGGCTTTCGCCAGTGCCGCCTCTCCTGCGAGCATGAGCTTGGAGGACTCAGGTCGGTTTGAGCGCACCGCCACCGCCGAGCTCGTAGTCGGCGATCTGCTTGGCGCGGTCGGAACGGGCCGCGGCCTGGTGGTCGGTCGCGATCACCGTGTAGACCATCGGCAGCACGAACAGGGTAAACAGCGTGCCAATCGTCATGCCGGTGACGACCACGAGCCCGATCGAGAAGCGGCTGGCGGCGCCGGCGCCCGAGGCGGTGAGCAGCGGCAGCAGGCCGGTGACCATGGCCGCCGTCGTCATCAGGATCGGACGCAGACGAATTCGGGCCGCCATCTCGATCGCCGAGCGACGGTCGAGTCCCTCGTTGAGCTGCAGCTCGTTGGCGAACTCCACCATCAGAATGCCGTGCTTGGTGATCAGTCCGACCAGCGTCAGCAGGCCCACCTGGGTGTAGATGTTCATGGTGGCGACGCCGAAGAACAGCGGGATCAAGGCGCCGACGATCGCCATCGGCACGGAGATCATGATCACGAACGGATCGCGCAGGCTCTCGAACTGCGCCGCCAGCACCAGGAAGATGATGATGATGGCGAACGCGAAGGTGACCAGCAGCTGGTTGCCTTCATGGACGTATTGCCGGGAGTCGGCCAGGAAGTCGTAGGTGAAGCCGGACGGCAGCTTCTTGGCTTCACCCTGCAGGAACTCCACCGCCTGCCCCATCGAGACGCCGGGCATCGGCACGGCCTGGAAGGTCGACGAGTTGAGCTGGTTGTAGTGGGTCAGCGCGTTCGGATCGACACCGGTCTCGACCGTAACCACGGTCGACAGCCGCACCAGCTGCCCGGTCGCGGTCGGGACATAGTAGTTGTCGAACGATTCCGGCGCGAGCCGGCTGGCGCGCGGCACCTGCGGGATCACCTGATAGGAGCGTCCTTCCAGGTTGAAGCGGTTGACGTAGTTGCCGCCGAGCAGCGTCGCCAGCGCGCCGCCGATCGACTGCATGGTGATGCCGAGGTCGCTCGCCTTGGAACGATCGACCTTCACCCGGACCACCGGCTGGTTGAAGTCGAGATCGCTGTCGGTGACGATGAACAGGCCGCTCTTGCGCGCGGCATCCTTGAGCTTGTTCATCTGGTCGAACACCTGCTGGAAGCCGGCCGTCGAGCTGATCACCATCTGCACCGGCAGACCGCCGGGTCCGCCGGGTAGCGGCGGCAGACTGAACGCGAACGCGCTGACACCCTCGATCTTGGACAGCTCGGCCTGCATTAACGGCTGTAGCGCCTGCGCACTCCGCTTGCGCTCGTCCCACGGCTTAAGCAGTGCGCCGGCGAAGCCGCCCTGCGGACCGGTGATGCCGTTCAGGATGAACCGCAGGTCGGTCTCGGGGAACTTCTGGAACTCCTTGTCCATCTTGTCGCTGTAGAAATCGATGTAGTCGATGTTGGCGTATTTCGGCGCCTTGGTGATCGCAAACACGATGCCCTGGTCTTCCTGCGGCGCCAGCTCCTTCTGGATGTGCATATAGAGGAAGCCGACCAGGCCGAGGATGGTGAGGGCGAACAGCGCCGTGATCGGGCGATAGTCGAGCGAGCGGTCGAGCAGACGGCCATAGCCGCGGGTGATCGCGCCGAACACGCGATTGACCAGCCTGGCGAAACGCCCCTCTTCCGCACTCTTGAGGAACACCGAGCACATCATCGGCGACAGCGTCAGCGCGATCACGCCCGACACGATCACGGAGCCCGCCAGCGTGAAGGCGAATTCGCGGAACAACGTGCCGGTGACGCCGCCAAGGAAGCCGATCGGCGCGTACACCGCCGCCAGCGTGATCGTCATCGAGACGACCGGACCGACGATCTCGCGCGCACCTTTCAGCGATGCCTGCACTGGTGGCAGGCCCTCCTCGAGATGTCGATGGATGTTCTCCACCACCACGATGGCGTCGTCGACCACGAGGCCGATTGCCAGCACCATCGCCAGCAGCGTCAGCAGGTTGAAGCTGAAGCCTGCGGCCAGCATCAGGATGCAGACGCCGATCAGCGACAGCGGAATGGTGACGACGGGGATGATCACCGAGCGGAGCGACGCAAGGAACAAGAAGATGACGACGACGACGATCAGGACCGCTTCGGTGAGCGTCTTCTCGACCTCGTCGATCGACGATTGGATGAACTTGGTGGAGTCATAGGCCACCTTCATCTTCATCGACGGCGGCAGGTTGCGCTCGAGGCTGGGAAACAGCGCCCGCACGCCCTGCACCAGGGTCAGCGGGTTGCCCTGCGGCGTCGCCTTGATGCCGATGAAGATCGCATGCTCGCCGTTGAAGGCGACGCTGGCATCCGTGCTCTGCGCCGCGAGCTCCACCGTCGCGATGTCCTCGATGCGCACGAACCCGCCGTCCTTCGACTTCACGATCATGCGCTTGAACTGATCGATGTTCTGAAGGTCGGTATTGGCCGAGACGTTAGAGACGATGAAGAAGCCCTTGGTCTGGCCGGCAGCCGCCTGGAAGTTGTTGGCGGCGATTGCGGCGGCAACGTCGTTGGGCGACACGCCGCGTCCGGCCATGCGGGTCGGATCGAGCCAGACGCGCATCGCGAAGGTCTGGCCGCCCAGGATGTCGGCCGAGGCGACGCCGTCGACCGTCGAGAGCACCGGCTGCACGACGCGGGTCAGATAGTCGGAGATCGCCGATCCGGTCAGCTCTTCGCTGGAGAATCCGAGATACATCACCGCGATGGTGTCACCGGTCGCCTTGCTCACGACCGGATCGAACGCTTCCTTCGGGATCAAATATTTGACCGAGTTGACCTTGGCGAGCACCTCGGTCAGCGCCTGGTTCGGATCGTGGTTGAGCTTGACGTAGACCTGGATCGTCGAGGTGCCGAGCACCGAGTTCGACGTCATGTAGTCGACGCCTTCAGCCGACGCGACCGCCTGCTCGATCGGCGTCGTGATGAAGCCGTTGATCAGCTCCGGCGACGCACCGGGATATGACGTGGTGATCGTCACGACGGTGTTCGAGAGATTCGGATATTGCCGGATCGGCAGCACCATCGCCGCGCGCAAGCCGATCAGCAGGATCAGCAGGCTGACGACGACCGACAGCACCGGGCGCTTGATGAAAATATCAGTGAAGGCCATCGCCAACTCGATTCGTGTTGTCTGCCGGTTTGCGGCAGGTGGCGGAGGGCCAATCGGCCCTCCGAGTTCAGATAATGGAGATCAGTAACGCGGCGCCTCGGCCGGAATCGGCGGCGGCGGATCGGTCGAGATCGCGACCGCCATGCCCGACTGCAACTTGATCTGTCCGACGGCGACGACCTTGGCCCCGGGCTTGAGGCCCTTGAGGATCTCGACACGTCCCTCGACGCGATTGCCGGTCTTCACGAATGTGCGGTCCGCGGTCAGCGTGGTCTTGCCGTCGTCGCCCTTCTTCTCGGTGATCAGGAACACCGAGTCGCCGTACAGCGTGTAGTCGACCGCCGTTTCAGGGACGGTGACGACCGGCGGCTTCTCGGGCAACACGATCGTGGTGGTCGCGAACATGCCGGGCTTGAGGATGCTGTCCGGATTCTGGATCGTGGCCTGGACCCGGATGTTGCGGGTGTCGGTCGAGATCTGCGGCTCGATGGTGGTGAGCTTGCCCTCGAAGGTACGGCCCGGATAGGCATCGACCGCGATGCGCACGGTCTGGCCGACCTTGATCTGCGAGCTCTGCTTCTCGGTCACGGTCAGGTTGGCGTACAGCACCGACAGATCGGTGAGCGACACGATCTGCGTGCCGGCCGTCAGATACTGGCCGACTTCGACCTGGCGAACGCCGAGATCGCCTTCGAACGGCGCGCGCACCAGCTTCTGCGAGATCAGCGCTTCGGTCCTGGCGATGCCCGCCTTGGCCTGGTCGTAGGTCGCCTGCGCGGTGTCGACGGTCGACTGCGGTCCGAACTGGCGTGACGCGAGTTGCTTGGCGCGGTCGAGCTGCTGCTCGCCGACGGTCGCCTGCGCCTTGAAGCTGGCGAGGTCGCCCTGCTCAGGCGCATCGAACAGCTGCACCAGCGGCGTCCCCGCCTTCACATGGCTGCCGGCGGTGAACAGAATCTCGGTGATGCGGCCCGACACGTCGGTGGTGACGTTGACCTGGTGCACGGCGACGAGATCGCCGACCGCACTCAACAGGTTCGGAATCACCTCGGACTTCGCCTCGACGGCGGTCACGTTCGACGGCGGCGGCTTATTGTTGGCGAAGAACTGCGCGATCATGTGGCTGCGGAAGGCGTTGAAGCCGACCAGTGCGCCGACCAGCAGAGCCAGCAACAGGCCTACGATGATGAACCAGCGCACCATGCGGACGGGGCGCTTGGCCTGTTTTTCCTTGAGCGGTTGTCCCGAGATGTGACTTTCGGTCTGGATATTCATGTCATGCACTTTCTGCAGTTACCGACGGTCCTGCGATCGGCGACGGCTGGCGGCCCAAATGAGTTGAGATTGCGGCCTCGGTAAGTCCGATGCCGCGAAGGATGAATTGGCAAAGCTGCCGCTCGGCCGCTGCGGCATCGCCGTAGGGGAGACACGGTGTCGCAGGCAGCTGCGTCAACGCGCTCATAAGCACGGTGTGGTGCGCAAACCAGAACAGGTTGAGCGGCTGGTCGCCGATCTGCGTGGCCTCGCCGGCAGCGATCGCCCGCTCGAGCGAGGCGGCGAAGGCCGGACCGATCAGCTTGCCGACCTTGTCGTAGAGCAGGCGCGCGAACTCGCCGTCATCGAGATGGCTCGTCACCATCAGCCGCATCCGCTGCGCCTCTTCCTGGTCCGGCGCATCCCGCAGTTGCATGAAGTGGCCGACCATGCCCTGCACCAGCTCGACCAGCGTCGCGGTCGAGGGCTCCTGGCCGAGCAGATGCGCGAGGTCAGGATCGGCCTCGCACTCTTCGGCAAGGATTTCGGCGTAGAGCGCCGCCTTCGACGGGAAGTGCTTGAACAACAGCCCTTCCGAAATGGCAGCCGCGGCCGCCACGCTCTTTGTCGTGGTGCCGGCAAAGCCGTTGCGGGCGAAGCATCGCTTTGCAGCGCTCAGGATCAACTGACGCCGCAAGTCACTCGTCATGCGTAAAGTAGACATTTGGGTCGTGAGTAATCACTCACTTTACCGAAAGTCAAGGTTCTATTGCACCGCGAAAGCCACTTTAAATTGGAGTGTGGCCGACAGACCCGCGGATGCGGTTGACGATGTAGGTGCCGTCGCGGCTGGACAGCACGCGTTCCAGATTGGCCCCGTCGATCTTCGCGCTGGCGAACCGCGGCCCCGCGGTAACGTCTTGCAAAGACGAAGCAAAAGCCTCGACCTCGGCCATCGTGCTGATCGAGCGGCTATCCCCGATTCCGCACGCTTTGGCAACACCCACGAGGTCGGCGGGCCCGCCGGTGTGGCTGGACTGGCCGCCGGTCTCACCATAGGCCTCGTTGTCCAGCACGATGATCGAGAGGTTTTTGGGCTGCTGCAGCCCGACCGTCGCGAGGCTCCCGATCCCCATCAGCATCTCGCCATCGCCGGTGATCACGACGACCGGCAGCGTCGGCTGGGCCAGCGCTAGGCCGAGCCCGATCATCACGGCGCCGCCCATGCCGCCCCAGAGATAGAAGTTGCGGTCATCGTCGCCGGCGGCGGCGATGTCATAGGTGGAGGCGCCGAGGCCGCCGACGGCGAAGGCGCCGTTGCGATTCCTAAGCAGTTCGGAAACGACCGCGCGGCGATCGAGGAGATTGGCTTTGCTCATTTGGTGAAAACCTTTGCCCCGATCAGGCGCTGCGACAGCAACACGGCGGTCGGCGTGCAGGCGTTGTAGGCTTGCGCTGCGCCGGCCTCGACAACTTCGCGCACCTCATCCGGATGCGAGGCGCGGAGCACCTTGATCCCCGACAATTCGAGAATGCCTTGCGTGTTCGAACCCATCGGCACCTGCCACGGATTGAACTCGCCCCATTCGCCGCGCATCGTCACCAGCGTGAGGAACGGCAAGCGAAAGATCTGCACCAGCGACAGCATGTTGATGCAATTGCCGACTCCGCTCGACTGCATCAGCAGCACGCCGCGCTGGCCGCCGGCCCAGGCGCCCGCCAGCAGCGCCACGCCCTCCTCCTCGGTGGTCAGCGCAATGCCGCGCATCGAGGATGAGCCCAGCACGCGCTCGATCAGCTCTGAGTGCCCGGCGTCCGGCACGTAAGGCACCTGGCGCACCTCGAAGCGCTGCAATATCGAGAAGATCTCCTCGGGCCAGGAGGCCGCGGTCTCGGCACGGGCATGCATCGGCGTTTCCGGTCTCTGTTGTTTGGCTGCGACTGTAGTGGGGTGCGCGCGCTTCATCAAAGCGCAAAACCGCATATGGCTCTGCGATTTACTCGCATCGGATCGCGTGCGCCGCGCTGTTCCCGCGACCTGCAAATTGTGTTGCGTGGCCGCCGCCTGCGGCTTACGATAGTTGCAAATGAAACTAATCAGGGTTGGATTTCCGCCATGGACGGGCACGCGCGAGAGCTGGCTGACGGTTTCGACCTCGAGAAGCTGACGCCGGACTTCTACGCCAACCCCTACCCGACCTATCGGGCGCTGCGGGAGACTTCGCCGGTCAAGCGGCTGCCGAACGGCTGCTATTTTCTCACCCGCTATGATGACCTGATCGCCGCCTACAAGAACACCAAGGCGTTCTCCTCCGACAAGAAGAAGGAGTTCTTGCCGAAATACGGCAACTCGCTGCTCTACGAGCACCACACGACGAGCCTCGTCTTCAACGATCCGCCGGCGCACACCCGGGTGCGGCGGCTGATCATGGGCGCATTGTCGCCGCGGGCGATCGCCGGGATGGAGCCGGACCTGATCGCGCTGGTCGACAGCCTGCTCGACCGGATCGAGAGCAAAGAGCGCTTCGAACTGATCGGTGACTTCGCCTCCGCCATTCCGGTTGAGGTGATCGGCAATCTGCTCGACGTGCCGCACGACGAACGCGAGCCGCTGCGCGACTGGTCGCTGGCGATCTTGGGTGCGCTGGAGCCGGTGATCGGCAAGGAGGCGTTCGACCGCGGCAATAATGCGGTCAAGGATTTCCTCGCCTATCTCGAAACCCTGGTCGAACGCCGCCGTGCCAAACCGGGCAATCCCGAGCGCGACGTGCTGACCCGGCTGATTCAGGGTGAGGACAATGGCGAGCGGCTGACCGCGAAGGAATTGCTGCACAATTGCATCTTCCTGCTCAACGCCGGCCACGAGACCACGACCAATCTGATCGGCAATGGGCTGGTGACGCTGACCCAATACTCCGAGGAGAAGCAGCGGCTGATCGCGCAGCCTGAGCTGATCAAGACCGCGGTCGAGGAGATGCTGCGTTACGAAAGCTCGAACCAGCTCGGCAACCGCATGATCGTGGAGGAGACCGAACTCAGCGGCATCAGGCTGCCGGCCGGCACGCTGGTCACGCTGTGCATCGGCGCAGCCAACCGCGACCCCGCGCAGTTCCCCGACCCTGAACGCTTCGACGTCGCGCGCACCCCGAACCGACACCTCGCCTTCGGCACCGGCGCGCATCAATGCGCGGGCATGGCGCTGGCGCGGCTCGAAGGCGCCATCGCGATTTCGCGATTCCTCAACCGCTTCCCGAACTATGTGCTCGACGGCGAGCCGGTGCGTGGCGGACGGGTCCGCTTCCGCGGCTTCCTCAGCGTGCCATGCCGGCGCGACGCGTGATCCGATGACCACAAGGCAAATACGCGAACGCTGGGGCGATTCGCTGCTGACGGTGCTGACCGTGCTGCTGCTGGTCATGATGTTCGTGGTGGCGCCGCTGCAAGCGCTCGGCCTGTTCGAGTTTCAGGTGTTCGAGCTGCTGCTCGCCATCTTCCTGGTCGGCGGCGTGTTCGTGATGTCGGGCAGCGCGCTTGCCGTCGTCACGATGCTGATCGCGCTTGCGATGATCGTGACCGGCGCGATCCTCCGTCTGCGCTCGCCTTCGATCCTCGACCTCAATCTGTTCGCCGGCGCCTGGCTTTTGGTCGGCATCACGATGGCGGTGACGGTCGCGCAGGCAACCTTCGCGCCGGGACGCGTCACCTATCACCGGGTGATCGGCGCGGTGCTGCTCTACCTCGCGGTCGCGGTGATCTTCGCGGCGCTCTACACCTTCATCGGCACGCTGGTGCCGAATGCGTTTGCCGGCATGAAGGTCGAGGACCGTCCGTCGCTCGCGAGCCAGCTGATCTATTTCTCCTTTGCCACGCTGACGACGACCGGCTATGGCGACGTCGCGCCGTTGCACCCGATTGCGCGCAGCCTCTGCAATGTCGAGGCGATCTTCGGCCAGCTCTACCCCGCGACGCTGCTGGCGCGGCTCGTCACGCTCGAGATCGCGCACCGCGATCAGGACTGAAGCAACGCTGCCGGGGTGGACCGAATTTGGTCCACAGCAATCCTTTAAGCTGCGCCAGCCGATGCCCAAATCAGTGATAGGATGCAGGACGGCACCTCCATGGTGCCGGCACAACTGGAGCGACGAAACATGCGTCCGCCAGTCACCGATTTCATCGCAAGGGAGGCGCAGTTTGGCGCCCAGAACTACGCGCCGCTCGGCGTCGTGCTGTCGCGCGGCGAAGGCGTCTGGGTTTGGGATACCGACGGCAGGCGCTACCTCGATTGCCTGTCGGCCTATTCGGCAGTCAATCAAGGCCATTGCCATCCAAAAATCCTTGCCGCCATGGTGGAACAGGCCGGCCGGCTGACACTGACTTCGCGGGCCTTCCACAACGACCAGCTCGCCCCGTTCTACGAGGAACTCGCCGAGCTGACCGGCTCCCACAAGGTGCTGCCGATGAACAGCGGCGCGGAGGCGGTCGAGAGCGCGATCAAGTCGGTGCGCAAATGGGGCTACGAGGTCAAGGGCGTGCCTGACGGCCAGGCCGAGATCATCGTGTGCGCCGACAATTTCCATGGGCGGACGCTTGCGATTGTCGGCTTCAGCACCGATCCGGACACCCGCGCGCATTTCGGCCCGTTCGCACCGGGCTTCAAGATCATTCCCTTCGGCGACGCCAAGGCGCTGGAGGACGCGATCACGCCGAACACGGTTGCTTTCCTGGTCGAGCCGATCCAGGGCGAAGCCGGCGTCATCATCCCACCGTCAGGCTATTTCACCCTCGTCCGCGAACTCTGCACCCGCCATAACATCATGCTGATCCTCGACGAGATTCAGACCGGACTCGGCCGCACCGGCAAACTGCTGGCGGAACAGCACGAGGGCATCGAGGCCGACGTGACGCTGCTCGGCAAGGCGCTGTCCGGCGGCTTCTACCCGGTCTCGGCAGTGCTCTCGAACAACGAAGTCCTCGGCACGCTGAAGCCCGGCCAGCACGGCTCGACCTTCGGCGGCAATCCGCTCGCTTGCGCGGTGGCACGCGCGGCGCTGCGCGCGCTGGTCGACGAAGGCATGATCGAGAACGCGGCTGTCGAAGGTGCGCGTTTCCTCGAGGGCCTGCGGAGCATCCGTGCCAATACTGTCCGGGAGGTGCGCGGACGCGGGCTGATGCTCGCGGTCGAGCTGCACCCGGAAGCCGGCCCCGCCCGCCGCTATTGCGAGCTGCTACGGGAGAAAGGCATCCTTGCCAAGGACACCCATGACCACACCATCCGCATCGCCCCGCCGCTGGTGATTACGCCCGATCAGGTCGATTGGGCACTGGAGCAGATCGGCGGCGCGTTGACGCAGGACCTCTCGTGACCGCGAGGTCGGCAGGATCAGCGGCTATCTGAACCGCAGGTTAGCGCGGGAGAGCTGGCTGATCGAGGAACACCCCATCAGCCGCATGTCCCGCACCAGCTCCGCCTGCAGCAGACCAAGCGCCCGCTCGACGCCGGCCTGGCCGGCCGATGCCAGCGGATAGAGATAGAAGCGTCCGAGGCCGACGGCCTTGGCACCCAGCGACAATGCTTTCAGCACATGGCTGCCCCGCTTGATGCCGCCGTCCATCATCACATCGATCCGGTCACCGACGGCATCGACGATCTCGGCCAGCTGATCGAACGCCGCCCGCGAGCCATCGAGCTGCCGTCCGCCGTGGTTGGACAGAATGATGCCGGTGCAGCCGATCTCGACCGCGCGTTTGGCATCCTCAACCGACATGACGCCCTTCAGGCAGAACTGGCCGTTCCACTGCCGGACCATTTGCGCGACGTCGTCCCATGTCATCGCGGGATCGAGCATTTCCGTGAAATAACGCCCGATCGACATGGCACCGCCGCTCATGTCGACATGCTCGTCGAGTTGCGGCAGCTTGAAGCTTTCATGGGTGACGTAGTTGATGGCCCACGCCGGCTTGATGGCGAATTGCAGCATGCCGCCAAGCGTGAGCCTGAAAGGAATCGAAAACCCGGTGCGCAGGTCGCGTTCGCGGTTGCCGCCGGTGATGCTGTCAACGGTCAACATCATCACGTCGACGCCGGCCTGCTTGGCGCGCTGCATCATCGCCGTGTTCAGGCCCCGATCCCGGTGGAAATAGAACTGATAGACCTGCGGCGTCGCGTAGGCCTTGCGCAATTCCTCCAGGCTCACGGTGCCGAGCGAGGACACGCCAAACATCGTACCGTATTTCGCCGCCGCGGCAGCGACGGCCCGTTCACCCTGATGATGAAACAGACGCTGCAGCGCGGTTGGCGAACAATAGAACGGCGTCGCAAGCTTCTGTCCCATCACGGTGACCGAGAGATCGACGTTCTCCACGCCGCGCAGGACATTGGGCACCAGATCGCAACGCTCAAAGCTTGCGGTGTTCTGCCGAAGCGTCGCCTCATCATCTGCCCCGCCGTCGATATAATCGAAGATCGGCCCCGGAAGGCGCCGCCTCGCCAGTTCGCGGAAGTCATGAAAATTGTGGCAATCGCTCAAACGCATGTCGTGCTCCGAAGGTCCGGACCGCGGAGTTCAACGGCCCCAGTGCGGTTCACACCCGCAGCACCCGGAATAACGGGCACGCTTCGCCTTGTCCACTGAACCTCTCGTTGGGTCAAACCACCGAGCGATGCCGCTCGATGCATGTCGTCAGGACCACATCCATCGGCTTCGTCCACCAGTCATTCGAAAAGATCTCTATTTCCGAATAGCCGGCAAAGCCCTGCGCCTCGACCGCTGCCCGCACCGATCTGATGTCGATCACACCGTCGCCCATCATGCCGCGGTCGTTGAGGATGTCCCTGGTCGGTACCAGCCAGTCGCAGACGTGGAACGCGAGCAGGCGGTCCTTGCCGGCGCGCGCGATCTGGCTCATCAGCTCGGGATCCCACCAGATGTGATAGACGTCGAGCGCGACGCCGAGCGCGCCGGTGCGGCCGGGGTCGAGCGCGTCGCAGATATCGAGCGCGTGCCTTGTAGTGTTCACGCAGGCGCGGTCGGCGGCATAGGCCGGATGCAGCGGCTCAATCGCGAGCGGCAGCTTTGCCTGTTTGGCATATTCCAGCATCTCGGCAATGCCGTCATGCACCAGGTTGCGTGCCGCCGCGATGTCCCTGGACGCGGTACTGCCCGGCCGTGAATATTGCGGCAGGCCGCCGGCGACGAGCACAATGCAGGGCGCGCCCAGCGCTATCGCCTCATCGACCGCGCGGCGGTTGTCGTCGCGCGCCTCGCCGCGATGCGCGCCGTCAGCCGTGAACATGCCGCCGCGGCAATAGCCTGACAGATCGAGCCCGGCGTCCTTGACCGCGCGCACGGCGCGATCGAGGCCGACGCTAGCGACCTGGTCGCGCCAGGGATCGATGGCGCGGATGCCATGCCGCGCGCAGGCCTCAATGATGGCGAGGAGGTCGCCCTGCTTGCGGACCGTCGCCGTGTTCAGCGAGAGCCAGCGATGGTCGTTGGAAAAATCGCGCATCAGGGCTCAACGCCGCGTGTGGCCAGGATCGTCGCCATCCGACGCGTCGCGGCTTCCGGATTGGCGAGCAGCCCCGCCCGGTCGGCGAGCCGGAACAGCTCGGCGAGATGCAAGGTCGAGCGCGCGCTCTCCTGTCCGCCGACCATCGTGAAGTGATCCTGGTGGCCGTTGAGGTAGGCCATGAACACGATGCCGGTCTTGTAGAAACGCGTCGGCGCCTTGAAGATGTGGCGCGACAGCGGCACCGTCGTCCCCAGCACATCGTGGAAGCCGGCCTCATCGCCCGCAGCCAGCCGCGACAGCGCGTAGGACGCAGCCGGCGCGATCGCATCGAAGATACCGAGCAGCGCGTGGGAAAATCCCCTGTCATCGCCGGCGATCAGTTCGGCATAGTTGAAGTCGTCGCCGGTGTACATTTTCACGCTGCTGTCGAGCCGCCGCCGCATGTCGATCTCGCGCTGCTTGTCGAGCAGCGACACTTTCACGCCATCAACCTTGGCCTCGTTGGCGTTGATGATTTTGACCGCCGTATCCATTGCTCTGTCGAGATCGGCCGTGCCCCAATAGCCCGTCAGCGCCGGATCGAACATGTCGCCGAGCCAGTGGATGATCACGGGCTCGCGGACCTGCGACAGCACCCGGTCATAGACCTTCGCGTAGTCCTCCGCGCTCTTCCCAAGCTTTGCCAGCGCCCGCGACGCCATCAGGATGATGCGGCCGCCGGCCTTTTCCACCGCCTCGATCTGCTCCTCATAGGCGCGGATCACATCGTCGATCGATTTTGCATTCTCCACCACGAGGTGATCCGTGCCGGCGCCGGAAAACACCAGTGCGTTGCCCTTGGCCTTCGCCGCCTTCACCGAGCGCTGGATCAGTTCGAGCGAGGTCGCCCAGTCCAGCCCCATGCCGCGCTGCGCGGTGTCCATGGCTTCGGCAACGCCGAGGCCGAGATCCCAGACGTGCTCGCGGAACGCGATGGTCCTGTCCCAGTCGATCGCAGCCATCAGCCACGGATCGACGTCGGCGCGCGGATCGGCCACCACATGCGCCGCCGAGAATGCGACGCGGTTCAGTGTGCCCGCGAGCTTCGCCGGAAAGGTCCGCGACGCCGCCAGGCGATAAGTCTCGAGGCCGCCATCGGCGGTTGGCAGCTTCAGCGACAGCGATAACCTCGGCAGGACTGGCTTGTTCATGGCAAAGTCCTTTCTCAGACCACGATCGGCGCAACGTCGATCCAGCGCCGTTCCTTCCAGCTCTTCAGCGCGCATTCGGCGAGTTGCACGCCCTTGGCACCTTCGAGCAGCGTGTATTTGTAGGGCGCATCCTCGCAGACGTGGCGGATGAACATCTCCCACTGCTCCTTGAAGCCGTTGTCGTAGACGACGTTCTCAGGCAGCTTCTGCCAGTCGGCATAGAAATCGTGCAGCCGCTTCTCGTCCGGATTCCATACCGGCCGGGGCGTTGCCTGGCGGGCCTGGATCACGCAGTCGGTCAGGCCCGCCACCGCAGAGCCATGGGTGCCGTCGACCTGAAAGGTGACGAGGTCGTCGCGGTAGACCCGCGTCACCCAGCTCATATTGATATGCGCGATCACGCCGCCCTTCAGGCGGAAGGTCGCGTAGGCGGAATCGTCGGCCGTCGCCTGATACTTCTTGCCCTTCTCATCATAACGCTCGGGAATGTCGGTGGTGCCGATGCAGACCACGCTCTCGACTTCGCCGAACAGATTGTCCAGCACGTAGCGCCAGTGGCAGACCATATCCAGGATGATGCCGCCGCCGTCCTCGGCACGGTAGTTCCAGGACGGCCGCTGCGCTTCCTGCCAGCCACCCTCGAACACCCAATAGCCGAACTCGCCGCGCACCGAGAGCATGCGGCCGAAGAAGCCGGAGTCGCGCAGGACGGCGAGCTTCTTCAGGCCCGGCAGGAACAGCTTGTCCTGCACCGTGCCGTGCTTGAGCCCCTTGGCGTTCGCAAGCTTCACGACCGCAACGGCTTCCTCGAGGTTGGTCGCTATCGGCTTCTCGCAATAGACGTGCTTGCCGGCATCGATCGCCTTGGTCAGCAGCGACGGCCGCGCCTGCGTGGTCGCGGCGTCGAAGAACACCGTGTCATTCTTGTCAGTCAGCGCGCGATCAAGATCGGTGGTGTGGCGCTCGATGTTGAAGCGTTTTGCCAATGCGGCGACCTTCTCGGCGTCGCGGCCGACCAGGATCGGATCGGGCATGATGCGGTCGCCGTTCGCCAAGAGGACGCCGCCCTGCTCGCGGATCGCGACGATCGAGCGGATCAGATGCTGGTTGAGCCCCATCCGGCCGGTAACGCCGTTCATGATCAGGCCGAGGCGTTTGGTCGTCATACTGTCTGCTCCTGCGAAACACGTGGTGTTGGCCGCTTGAGCGGCTGCATGATGGACCAGTCCGGATGGACCGAACTGGCAAAGCCCGGCGCGGCGGCGATCGATCCCGTCAGGAGATCGCCGTCATGGATCGCGAGGCGGACCTTGCCGCCCGCGCGGGTGTAGAGATCGGGATGCGCGGAGAGGAAGGCATCCGCTTCGTTCGCCGGCGTGTCGGCAAAGCCGTCGACATAATGGTGTCCGTTGCGTTCGGCGTGGGTAACGCCGATCAGCGCGCCGAGCGCGAGGTCCTGCTGCACGCCGAGTCCAGCCTGGCAGGTCAAGTCCTCGCCGCTGATGAAATACCCGGCGTCGTCGGCGCTCCACGCAGCGGCGCGCGTGGCGTTGATGATCGACTTGTAGATGCCTTTGCACGATTTCGAGGAGATGCCGCGATAGTCGAGCGCCCGCGCCGCCGGAAACGCGTCATAGGAATCGTCGGCTTCGTCGATGATGAATCTGCGTGCAGCCAGTTTCCCGAGCGGCGACGTCTTTGTGATATCGCGCGGCATCGGCTGCTCGATGTAGAGCAGGTTTGCGGCGATGGGTTGAAGCGCCACGTCATGGTCGAGCCGGTCGACCAGCGCGTTCAGCGCGGTGAGATCGGCATACTGCTCGTTAGCGTCGAGCGTGACCTTGATGCCGTAGGGCAGCCGTGCGAGCTCATTGCCGATCCGCGCGAGCCGCGCGGCGTCGTGCGCGGGATCGCCGTTCAGCTTGAGCTTGAAATAGCGCGCGCCGGCATTCTCGTTGGGGTCGGCGACGCCGCCCTCGCCTTCAACCTTGTCGTCCATCCCGACGGTGTGCCTGACGGCGACGCGATCGAGCCGATTGCGCGCCGAAAGGAAGCCCGTGATTGTCCGATCATCGAGATCGGGCGTCAACCGCGCGTCGATGCCGGCGATGTTGCCGGTCATGCCGTCGAAAAAATTAACACCGGCCGCGCGCAGCAGCGCATCCAGGATCGCCTTGTCGATCTCGACCGGGCCAAAGCCGGCAGCGAGCGGCGGAATGTCTTCCGCGGCGCAGGCCGCAAGTTGCGGGCCGATACACGAGGCGTGCAGGCCGAACGCCGTCTCAAAACCCCTGTTCGCCAGATAGAGCTCGCGCGCAACCGCCAGCGAGCGGCGAAGTCCGTCGAGCGACTGCGCTTCCGTCAAATGCGGCCGCTTGTCGAACCACTTTGGCGCCAGCATTTCGGCGCTGGCGCCCGTTGCACGTCCTCTGCCCTCCACCTCGATCTCGACCCGCACGAACAGCTGCGTCGACGCCGTGATCGTCACGGCGCCAAAGCGGAACGGCCGCGCGAACACCAGCGGTCGTTCGAAGAAGGCGATATCGTTGACTCTGAGGCGAAGCGTCATCGGAGGCTCAAGCGTTAGTCCAGCGACCCCTGTGTGAAGAAATGCTTCCGGATCCGCTGCACCAGTTCGGTGAAGACAGGATCGGACATCGTGTCAAGCGAGCGCGGCCGCGGCATCGGCACGTCGTAGATCGCGGCGATCCCGCCGGGCCGCTCAGTCATGACAAGCACGCGGTCGGCGAGGAACACGGCCTCGGGAATCGAGTGCGTGATCAGGAGCACGGTCTTGCCGGTCTCGCGCTGGATCCGCATCAGCTCGACATTCATCCGCTCCCGCGTCATGGCGTCGAGCGCGCCGAACGGCTCGTCCATCAGCATGATCTTGGGATCATGCACCAGCGCACGGCAGATCGAGGCGCGCTGCTGCATGCCGCCGGACAGCTGCCAGGGCAGCTTCTTCTCAAAACCTTCGAGCCCGACCAGCTTCAACAGCTCCCTGGCGCGGGCGCGGTATTTGTCCCGCGGCAGCTGCTTCATGTCGATCGGCAGCATCACGTTGGAGAGGATGTTGCGCCACGGCAGCAGCAGCGCGTTCTGGAACACGATGCCGACATTGCCGTGCGGCCTGGTCACCGGCTCGCCGTCAACCAGCACCTCGCCCGTCGTCGGCGGCAACAGGCCCGAGATCATCTTGAGCAGCGTGGACTTGCCGCAGCCGGACGGCCCGACCACGACAAAGAACTCGCCGTCATTGATGGTGAAGTCGAGCGGCCGCAGCGACGGCACATCACCGTCGCGCGACCGGTAGGTTTTCGACACGCCTGACAGTTTGATGCCCGGCATGGCGCCGGCAGCGCGGTCCGACACCAGGCGCAGATGCGCCCCCGGTTGGGTGATATCGGCTGGCTTGGTTGCAGGGTTCATCGCAGTCCTCTCCACCCGTCGTCCCTGCGAAAGCAGGGACCCATACGCCGTGCCCTCGCGTTCGGGCACGCGGGTAGAGACCTTCCGCAACAATTAAGGTCGGTGGTTATGGGTCCCTGCTCCGTGCGCAACAGCGCACTCGGCAGGGACGACAATCGGTGGCGGTGATTCACGAGTCACCCTTCGGTAGATAGTCGTTGGTGTAGAACGCCTTCGGATTGGCCTTGGCCTTGGCGTCGAGGCCGCCATACTCGACCATCAGGTTGACCGATTCGGTCATGTTCTGGTCGGTGACCTGGAACGGCCGCCTGGCCTTGGTCTCCGGCGTGCGATAGAGCGGGATCGTGAGCTCGAAACCTTGCGTCAGCGTGTCGATCTTGCCGCCCTTCGGATTGGCGTCGAGGATCGACTGCGCGGCGGCCTTCGGCTCCTTCTCCGCGGCTTCCACCGCCTTTGTCGTCGCCGACATGAAGCGGCGGACCAGATCGGCGTGGGCCTTCACATAGTCGGAGTTCGCGATGATGCCCGAGGACACCATGTTGATGCCGTAGTCGGCGAACTTGATCGGATAGACGTCCTTGCCCGTGGCGTCCTTGATCTTCATCGACTGGTCCATGACGTAGCCGAGCAGCAGATCGGCCTGGCCGTTGATGACCGCGTTGAGCTTGGTCTGGCCGTCGCCGGCGACGGTCTGGAAGTCGCTCTCCTTCAGGCCGGTCTTCTTCAGGAACAGCGGCCAGATCTGCGTCATCGAATCCGCCGGCGTGATCGCAACCGTCTTGCCCTTGATGTCCTCCGGCTTCCGGATGTTCTTGTCGGCAAGGCTCATCGCCGACATCGGGCTGGTCTGCAGCAGCACGCCGGTGGCGATGACAGGCGCGCCCTTCACCGCCGCGCGCATCATCGTCGGCACGTCGACATAGCCGAAATCCGCGGTCTTGGCCGCCACCGCCTGCGTGGTCGCGGCCGAGCCGCGGCCTTCCTGGATCTCGAGGTCGATGCCTTCGGCGGCATAGATGCCCTTGGCCTTGCCGTAATAGAACGGCGCGTGCTCGCCATAGACGTACCAGTTCAGCATCAGCACGACCTTGTCGGCCGCCGCTGCCGGCGCCACCGCAAGCGCGGTCCAGGCCAATGCGGCGCCAGCGACCGCAATCAAACGCTTCATGGTTGTTCTCCCTTTATTGTCCGCGACCCTTGCGTGGGCCGCTTGTCCGGTTGCTGCGCTAGGAAGCGAAGCTGATGTCGTCGCGCTGGCTGACATGCCAGGGGATCACCAGCCGCTCGATGCGGTCGACGATCCAGAACAGGATGACGCCGAGCAGCGCCAGGATCACCAGTGCGGCGAACATCGTCGGCAGGTCGAATGTCCCGATCGAGCGCTGCATCACATAGCCGATGCCGGAATTGGAGCCGACGAACTCGCCGACGACGGCGCCGACCACGGCGAGCGTCACCGAAACCTTCAGGCCGGAGAAGATCGCGGGCATCGCGTGCGGCAGGTTGACCGCGCGGAACACCTGGAAGCGGCTGCCCTGCATCGCGCGCGCCAGATCGACCATGTCGGGGTCGACCGACTTGAAGCCCTGCACCGCCGAGACCACGACCGGGAAGAAGCCGAGCAAGAAGGCGGAGATCACTTTGGGGATGATGCCGAAGCCGAACCACACCACGAACAGCGGCGCGATCGCGATCTTCGGTACCGATTGGGAGAACACCAGCAGCGGATAGACGTAGCTCTCGACCGTCTTTGAGCCCGCGATCAGCATCGCTGTGGGAATGCCGAACAGCGCCGAGAGCAGGAAGCCGCAGATCGTCGCATAGGTGGTCGGCCAGGACTGCCGCAACAGCTCCGGCCAGTCGCTCCAGAGCACCGCGACGACGTCGCCGGGCGACGGGATCTGATAGGCGGGTATGTGGAACAGGCGGATCGCGAGATCCCAGGCCGCCACGATGACGACCAGGAACAGGAACGGACGCAGCCACGCTGCGTTCAGCACCTTCGACACGCCCGAAGGGCTTTTTGCCTCCGCCACGTCACGCTCCCCTGCAGTCTTTCTGTTCGCGACGAAATTAACCCGTTGGATAAATACTGTCCAGCCCCTCGCGCGCGGCAAAATCGCGGTGAAGCACGTTACTTTCGTCAGGCGAGATTTTTTGGGCTTGAATGCTCTGTAGCCCGGATGAGCGAAGCGAAATCCGGGACCGGATTATCCGCGGATGCAGCTCCCCGGATGTCGCTTCGCTCATCCGGGCTGCGGGCTGCCAGCGTTCACACCACCCGGTGTTCCGCCGCGCGCAGCACCGGCATCGCGCCGCTAAAGGCGGCCGTCGACTTGCCGGTCAGCGCCGCCAACACCAGCGCGGTCATGTGCTCGAGGCGCTCGTCGCGGGCGTCCTTCTTGAGCAGGTCGCGGCCGAAGATCACGCTCAGCGTGGCGCTGTTGGAGAGATAGAAGAACGCCAGCCCGGCGATCGAGATATAGAGTTGCACCGGATCGACCGCGACGCGGAAATCGCCGCTTTCGACCCCGCGCGTCACCACGGTGCGGATCATCTCGACAAAGGGCGAGTGCATCGACTTGACCTTGGTCGAGCGCTTCAGGTGCTTTGCCTTGGCAAGGTTTTCCGTGTTGAGCAACGCCAGGAACTCGGGATTGCGCAGGAAATAGTTCCACGTGAAGTCGATCAGGCGCCCGATCGCCTCGGGCGGATCGAGATGTTCGAGATCGAGCGTGCGTTCTTCGGCGCGGATCTTCTCATAGGCGCCTTCCAGCACCTCGAGATAAAGATCCTCCTTGTTGCCGACGTGGTAGTACAACATGCGCTTGTTGGCGTCGGCATTGGCCGCGATGCGGTCGACCCGCGCGCCGGCGAGGCCATGGGCGGCGAATTCCTGCTTGGCCGCCTCGAGAATCCGCAGCCGCATCCCCGCGGGGTCGCGCTGCCATCGCTGTATTCGCTTTGCCTTGGCCAAATCGATCGCCCGTGATGCTGGGTTGATGAATGTAGCATGACACGCGACGTTTGAGAACGAATGTTGTTGTGATGGCCGTGCGGGAATATACCTCGCAGTTGCGACTTTCGTCATTCCGGGGCGTGCGCAGCACGAGCCCGGAATCCATCGAGCCGCACGCTCCGTTGATGAATGGATTCCGGGCTCTCGCTTCGCGAGCCCCGGAATGACGAACTCATTTTGCCCGCCGCGCCCGTTGCCGGGACGACGCGCGGATGCAATGCGGCCTAGTCTGGTTTTCCCTGCGAAGGCTGCACCAGAAGCGTCGGCACGCCGCACGTGCCGTTGCGCACCGTCATCACGCGCGTGCCCGGCTTGCGGCCGGTGCGAATCTCGGAGACGTCGACGCCCGTGGCAATCAGCCGCGCACGCGTGGCGTCGATGTCAGTAACGCGCCAGCAGATGCCGCGCAGCCGGTCCGGCGCGTCCGCCTCCACCTTGTTGTTTTCCTTGCCCGGCCGGTGCGTGACCTCGACCACGAGGTCGCCGCAGCGGAAGAACATCAGCCGGCCCCATTCGGGATGCGATCGGTCGAGCGCCATGTCGAGCCCGAGCCGCGCGCCATAGAGCGCGGCGGCGCGCTCGGGATCGGCGGTCGAGACCACCACATGATCCATCGCGGTGATCGAGCCGGGCGTGGTGCGCACCGACAGCGGCCGTTCCTGCTCCCGTTCCAGGAAGAACATGCGCACGCCCCGCGTCGTATCGGTCGCAGCGCGCGTGCGCTTCCATGACAGCGTGGCGCCGGTGGTCTCGTCGCGGCTCTCGACCTCGGCGACCGGCTCGGGCTTCAGCGTCAGCCGCTCGAGCCGGCGGTGTGTTTTCGCGATATCGCTGGTGCGGAAGCAGAGGCTCGCGAGCCCCTCGCCCTGGGTCACGAGCGCGCCGCGGACACGCTGCGCGGCGGCATCATCGCCATGCGGCGCCATCAATTCCAGCGTGGTGTTGTCGAGCGTGAACAGCACGCGGTCCGCGCCGTCGCCACTGTTGCGCCAGGCCGGCGTCCGCGCGAACAGCGTCTTATAGGCAGCGCTGGCCGAGGCGATGTCGCCGGTCAGGACGACGACGTGATCGAGGCCGGTGATCATGGAAGCGGCCTCCCCGAATCTGCCGTCATTGTGCTCTCCCCTGTGCAACCAGGAACCGTGGACCGCGACCGGCCGTTATGCCGCATGCCAGAGCGGCCCTCGATCCGCTCGCCCGCCACATCTCTACCCGCAAACCAAGCAGGGATGCGAATAATTTCAGCGATACCGGCCGACCAGCGGTGCCAAGGCGTTTTCGAGCGAAGTGGACACCGGTTCGCGTGAAGAAAACGCGCAAATGCCTGAATCTAGAGCTTCGGTTCTGATTTCAATCAGAACCGAAAATGCTCTAGTCTGGATGGTGGCCGGGACCACAGCAAGCCACGACGGAAAGCGAATGCAGGCTCTCTTCATCGGACAGACCTATATCGACGTCACCTTCATCACCGACCACATGCCCGTTGGCGACGAAAAACACGTCGCCGACGCCTATGCGGTATCGTTCGGCGGCAACGCGGTGACCGCGGCGTTCTGCTGCGCCAAGCTCGGCATCCAGCCGGACCTGATCGCCACCATGGCCAATGACTGGCTGGGGCGGATGTTCTGGGACATGGCCGACAGGTACGGCATCTCGTTCCATCCCCGTAAGGTCAATTCCTCCTCGTTGTCCTTCATCATGCCCAACGATGGCAAGCGCGCAATTGTCCGCTGCCGCGACGACCAGCACATCCATCCCTTTCCGTTGCTGAACATCAAGGGCTGCCGTGCGCTGCATATCGACGGCCATCAGCCGGACGCCGCGATCCACTACGCAAAGCTCTGCCGCGAGGACGGCATCATGACCTCGCTCGACGGCGGCGGCCTGCGCACCAACACCCATGAGTTGCTCGAATTCATCGACGTTGCGATCGTCGCCGAGCGCCTGTGCGAGCAGATGGACAAGACGCCGGAGCAGATGCTCGAGTATCTGAAGAGCCGCGGCTGCCGGGTCGGCGGCATCACCATGGGCGAGCGCGGCCTGCTCTGGTATGACGAGGCGGGCACGGTGCGCACGCTGCCGGCGTTTCCGATCCCGCGCGAGCGCGTGATCGACACCAACGGCGCGGGCGACGTCTTCCACGGCGCCTACATCTACTCTTACCTTTCGAACCCGAGCAAAGGCTGGCATGAGCATTTCAAGTTCGCGCGCGCCGCTTCGACCTTCAAGATCCAGAAGCTCGGCAACGAGGCCGGCCTGCCGACGCTCGCCGATATCGCGGCGGTCAAGCAGGAGTTTCGCACCGAGGCCTGACCGGGTCGATCGAGATTAGGCCATGGGGCGGGTCTTCGTCGCCGGCAGCATCAATATGGACGTGGTGGCGACCGCCGAGCGCCATCCGCGGGTCGGCGAAACCGTCGCCGGCGAGGCCGTACTCTATTTTCCCGGCGGCAAGGGTGCCAACCAGGCCGTGGCATCGGCCAAGCAGGGCATACCGACCACGCTGATCGGCCGGCTCGGCACCGATGCGTTCGGGAAGGAGCTGCGAACCTTCCTTGCCGCGCAAGGCGTCGATCTCGCTTTCGTCAAGGACACGGCCGGCACGCATTCGGGCACCGCGATCATCACGCTTGCCAATGCCGACAACACGATCGTCGTCGTGCCGGGCGCCAACGGGCTGGTCGATGCCGACGATGTCGCGGCACCCGTGCTTGCCAAGGGTGACGTCGCGGTCAGCCAGTTCGAGATCCCGCTGCCGACGATCACGGTGTTTTTCCGGCGCGCCCGCGCCGCCGGCGCCACCACGATCCTCAATCCGGCGCCGGCGAAACGGGCCGACAGGGCGCTGCTCGATCTCGTCGACATCCTTGTTCTCAACGAGACCGAACTCGGCTTCCTGACCGGAGCGGAGCTGCGGGACAGCGACACGCCGGAGCGCTTCTCCGAGGCGGCGCGGACCTTGGGGCACGGCAAGATCGTCTGCGTCACGCTCGGCAAGCGCGGCGTGCTGGCGCTGGTCGAGGGCCAGCCGCTGCTGGTGCCGGGGCGCGAGGTCAAGGCCGTCGACACCACCGGCGCCGGCGACTGCTTCGTCGGCGTCCTCGCCTCCCAGCTCGCCGTCGGCAAGCAGCTCGGCGACGCGCTGGCCTACGCCAACGTCGCCGCCTCGATTTGCGTGCAACGGATGGGCGCTGCGCCATCAATGCCGACGGCGCAGGACGTAGAGGACGCTCTCTCCACCCGTCGTCCCGGCGAAGGCCGGGACCCATAACCACGAATGTCAATTGTTGTGCAGCGCTGGAACGACGGTTCACAACACAGGCCGCGGAGTATGGGTCCCTGCTTTCGCAGGGACGACGATGTTGTTAGGTCAGCGCGCTCTTGAGATCAAACCCCGGGTCCGCCGCCTGCTCCGGCCTGATTGAACCGCCGGCGCCGAGCAGCCTGCGGCCGAACATGTGATCACCGGCGCGGTTGACCGACTCGATGCCGAGCAGTCTGTCGCCGCGATAGCAGAACGCCGAGAACGCCCCCTGCGCGCGGTCGCCACGCAGCACGACGCGATCGTAGCCGGTGGTGAGGCCCGCCATCTGCAGCTTGTCGGGGCCCTGGTCGCTCCAGAACCACGGCAGCCCGTCATAGACCTCGGTCTTGCCGGTCAGCCGCGCCGCCACACAGCGCGCATGATCGGTCGCGTTCTGCACCGACTCAAGCCGCAGCGACCCGCCGAAGCGCTTGCTGGTATAGAGCGCGCAATCGCCGATCGCGGAGATATCAGGATCGGCGGTCAACAGATGCTCGTCGACGATGATGCCGGATGCCACCGGCAGCCCGGCCTCCGCGGCAAGCTCGACATTCGGCAGCACGCCGACGCCGACCACGACGAGATCGGCCGGGATATGCGTGCCATTGCTCAGGCTGACTCCGGTGACCTTGGCGCCGTCGGCCTCGATCGCCGTGACCTGCACGCCGAGATGAATCCGGATGCCGGCCGCGCTGTGGCGGGATTGCGAGAACTCGGAGATCTCCGCGGTCACCGCCCGCGCCATCACACGGGAGGCGAGCTCGACCACGTCGACCTCGAGGCCCTTGCCACGCGCGGTCGCCGCGAATTCGAGCCCGATGAAGCCGGCGCCGATCACCACGACGCGCATGCCGGGTGCGATCAAATGGCGCAGCGCCTCGCTCTCGTCGAGGATGCGCAGGTAGCGGACGGCGTCGAGCTTCGCGTTGGGGATGTCGAGCAGCCGGTTCCGCGCGCCGGTCGCGAACACCAGATGGCCGTAGTCGAGCGATGCGCCGGAGGCCAGCGTCACCTTCCGCGCATTGCGGTCGATCGCATGGGCGCGATCGGTGATCAGCTCGATCTTGTTGTCCTGGTAGAATTTCTCGGGCCGGAACATCAGGGTCTCGGGCCCGCCGGTCCCCTTCAGATAGGCCTTCGACAAAGGCGGCCGCTGATACGGCAAATGGCCTTCGTCATTGAGCAGCGCGATGCGCTCGGAAAATCCGGCCTGGCGCAGTGACGCCGCGAGCTGGAAGCCGGCATGTCCGGCGCCGACGATGATGACCCCACCTGTCATCGGAACAACCCAAATGCGCGCGAGCAGGAGTGACCCATGCCGTTTCCTCTTGTCGATGTTAGCTTGCTTGCCTCCGTCCCCACAGCGCTCGTGTCTGCGTACCGAAGGCGGGGCTATTTGGCCTCATGGCTCGCGCCGATGCAAGGGGGTCTCTGGGCGAATCCGGGCGCAGAAACGTTCCTCGCGTCAGGGGGTGGATTGCCACCTCTCCCGGCAGGGCCTTAAATGCCGGGAACAACAAGCCTGAGGTCTTCAATATGCCAGAACCCACCTCCCCCAACGACCCCGCTTTGCTCCGGATCGACGGCGCCATCGCGACCATCACGCTGAACCGGCCGGCCGCGTTCAATGCGATCGACCTGACGATTGCCAAAAAGCTTGAACAGCTCAGTGCCGAGGTCGAGGCCAACAGGGACGTCCGCGTGCTGGTCATCGAGGGCGAAGGCCGGGCCTTCTGCGCCGGCGGCGATTTGCAGACCATCGGCGCCGCGGCCGAAGCCAACAATATCACCCCCGTGGTCAGCGAGATGCTTCATCACTACCACGCCTTCATCGAGACGGTTCGGCGGATGCCAAAGGTCGTGCTGTCGAGCGTGCACGGTTCGGCGGCCGGCGCCGGCATGGGCCTCGCATTCGTGACCGACCTCTGCATCGCCGCGGACGATACCCGCTTCACTCCCGCCTACGCCAAGATCGGCGTGTCGCCGGATGGCGGCAGCACGGTCGGTATCGTCGGCACCGTAGGTACCCGTCGCGCGCTGCAGATCTTCCTTGCGGAGGATGGCTTCACCGCGCAGCAAGCCTATGAATGGGGACTGGTCGTCAAGACGGTGCCCGCGACCGAACTGAAAGCGGCCACCCGGCAACTTGCCGAACGCCTGGCGAAAAATCCGCCCGCCGCGATCGCGGGGACCAAGTCACTGGTCTATCAGGCTGCGACCACGCCTACCAAGCAGCAGCTCGATGCCGAGGAACACAAGATCATCACGGCGATGCATACCGAGGACTTCCAAGTCGCGGTGAAGAAGTTCACCAGCAAGTCGAAATAGAGGCTAATTCGGGCAGATGTAGCCGGTGCCGCCGGGTGCCTTGAAGCAGCCGACCGATTCCGGGATCACCTGCTTGGGCAGCCACAGCACGACCTTCGGGAAATAGATCGTGAAGCAGATCGTGACCAGGAACACGACGTAGATCGGCAGCGCCGCCCGCAGCGCTTTTGCAAAGCTGATGCCGACGAATTTCGAGGCCATCAGCAGCACCAGCCCGTAGGGCGGCGTGATCAGGCCGAAGGCGAGGGTTGCGATCAGCACCACGCCCATATGCACGCCGTTGATGTCGCCGGCCTGGGTCAGTGCGTTGACCAGCGGCATGAAGATGATGATGGTCGGCACCGGCTCGATGAAGTCGCCGACCACGGTGAACAGCAGCACCATCAAGAGCATGATGAGGTGCGGATCATTGCCGGCGATGGAAGTAATCCAGTCGGCGATGTAGATCGCGCCGCGCAGATAGGCCAGCATCCAGCCGAATGCGTTCGCCGCCCCGATCGTGATCAGCGGCAGCGAGAAGATCAGGCCGGCGAGGCAGAAGTCATATGGGATCTTCTTCAGGTGCCCGCGGTTCAGCGCCGGGATCACGACCACGATGATGTACACGACCGCGACCACGCCGGCCTCGGTCGGCGTGAACCAGCCGGTCAGGATGCCGCCGAGCAGGATCACCGGAATCATCAGCGGCAGCGCGGCATCGCCGGCGGCGAAGGCGATCTGGCGCAGCGGCGCGCGCGGCTTTCGCAGGCCCGAGGGCCCGAAGAAATAGCAGTAGATCATCAGCCCGAAGCCGATCATCAGCCCCGGCACCACGCCCGCCATGAACAGGCCGGCGATCGAGACGTTGCCGACCGCGCCATAGACCACCGCCGTGATGCTCGGCGGCACCAGCGCCGCGATGGTCGATGCCGAGGCGATGATCGCGGCGATGAATGCCGGCTCATAACCCTCCCGCTTCATCGGCCCGGCCAGCGCCCGGCTCATCACCGCGACGTCGGCGGTGGTCGAGCCCGACATCTCCGAGAAGAACATGCTGAAGACGACCACGACCTGCGACAACCCGCCCCTGATGTGGCCGACCAGCGAGACCGACAGATTGGCGATGCGGACCACGACGTTCGCTGAGCTCATGAGCTCGCCGACCAAAAGAAAGAACGGGATCGCGAGCAGCGCCTCGGAATCGACGCCGTCGAAGATCTTCTGGATGATCGCCGCCAGCGAGACGTCAGACAGCAGCGCGCCGACGAACACGCCGGCCATCAGCGAGAACGGCACGGGCACGCCGAGATAGCCGAAGAACAGGAAGCAGGACGACATCAGCACAAGCACGACCGGTGCGCTCACGGCTGCGCTCCCGTGGTCGCGCCGGTGTTGATCGCCGGAATCGGAAGGTCGTCATCCGGCGGTTCCGGATGATCGAAGCCGTTGCGGACGCCGTTGACGAGCTGCTCGATCGTGAACAGGCCGATCAGGATGCCGGACAGCGGGATCACCGCGTAGAGGGACGCGATCGGCGTGCCCGACGGCAGGCGGAAACTGCCGAAGCCGCGGAGGTAGTTCTGATAGCCATACCAGACCAGGCAGAAGGCGACGCCCAGCACGACAAGGCGGATGACGATCTCGACAATCAGCCGCGGCGTCCCGTGCATCGCCTCCGAAATCGCCGTCAGATACAGATGATCGTTGCGCCTTGTCGCGACCGCGGCACCGATGAAGATCGCGTAGATGAACAGCGTTGAGGTCACCTCCTGCAGCCACAGCCAGGGGTGACCGATGGTGCGGGTGACGATGTCGGCGGTCACCGAGAGCGAGAAGCCGAGGCACAACAGGCCGCACAGCATCATCAGGATCAGCTCGAGCCGATCCAGCGCCCGCCACTTCAGATGCCGCTGCCGTCGCAGCACCAGTCGGTCGGCAATGGCCATGGCTCGAAGTTCCTCATCGTCACGGCCTAGTGCGCAATTGCGCACGGGGGCCAGGACCCATACCCCCCCGGCTCGAGTTGCGTGCAGAAAGTCGGCGACCTTAGTCGTTCAACTGAAAGGCCGCGGCGTATGGGTCCCGGCCCCCGTGCGCAATTGCGCACTAGGCCGGGACGACGCTTGTCTAGTTGATCGCGCGGATCAGGTTCTTGATCTTCTCCGCATGCGGGCCGAGGTCCTTGGCGAGCTTGTCGAGATAGGGATCGGCGATCGCGGTGAAGCCCTTCTTGTCCACGTCCTCGACCACCTTGACGCCGAACGATTTCAGCTTGGTCAGCGCGTTCCGCTCCAGCTCGAATGCTTTGCCCGGCTCCTTGGCGCTGACCTCGTTCGCGGCAGCCTGCACCCACTGCTTCTGCTCGGCGGAGAGGCTCTGCCAGAGCTTGTCGGAGACGAACAGCAGCGCGTTGTTGGCCTCGTGCTCGGTGATGGACAGCACCGGCGCGACCTCATAGTGCTTGTTGACGAGATAGACGTTGATGCTGTTCTCGGCGGCATCGACCACGCCGGTTTGCAGCGAGGTATAGACGCTGCCGAACGGCATGTGCACGGTCTGCGCGCCGTAGGCCGGGAACATGGTGTCCTCGGTCGCGGTCGCCTGCACCCGCACCTTCAGCCCCTTGAGGTCACCGACGTTGTGGATTTCCTTCTTGCTGTAGATGTGGCGCACGCCCTGCGATCCGGTACCGATCACATGCAGGCCCTGCGCGGTCTCGTCGATCATCGTCCTGATGGCGTCGAACACCTGCGGATCCGCCAGCGCCTTGATCACATGGGCGTCGTTGCGGAACAGGAAGTGCAGCGACATCACGCCGGCCTGTGGCGAGATCGTCGCGGTGTTGGCGGAGGAGATGATGGCAAACTCGATGTCGCCTGATTTCACGAGCTGCAGCAGCTGCGGCTCCTGGCCGAGCTGCGCGCCGGGATATTGATCGACGATCAGCGTCCCCTTGCTCAATTCCTTGAGCTTGTCGGCGAACAGATCGCCGGCGACCGAGTAGCCGGTGTTGCGCGGCTGGTCATAGGCGAAGCGGAGGTGCTTGACCTCCTGCGCGCCAGCGTTCGCCGGCAGCAGCAACGCTGCCGCGGCCATGGCGATCCCGACGATCCTGGCTGGATAGCCCATCGTGACGTTCCCCCTGTTCTTAATTGACGCGATCATCCCACCAGTCCCGCGGGATTGTCAATAAAACAGGAGAAATCAGGCAGCTTCCGGCGCCATTGAGCGCCGCATCGCCGGAATTATCGACAATACGACCGCTGTGACGAACAACGCCAGCTATTTGCCGGTTACTTCCCCTTGGCGCGCATGAAGTCGAAATCGCAGCCTTCGTCGGCCTGGAGGATCGTCTCATTGAACAGATGCGCGTAGCCGCGCTTGGCCCAATCTGGCGTGCCGGCCGGCGCCTGCGCCGTGCGACGCTTCTGTAGCTCGGCTTCGTCGACGAGGAGATCGATGCTGCGCTTGGCAACGTCGAGCCGGATCTTGTCGCCGTTCCGCACCAGTCCAAGCGGACCGCCGACGGCGGACTCCGGCGTGATGTGCAGCACGATGGTGCCGAACGCGGTGCCGCTCATCCGCGCATCCGAGATGCGCACCATGTCCTTCACGCCGGTGCGCGCGAGCTTCTTCGGGATCGGCAGGTAGCCCGCCTCGGGCATGCCCGGGGCGCCCTTCGGGCCGGCATTGCGCAGCACCAGCACATCGTCGGCGGTCACATCGAGCGCGGGATCGTCGATCCGCAGCGTCATGTCCTCGACCGACTCGAACACCACGGCGCGCCCGGTGTGCTGCAGCAGTTTTGGGCTCGCCGCCGACTGCTTGATCACGGCGCCGCGCGGCGCGAGATTGCCGTGCAGGATCGCCATCGCGCCTTCGGCCTTGATCGGGTTCGCCTTGGAGCGGATCGCATCCTGTCCGGGTACTTCTTCCGCGCCGGCAACGACCTCACGCAAGGTCTGGCCGGTGATGGTCCTGGCATCGAGGTCGATGAGGTCACCGAGCTGCGCCATCAACTTCGGCACCCCGCCGGCGTGATGGAAATGCTCCATGTAATGCTCGCCCGACGGCTTGAGGTCGACCAGCACGGGCACTTCGCGGCCCAGCTTGTCGAACGCCTCGAGGTCGATCTTGTAGGGCGAACGGTTGGCGATGGCGGTGAGGTGAATCAGGCCATTGGTCGAGCCCCCGATCGCCTGCATCACGACCTGGGCGTTGCGGAACGACGATGGCGTCAGGATCTCGCTCGGCTTCGGTCCCTTGGTCTTCGCCATCTCGGCGGCGACGCGGCCACTGGCCTCCGCCGAGCGGAAGCGCTCGGCGTGCGGCGCCGGGATCGTCGCGCTCATCGGCAGCGACAGGCCGAGCGCCTCGGTGATGCAGGCCATGGTGGAAGCCGTGCCCATCACCATGCAGGTGCCGACCGACGGCGCGAGACGGCCGTTCACCGCCTCGATCTCGTTGTCGTCGATCTCGCCGGCGCGATATTTGCCCCACAGCCTGCGGCAATCGGTGCAGGCGCCAAGCACCTCGCCCTTGTGATGGCCAACCACCATCGGCCCGACCGGGATCACCACCGTCGGCAGATCGGCGCTGATGGCGGCCATGAGCTGCGCCGGCAAGGTCTTGTCGCAACCGCCGATCACGATCACCGCATCCATCGGCTGGGCGCGGATCATCTCCTCGGTATCCATCGCCATCAGATTGCGCAGATACATCGAGGTCGGATGCGCAAAGCTCTCGGCGATCGAGATGGTCGGGAACACGAACGGCATCGCGCCCGACAGCATCACGCCGCGCTTCACCGCCTCGATGATTTGCGGCACGTTGCCGTGGCAGGGATTGTAGTCGCTGTAGGTGTTGGTTATGCCGACGATCGGGCGGTTGAGCGCATCGTCCGAATAGCCCATCGCCTTGATGAAGGCCTTGCGCAGGAACAGCGAGAAGCCGGCGTCACCATAGCTTGTCAGTCCCTTGCGAAGTCCGTCGGCCATTTTCTTCTCGTCCCGTGGTTGTTGGCCCGCACTTAAGGAGCGGCAGGAATTATTGTCAATATGAGATAATCTGGCGACCGAGCCTAGCTGCTCTGCGGCAAAATTACCCCCATTATTGACAATAACCATTGCGCCATGCTGACCTCAGGCATCGATCCGAAGCCCAGAGCGCATGACAGCCGAGCCCACATTGCCCGATATCCAGACCCCCTCGCGCGAGGAGGAGCAGGCGGAGGTGATCCGCCGGCTGGAGGAGGACATCATCTTCGGCCGTTTCGCCCCCGGCCTGCGGCTGGTAGAGGATACGCTGATGCAGCGCTACGGCGCGAGCCGGCATTTCGTCCGCCAGGCGCTGTTCCAGCTCGAGCGCCAGGGCATCGTGCTGCGCGAGAAGAATGTCGGCGCCACGGTGCGATTCTATTCGGCCGAAGAAGTGCGGCAGATCTACCAGGTGCGCGAGATGCTGACGCGCCAGGCCGCGCTGATGATCGCGCTGCCCGCGCCGGAAAGCCTGATCGACCAATTGAGCGAGCTGCAACGGCACTACTGCATCAAGGCCGACGCGCAGGACATGCGCGGGATTCATGAAACCAACGATGCGTTCCACCTCGCGCTGTTCTCCGCCTGCGGCAATCCCTATCTGGTCCGCTCGCTGCAGGACTACATGAACCTGACGTTGCCGATGCGCGCGAAGAATCTCGCCGACAGCGAGGGGCTCGCATTGTCGCGCCGCCAGCACGAGTTGATGATCGAGCTGCTGAAAGGCCGCGACAGCTGGGCGCTGGCGCAGCTCTGCGTCGATCACATGCAATACAGCAAGGCGGATTATCTCGTCCGCATCTCAAACGACAAAAAGCCGCAATAGCAAGATACGCGGCCTCCTCGTGAAGGAGACGGCGATGCGCTATGTGGCTTTGTTGATTGGATCGTTCGCCGCGCTGCTTGCGCTTGGCACTGTCGGTGAAGCGGCCGACCCGCGCGCGACGCAGCTCAGCTACGAGCCCTGGACCAAGACCTGCCTGACCCAGGCAAGCTGCTTCGTCGGCGCCGCCGCCCGCGGCCAATGTTCGCCGTCGGGTGGCAGCATCAGCGTTTCGCCGCAGACCAGCAAGCGCGCGATCGTCAGCGCCAATGTCGGAACGCGGACCATGCTGGAGGGCACGATCAGCCTGCGGATCGATCAGGACGAGCCGATCCAGATCGCCAGGCCGCATTGCTACACGCTCGGCTGCGGTGGCGCGCTCGAAGCCGACGGCGAGATGATCGAACGGCTGAAGCATGCGCAAACCATCGCCGTCGAGGCCAAGAGCCTGACCGGGCAGACCATCAGCCTCAACTTCCCCCTCACCCACTTCGCCGAGACTTTCGACGGGCCCGGGAGCCTGCCCAAGATATCCGGGCAGGGCTCGAAGGAGAGCCAGCGGGAGCACACCGAAGCGGTGAAGCAGCTGCCGCAATGCGAGGACTGATCACTTCTTCCAGTCGATCACCCTGCCCCTGTCGCCGTCGAACTCCATGCTGCAGAACGCGCCGCCCTGGTAATAGTCGCCGACGGGATCCGGCGGCAGCTTGGCCTGCTCGGCCATCGCGTGCTCGCGGAAATCTTCGCCACGACCGCTCGGGCGATAGCCGAGATCGTAGGCGCGGTGATTGTCCCACCAGGAGCGCTCATTGTAGGACGCGCCGTACAGCACCTCGAAATGGATGTCGGGATGCTCGAGCCCGATGCGGCAGAGCTGTACCAGATCTTCCGGCTTGAGCCAGATCGAGAGCCTGCGGTGATCTAGCGGCACCTCGCCGAAATTGCCTATCCGGATGCAGGTCACCTTTATGCCGTGCTTGTCGGCATAAAGCGCACCGACGCCTTCGCCGAACACCTTGCTCACCCCGTAACGGCTGTCCGGCCGCGCGGTGACCTCGGTGCCGATGCGGTGATGGCGCGGGTAGAAGCCGACGGCGTGATTGGACGAGGCGAAAATCACGCGCTTGACCCCCTTCTTGCGCGCCGCTTCGAACAGATTGTAGCAGCCGATGATGTTGGACTGCAGGATCGCATCCCAGGGGCCTTCGACCGAATAGCCGCCGAAATGCAGGATGCCGTCGACGTCCTCGCAGATCGCCTCGACCTGCGCGAGGTCGGCGAGATCGGCCGCCTTGAATGTTTCGTTGTTGCCGAGATCGGCCGGCGGCTTGATGTCGCTCAACAGCAGATCCGGATAGATCGGCGGCAGCAGCTTGCGCAGGCTCCTGCCGATTCCACCGGATGCGCCGGTCATCAATATGCGTGGCATTCCGTCCCTCGTCTTTCCTGTTCGCCCAAGTGATTCATTGGACCGAATTGCGGTCGCAGGCCGACAATGATAGCAAACCATGCGCTCAAGGAAACACCATCGAAACACAACAACGAGAACAGCAAATGTCCGATGTCCATTCCGCCGGCTGGCGTCCTGCGACCTACTATCCCGATCCCGCGATCCATGCGCTCGATCCGCGCTTCGAGAAATACTGGCTGAAACTCTCCGCCATTGAGCGCATCGCCACCGGCCTGCGCTGGGCCGAAGGCCCGGTGTGGTTCGGCGACGGCCGCTATCTGTTGTGCAGCGACATCCCGAACCAGCGCATCCTCAAATGGGAGGAAGAGACCGGCGCGGTCAGCATCTTCCGCAAGCCGTCGAACTTCGCCAACGGCAACACCCGCGACCGCCAGGGCCGTCTCATCACCTGCGAGCATGGCGGCCGCCGCGTGGTGCGCACCGAATATGACGGATCGATTACGGTGCTGATCGACTCCTTCGGCGGCAACCGGCTGAACTCGCCGAACGACGTCGTGGTGAAATCCGACGGTGCGATCTGGTTTACCGATCCGATCTTCGGCCTGCTCGGCAATTACGAGGGCTACAAGGCCGATCCCGAGATCGCGCCCAACGTCTACCGGCTCGATCCCGCGACCGGCAAGGCCAGCATCGTCGCCGAGGGAGTGCTCGGCCCGAACGGGCTGTGCTTCTCGCCGGACGAGAAGATCCTCTACGTCGTGGAATCCCGCGGCGAGCCGAACCGCAAGATCCTAGCCTATGACGTCTCCGCCGACGGCACGACGATTTCCAACAAGCGCGTCTTCATCGATGCCGGCCCCGGCACGCCCGACGGCATGCGCTGCGACATCGACGGCAATCTGTGGTGCGGCTGGGGCATGGGTGATCCCGAGCTCGACGGCGTCGTGGTGTTCGCGCCCGACGGCGTCATGATCGGCCGCATCGCGCTGCCGGAACGCTGCGCCAACCTCTGCTTCGGCGGCGTCAAGCGCAACCGCCTGTTCATGGCGGCGAGCCAGTCGATCTATGCGCTCTACGTCAACACCCAAGGCGCGCTCGGCGGTTAAGTCTCCTTCGTCGTCCCGGCCGAGTGCGCGATTGCGAACGGAGCCGGGACCCATAACCACCGATGGATCTTGGATTGGCAGGTGGGGCCGCAATCTTCGCAAAACGAAGGCCTGTGGTAATGGGTCCCGTCCTTCGCCGGGACGACGATAAAAACTTCTACCTTCCAAAACGTCTGACGCCGGAGCGGTGATCCGCCCCGGCGCCAGAAATCGTGTCACTCGTGGATCGGCTTACGCGGCGTTGTAGCCGGCGACGGCCTTGGCCTCGAGATATTCTTCCAGACCGTAGCGGCCCCACTCGCGGCCGTTGCCGGACTGCTTGTAGCCACCGAACGGCGCAGAGCGCTCGTTCGGCACGCCCTGCAGGTTGACGTTGCCGGCGCGGATCTGGCGGCCGACGCGGCGCGCGGTTTCCACGGAGTCGGCCGAGACGTAACCGGCGAGACCATAGGGCGTGTCGTTGGCGATCTTCACTGCCTCGGCTTCGTCCTTGGCGCCGAGGATGGTCAGCACCGGTCCGAAGATCTCCTCGCGGGCGATCGTCATGTCGTTGGTGACGTCGGCGAAGATGGTCGGACGGACATAGAAGCCTTTGTTGACGCCCTCAGGCAGGCCCGGGCCGCCGGCGACGAGCGTTGCGCCCTCGTCGATGCCCTTCTGGATCAGCGCCTGGATCTTGTCCCACTGGCCGCGGTTCACGACCGGACCGATCGTGGTGCCGTCGGCACGCGGATCGCCGGCCTTGGTCTTGTCGGCGACGCCCTTCGCGATCGCGGCCACTTCCTTCATCTTGGAGAGCGGCACGATCATGCGCGACGGTGCGTTGCAGGACTGGCCCGAGTTGTTGAACATGTGCATCACGCCGCCGGTCACCGCCTTGGCTAGGTCGGCGCCCTCGAGGATCACGTTCGGCGACTTGCCGCCGAGCTCCTGGCTGACGCGCTTCACGGTCGGTGCTGCACGCTTGGCGACGTCGACGCCGGCGCGGGTCGAGCCGGTGAACGAGATCATGTCGATGTCCGGGTGCTCGCTCATCGCAGCACCAACCTCCGGGCCGAGGCCGTTGAGGAGGTTGAACACGCCCTTCGGCACGCCGGCTTCATGGAGGATTTCCGCGAAGATCAGCGCCGAAGTCGGGGTGAACTCCGACGGCTTGAGGATCATGGTGCAGCCGGCGGCGAGCGCAGGCGCGACCTTGCAGGCGATCTGGTTGAGCGGCCAGTTCCAGGGGGTGATCATGCCGATCACGCCGACCGGCTCGCGCACGATCACGGCGGTGCCCATGGTCTCCTCGAACTCGTACTTCTTGAGCACTTCGAGGGTGTTCATGAGATGGCCGAGGCCGGCGCCGGCCTGCAGCTTCTCCGCCATCGGCAGCGGCGCGCCCATCTCGTCGGAGACGGCGGCGCCGATCTCCTTCATGCGGCCCTTGTAGACCTCGATGACCTTGGTGAGCAGCGCGACGCGCTCTTCGCGGCTGGTCTGGGAAAACGTCTCGAACGCGCGCTTGGCGGCGGCGACTGCCTTGTCGACATCGGCCTTGGAGCCGAGCGCAATCTCATACATCGCTTCTTCGGTCGCCGGATTGACGACAGGGGTGGACTTGCCTTTGACGACCGGATCGACCCAGGCGCCGTCGATGTAGAATTGCATGCGATTGACCATCGGAAACCTCTTGTACGGGGCGTATGGAATGGGGAACGAAAGCGTTCGGCAGGCATCCTTGCACGAAAGCCCGGCGAATTGAACCCGCCATATGCGGGACGCGGCTCGTGCGCGCCCGCGAGATATAAGGTCCGAGGCAAGCGGCTGGCAAGGCTTCAACCGTCGCCCCGGCGAAAGCCGGGGCCCATAACCACCGATGTTGATGCGGTGGAAGGCTGGGGCAACGAGTCGCGTTCACAACGCCCATTCGTGGTTATGGGTCCCGGCTCCCCGTGCGCAATTGCGCACTAGGCCGGGACGACGATGGGGAGCCAGCAACGCCTCACACCGCCATTTTGCGATGCCGCACCGGCGCACCGACGGAGAGGCTTTCCGCCGCGTCGATGATGGCGTTGGCGTCGATGCCGTAGTGGCGATAGAGGTCGCCGATCGTGCCGGTCTGGCCGAACTGCTCGACACCCAACGCCTCGAGGCGGTGGCCGCGCACGCTGCCGAGCCAGCCGAGCGAGGCCGGATGGCCGTCGATCGCGGTCACAATGCCGCAGTCGCGGCCGAGCGGCGCCAGCATCCGCTCGATGTGACTCAAATGCTGCACGCCGCGGCGGTCGCGCCGCAAATTCCGTGCGGCGGACCATCCGCCATAGAGCCGGTCGGCCGAGGTTACCGCCAGGAGACCGACGTCGCGGTGGCTCTCGCCGATCAGGCCGACCGCCTCGATAGCCTCCGGCGCGACGGTGCCGGTATAGGCAATGACGATGTCGCAGTTCGGACCCGGCTTGCGCATCCAGTAGGCGCCGTCGGTGATGTCGCGCTGCAGGTCCGGCGTCATGATCCGTTGCGGCTGCTCCAGCGTTCGCGTCGAGAGTCGCAAGTAAACCGAACCGCCCTCGGCGCCCTCGCGCTGCATGTGGCCGAAGCCCCAGCCCATGATCACGGCAAGTTCATCGACAAAGGCCGGATCGAACGAGGCGAGTCCGTCCTGCCCTAGACCGATCAGCGGCGTCTTGATCGACTGATGCGCGCCGCCTTCCGGCGCCAGCGAGATGCCCGACGGCGTCGCCGCCACCATGAAGCGGGCGTCCTGGTAGCAAGCATAGTTCAACGCATCGAGGCCGCGCTCGATGAAGGGATCGTACAGCGTGCCGACCGGCAATAGCCGCGCGCCATTGATCTGGTGCGACAACCCAAGCGCCGAGAGCATGATGAACAAATTCATCTCGGCGATGCCGAGCTCGAGATGTTGTCCCTTCGGCGAATATTCCCAGGTGAAGGCGGATGGGATCTTCTCCTGCCGGAACAGGTCGTGGTTCTCCGCCTTCGCGAACAGGCCGCGGCGGTTGACCCAGCCGCCGAGATTGGTCGACACCGTGACGTCGGGCGACGCGGTGACGATGCGCGAGGCCAGCTCGCTGTCGCCGCGGGCCAGTTCGTGAAGCACGAGGCCAAAGCCCTGCTGCGTCGACATCTGCGCCGAGGCCTTGAACGCCAGCCGCTCCGGCAAGTCGATTTCAGGTGCCGACAGCCGGCGGCGCCCCTCGCGGTTGAACGGCGCTTCCGACAGGAAAGCCTCGAGCTTCGTCGGCTCCTGCGACAGGCCCTCGAACTTGTCCCACTCATGGCCGGTGCGGATGTTCTGCGCGGCGCGCCACCTCTCCATCTGCGCCACCGTCATCAAGCCGGCGTGGTTGTCCTTGTGGCCCTGCATCGGCAGGCCGACGCCCTTGATGGTGTAGGCGATGAAGCAGACCGGGCGGTCGTGATCGACAGCCTCGAAGGCCTCGATCATGCTCGCCATGTCGTGGCCGCCGAGGTTCGACATCAGCGCCAGCAACTGGTCGTCGCTGCGGCGATCGATCAGGGCCGTCACCTCGCCCTGGTCGCCGATATCGTCGTGCAGATGCTTGCGGAACGCAGCACCACCCTGGAAGCAGAGCGCCGCGTACATCTGGTTCGGGCAATTGTCGATCCAGCGCCGCAACGCCTCGCCGCCCGGTTCGGCGAACGCCTCGAGCATCAGTCTGCCGTACTTCACGATCACCACGTCCCAGCCGAAATTGCGGAACATGGTTTCGAACTTGGCCCACAACCCTTCGCGCACCACGGCATCGAGCGACTGGCGGTTATAGTCGACCACCCACCAGGTGTTGCGCAGGCCGTGCTTCCAGCCTTCCAGCAGCGCCTCGAAGATATTGCCCTCGTCCATCTCGGCGTCGCCGACCAGCGCGATCATGCGGCCCTCAGGCCGGTCCTTCATCCAGCCATGCGCCTTGACGTAATCCTGCACCAGCGAGGCGAACAAAGTCTGCGCCACGCCGAGGCCGACCGAGCCGGTGGAGAAATCGACGTCGTCGACGTCCTTGGTGCGCGACGGATAGGACTGCGCGCCCTTGTAGCCGCGGAAATTCTCCAGCTTGTCGCGGGTCTGGTGGCCGAACAGATACTGGATCGCGTGGAACACCGGGCTCGCATGCGGCTTCACCGCGACGCGGTCCTGCGGCCGCAGCACCGAGAAATACAGCGCCGACATGATGTTGGCGAGCGAAGCCGACGACGCCTGGTGACCGCCGACCTTCAACCCGTCGCTATTTTGCCTGACATGGTTGGCGTGGTGGATGGTCCATGACGACAGCCACAGCACCTTGCGGGCCAGGGCTGTGAGCATATCGAGGCGTTCAGGCGCGATTCCCATGACGATGTTCCTGGCGATGCTCCGGGCGATATCTCCGATATTACTGCCGCGGGGACCGGCGAAAATCTCAATTCCACGCGACAACACAGAAAAAATTGGGATAAATTCCCACGATCCGGCCGCAACCAACGAGTTCATCTCAATGCCTGCCCTCGACGCCATCGACCGCAAGATCCTGAGTCTGCTCCAGACCGACAGCCGCATGACCATGCAGGAATTGGCCGACAAGGTCGGGCTGTCGGTGTCGCCCTGCCACCGCCGGGTCAAGCTGCTCGAGCAACGCGGCGTGATCTCTCGCTACATCGCAACCGTCGATCAGAAATCGATCGGGCTGCATGTCTCGGTCTTCATCTCAATCAAGCTGGCGCGGCAGAAGGAGGAAGATCTCAACCGCTTCGCCCGCGCGATCTCGAAATGGGACGAGGTGCTCGAGTGCTACCTGATGACCGGCAACCGCGACTATCTGCTGCGCGTCGTCGCCGCCGACCTCTCCTCCTATGAAGCATTTTTGAAGAACAAGCTGACCCGGCTCGACGGCATCGCCTCGATCGAGTCGAGCTTTGCGCTGAGCCAGGTGAAGTACTCGACCGCGCTGCCGGTGTGAGTGTCGCTTGCATCTGAATGGTGCCATCGGTCGCGCCAAAATGTACACCGTCGTCCCGGCGAAGGCCGGGACCCATACGCCGCAGCAGTTGTTGTGAGAGGTCGAGGTGCAACCCCGGAAGCAGCCCGGAGCCGTTGTCCACCGGGCGCCTTCACGGGATTTGCGATATGGTCGCGAGCGATCCCCCCGCATTGGTCTCCCGGACACCTGGAGGAAACCGCCGCGAAAGCCTCGTCAATGGCCGCAATGATTGTCGTCGCCCTCGCCTCAACCGCGGCGGCAACCGCACAAAATGCCGGAGATCCACCAGACAACAAGAAGCCTGTCGCACAGCGCAAGCAGCAGGCGAAGGACCAGCCCTCGGGCCAGATCTTTTGCAAGAACGGCGTCCCTTGTCGCCCGGTGAGGAAAGGCTGCCATCTTGAGCAGCAGTCCGGCGGCTTCAACGAGGAAGTCTGTCCGTGACCGGGGCACGCCAGCGCCGAGACCGACACGGCGCAACAGCCCAGCTACGGCGCGATCCACACGCCGGTCACGATGATGGCCAATGCGACGGCAATCACCAGCATATCCGTTGCAAGCCAATCGGGCAGTCCCTTTGACCATTCGCGCATGTCCGCGACTCCTTCTGTTCGCGTCCGAGCCGATATGCTGACACGGATCATGCGCCGGCGAGCGTGAAGCAGATCACACAAATCGGGAAAAAGTGGCAATCCAAATTTCGCTGCGCGCAGCGCGCTCAAGTTGCAGCACACGATCGACCTGCCGCGCAGGTTTCTGAACATGTTCGGGCTGAGTGCGCTTGCGCTGCGCGTCTCCGGAGACGCAACCCACCGTGCCGCTCGCGGCGAAGATGGTGGGTTACGCCTTCCGCCTTCGCTCGTTGAGCTACGGCGGACGTGGTCGGCTAACCCACCCTACGCTCTGCCCGCGCCCTACAGCACCTTGCGCTGTGCCAAATTCTTCATCAGCGCACCGACGCCGAAGGTCCAGGGCTCGCATTCGTCGCTGCCGCGCATGCGGTTGACGAGCTTGCCGAGCTGGGGCGCGGCAATGGTGACGATGTCGTCGCGCTTGTGGGTGAAGCCCTCACCCTTGGCGTCGCGGTCCTTGACCGGCGCGAACATCGTGCCGAGGAACAGCGCAAAGCCGTCGGGATATTGGTGCACGGGGCCGATGGTCTGGGCGACCAGATCGGTCGGGTCGCGGCTGATCTTTGAGATCGAGGAATGGCCTTCGAGCACGAAACCGTCCGCGCCCTTCACGGTCAGGCCGACATCCATCTTCCTGACGTCGTCGAGCGAGAAGGTCTGGTCGAACAACCTGAGCAGCGGGCCGATCGCGCAGGACGCGTTGTTGTCCTTGGCCTTCGACAATAGCAGCGCCGAGCGGCCTTCGAAATCGCGCAGATTGACGTCGTTGCCGAGCGCGGCGCCGACGATCTTGCCGGCGCCGGACACGATCAGCACGACCTCCGGCTCCGGATTGTTCCAGGTCGACTTCGGATGCAGCCCGGCATCCATGCCGGTGCCGACCGAGGACAGCGTCGGCGCCTTGGTGAACACTTCCGCGTCCGGGCCGATGCCGACCTCCAGATACTGGCTCCAGGCGTTCTGGTCGATCAGCACCTGCTTCAGCTTCATCGCCTGCTCGGAGCCGGGCTTCAGCTTGGAGAGATCGTCGCCGACCAGCCGCACCACCTCGGTGCGGATCGCTTCCGCCGAGGACGGATTGCCGCGCGCCCGCTCCTCGATCACGCGCTCCAGCATCGAGATCGCGAAAGTGACGCCGGCGGCCTTCAGCACCTGCAGATCGATCGGCGCGAGCAGATGCGGTTTTGCGCCGTCGCGGCGATCCGGCGGCGTGTTGGCGAGGATCGCGTCGAAATCGCCGAGCCGCTCGCCTTTGGTCGCGCGCAGCGCCGCGGCGGGATCGCTCTCCTCGCACAGCGCACTCACCGTCGGGAACCGTGCCGTGACATCGAACACGCCGTCCGTCCGCACCGCGACTACGGCCGGGCCGCCGGCCTGCGGCAGCCAGACCCGTCCGACCAGCGTGCCGGCGGTCGCGTCCTCCGGCAGGACGTCTTTTGGCGTGAGCGAAATCATCGGCGTCTCCCATTGTTGTCGGCGCTTGTTAGCACAGTCCCGCCGCCTGCGTGAAACAGCGGTCATGCCATTGTCATAGAGGGGTAACATCGCCCGTCAATGCTTCCGTCGATCCATCTAACACACTGAAAGACGGACCTGCATGACCGCCCCCCACCTCACCGACGAAGCCTCCCGAGATGAAGCCTTGCGTGACGAGGCCTTGCACGACGAAGCCTTGCGCGCCCGCATCCACCAGGAGATGGCCGACAGCCTCGATGAGGAACTCGAGCTTGAGCTCGACGACGACAGGCTCAACGGGCTCGACCATGACGGGGCCGCTGGACATCCGTCGATCGACCGCAAGATCTATTTCCGCGAATTGCTGCGGCTGCAGGGCGAGCTGGTGAAGCTGCAGGACTGGGTGCAGCACGAGAAGAAGAAGGTCGTGGTGCTGTTCGAGGGTCGCGATTCCGCCGGCAAGGGCGGCGTCATCAAGCGCATCACCCAGCGGCTCAACCCGCGCATTTGCCGTGTCGCCGCGCTGCCGGCGCCGAACGAGCGCGAACGTACGCAATGGTATTTTCAGCGCTACGTGTCGCATCTGCCGGCCGGCGGCGAAATGGTGCTGTTCGACCGCAGCTGGTACAACCGCGCCGGCGTCGAGAAGGTGATGGGGTTCTGCACCGACGAGCAGTATGAGGAATTCTTCAATTCGGTGCCGGAATTCGAGCGCATGCTGATCCGCTCCGGCACCATCCTGTTGAAATACTGGTTCTCAATCACCGACGAGGAACAGGCGTTCCGCTTCTCGATGCGTATCCATGACCCGCTGAAGCAGTGGAAGCTGAGCCCGATGGACGTCGAGGCGCGGACCCGCTGGGAGCTCTACACCAAGGCCAAGGAGACGATGCTGGAGCGCACCCATCTGCAGGACTCGCCGTGGTGGATCGTCGACGCCGTCGACAAGAAGCGCGCCCGGCTCAACTGCATCTCGCATCTGCTCGACCAGATCCCGTATCAGCAGGTCGTACACCAGCCGGTCGTGCTGCCGCCGCGGGTGCGCAACCCCGACTATCACCGCGGCCCGATCCCGCCGGAGATGTATGTGCCGGGACGGTATTGATCTAACCACATGCGCGCCCGCCCCCCGGGGAAGATCACTAAATCGCGATCGTAGATTGTGAGGCAGCTCACTGGTCTTCTTGCACGCCCACCTTAAACCAGAGGTTGTCCGCAATTCGCGGGCTAAAAGGAGGCGTAGGCAATGTTGAAGGAACATCGCGAAAGCAAGAGTTCATCGACCGACCAGCCGGAAACTCATAAGGGTGTTGCGACACATGCTGTCCAAACCCTTGACCTCAGTTGGAGCGCGCCTATCCGTTATGGCGATTGCAAGCTGTCCGGCTTCTTGAACGGCACCCTGAACAACGGCCCAACGCTCAGGCTTCGTTCTGACGGAACAGCAGAATTGTTGGCGAAATTTTTCTCAACTGACGACGGTGATGTTTGGGTCATCGATCGTCTCGTTCTTTTGGATATTCACGGGACGGTCCTTTTTCAGTTTCCACACCTTTCAAGCCCCGAAACCCAGACCGACAACCAAGTGCTCGATTGGGTCGCCGAACTAAGCTTCCCCGCCGTTTTCTTTTCTTCGGTCACAGGGGCGAACATGACCTATCGTTGCTAAGCCCAAAGGGCGCGGTTCGAGGCCTTATTCGACCTCCCCCACAAGCGGGAGAGGTGAAGTTCAGAACATAGGCAACCGCGCCCTCGCCTCGCCTACTATTGGCGCAGGCCCGCACTATTGCTGTGGCCAAATCCCGACGCTAGGCTTCCCCGATCTGGTGCAGGGAGGCCCGCTTGACTCAATCCGACGACATCACAATTTCCGAAGATCGCCGTGACGCGCTGCGCTATGCGCTCGGGATCGGCAGTGGCGCCGCGCTGGTCGCCGCGTTGGCAACCCCGGCCGCGGCGCAGACACCTGCCGACAACACGCTGGACCGTATCCGCGCCAACAAGGTGCTGCGGATCGCCGTACTGCCGGGCGAGCTGCCCTATTTCAACAAGGATCTCGCCTCCGGCACCTGGTCCGGCTTCTCGATCGAGATGGCCAACGACCTGGCAAAGCTGCTCGACGTCAAGCTGGAGTATGTCGAATCGACCTATGGCAATTCAATTCTCGATCTGCAGGCCAACAAGATCGATCTCGGCTTCGCGCTCAACCCGACGCCGCAGCGGGCACTGGTGGTCGATTTCACCAATCTGGTGTTCCCGCATCCGTTCGGCGCGATGCTGAAGAAGGGGCTGGAGGCCAAGACCTGGGCCGACATCAACAAGCCGGAGGTCAGGATCGCGGTCGACGTCGGCTCGGCCAACGAGGCGGTGGCGCGGCGCTTTGCGCCGAACGCCACCATCAAATCGCTGAAGTCGCGCGACGAGGTGATGCTGGAAATGTCGTCGGGCCGCGTCGATTGCGTAGTCAACGCGCTGGTGCTCGGCCTGACCGCGATCGCCAAGAACCCCAATCTCGGCAGCTACAAGATCCTGGCCTCGCCCTCGGTGACGATCGCGAGCGGCATGGCGGTGCGCCGCGAGGGCGACAAGCGCTGGCGCGACTTCCTGTCGGTGTGGGTCGACTATAACCGCGGCATCGGCCAGATGCGCGAATGGTTCGTCAAGGGCCTCGGCCTCGCCGGCGTCAAGCCGGAGGACGTGCCGGTGGAGTTGAGTATTTGAGGTAAGGCTGCGCCAACATCGGCACTGCGCTCCCTCTCCCGCTTGCCGGGGAGGGTCGGGGTGGGGGTATCGCCACAAGCGGCGCTCTTTCCTTGGAGAGAGCCCCCACCCGCAGTGCATCTTCGATGCACAGCGACCTCCCCCGCAAGCGGGAGAGGTGAACCGCCGATGCCGCAGCAACTAAGATGCTACTCACACCTTGTCGTACGTCAGCCCGCGCTCCAGCCGCCGCGCCACCAGCGTCGACGGGAACAGGATCGCAAAATAGATCAGCGCCACGATGGTGTAGACCTCGAGCGGCCGGTAGGTGTCGGCGTTGATCAGGGTCGCGTTGTAGACGAGGTCGGGCACCGCGATGATCGAGACCAGCGAGGTGTTCTTCAGCTGCGTCACCGACTGGTTGACGTAAGGCGCCATCATCGGCTTCAGCGCCTGCGGCAGGATCACGAGCCGCATCAAGCGCCAGCCGCGGAAGCCGAGCGCCTTCGCGGCGTCCCACTGTCCGGCCGGCACGCTCTCGATCGAGCCGCGCACGATCTCGGCATAGAATGCGCCGCCATAGAGCGACAGCACGCTGACGGCCGCGACATGCGCCGGGATGTTGACGCCAATCACGACCGGAAACGCGTAGTAGAACCAGATGATCTGCACCAGCAGCGGCGTGCAGCGAAACAATTCGATATAGGCGATCAGCAGCCAGTCGATCACGGGAATCCGCCGCAGCCGCAGCATGCCGACGATCAGGCCGATCAATGTCCCCAGGATGATCGTGCCGATCGTATAGGCCATGGTCCAGCCGAGCCCGAGCCAGAACAGATGGCTGTACTTGCCAAGGATCGCGAAATCCCAAACGTAGTTCATCCTGCCCCTCGGTTGACTCTAGTTTTGATGCGTTTTCTTCACGCGAACCGGTGCCCACTTCGCTCGAAAACGCTTTGGACGCCTCAGCATCGCAGGCGGCCTCGCGCGAGTCACGCGATATACCGGTCCGGCGAGAACGCCTTCACCTCGAATGGCGGCGCATCGCCCGCGATCATCGCCGCAACCGCGGCGCCCGTTCCGGGGCCGGTGGTGAAGCCGATATGCTGGTTGCCGAAGGCGAGCCAGAGGCCGCGATGCCGCGGCGCCTCGCCACCGCATGCGCGTTTCAATCATCACGGGAGGCGGCTCCGGCATCGGCGCCGCGATTGCACGCCGACTCGCCGGCCCCGATCAGGGTCTGATGCTGCACGGACAGGGCGCCGAGGCGGCCGGGCTGGCGCGGCTGAATTTGGTTGCGGAGGAATGCCGCAGCAAGGGCGCCAAGGTCGAGGTCGGCACAGGCGATCTCGCCAGGGCCGGCGCGGGCGCGGCACTGGTCGCGGCAGCGCGCACAGCGTTCGGGCCGATTGATGCGATCGTGCACGCTGCAGGCTTTGCCGACCGGCGCGACTTCGCCAGCCTGCCGCGCGAGGCGCTGGAGCGCGCCTTTGCGGTGATGGCGGCCGCATTCCACGAGATCGCAGCGGCCGCGCTGCCCGACCTCGCGCGCAGCGCAAAGGGCCGCGTCGTCGCGGTCTCGAGCTTCGGGCCGCATCGTTTCGTGCCCGGCGCCACCTATCCGGGATCGGCCGCCGCCAAGGCCGCGCTCGAGGTGCTGGTGAAGTCGCTCGCCATCGAGCTCGCTGCATCCGGCGCCAACGCCAACGCCGTGATGCCCGGCTATACCCGCAAGGATCCCGGCCTGTTCGGCGCGCTTGACAGCGCGACCTGGGAGCGCGTGGCAAAAGCCAATCCGATGCAGCGCCTCGCCGAGCCGGACGAGGTCGCCGCCGTCGTCGCATTCCTGCTGTCGCCGGAAGCAGGCCACGTCACCGGCGCCACGCTGCCGGTCGATGGCGGCCTGACCTTGATGTGACGGGATGAGCGAGGGCGTTGCTGCGCAACAAGCTGACGTCGTCGTGCTCGGCGCCGGCATGGTCGGCGTCTCGGCAGGCCTCGCCGCGCGGCAACGCGGGCTCTCCGTCATCGTCGTCGACCGCCGCGAGCCGGGCAGTGAAACCTCCTATGGCAATGCCGGCATCATCTCGTCGGGCTCGATCCTGCCACTCAACACGCCCTCGCTGCTGAAGAACCTGCCGAAATATCTCACCAACACGCATCCGGCGCTGCGCTGGAATCTGCCGTGGGCGCTCGCCAATGCCGGCTGGGTGATCCGCTTCCTCGCCGCCGCCGTGCCGTCGAAGACCAGGCCGCGCGCCGCCGCGCTGCACGGCCTGATCGGCACCTCGCTGCAACTGCATCGCGACTGGATCCTGCAGGCCGGCGCCGGGCATCGCATCCGCGAGACCGGCTGGCTCAAGGCCTGGCGCAACGATGGGCTCGCGGCCGCCAGGGCCGAGCAGGCGGCGCTCGCCGAATTCGGCATCCGGAGCGAGGTGCTCGACCGCCAGGCGATCTCCGCGCTCGAGCCTGGCATCATCCCTGCCTACAGCACCGGCCTGCTGCACACCCAGACGGCATCGGTGGATTCACCAGGCGCGGTGGTGAAGGCTTATGCGCAGATGCTCGCCGGTCACGGCGGCACATTCAGGCAATCCGAGATCCGGCGGATCGAGCAACACAACGACGGCTGGCGCGTGCAGCTTGCCGACGGCGAGATCGCCGCGCGCCATGTCGTGGTCGCGCTCGGCCCATGGTCGGCCGAATTGCTGCGGCCGCTCGGCTATCGTGTGCCGCTGGCGTTCGAGCGCGGCTATCACCAGCATTTCGTGCCGAACCCGGAACGCAAATTGCTGCGGCCGATCCATGATGCGGAGGGCGGTTTTCTGATGACGCCGATGGAGCAGGGCATTCGCGTCACCAGCGGCGTCGAGCTCACCGCGCGCGACGCGCCGTCGAATTATGCGCAGCTCGAGGCCGTGGTGCCGATGGCGCGCAGCGTGGCCGAATTCGGCGATGCCATCGGCGAGCGCTGGCGCGGCGCGCGGCCGACATTGCCCGACAGCCTGCCGATGATGGGCGTACTGTCAGACTTCCAAGGACAACGAACTATAGGTTCGGTGTCATGAAATGCAAACCGCGTGCCTGAGCAACGGTGTGTAGGGTGGGTTAGCCGAAGGCGTAACCCACCGACTTCGTGCCGCGAAAAGATGGTGGGTTACGCGGAGCCTGTCATCGGGCCGCGCCTTGCGCGGACCCGTTGGCTAACCCACCCTACAAAATCGGGCTCACCGCCAAAGCTTACCGCCACGGCTCGACCAGGATCTTGGTGTGCGCCTCGGGATTGGCGAGATCGGCAAAGGCCTGCGCGACGCCGTCGATGCCGACGCGGCCGGTGACCAGCGAGGCGGCATCGACCTGGCCTTCCGCGATCAGGCGCAGCGAATAAGCAAACTCCTCCGGCGTATAGCCGAGCACATACTGGACGTTGAGCTCCTTGATGATGCCGAGCATCGGCTCGGACTTGTCGGTCTCCATGCAGACGCCGACCACGACGATGCGGGCGCTGCGTGGCGCGCCTTCGAACAGCTGTTGCAGCACACCGGGCACGCCGACGCATTCGAAGATCAGCGCCGGCTTCAGCGGCGGCAATAGCGCCTGCATCGGCGGCCGCGCGGCCTTCTCCGCTTCCGTCATCTGGGCGTGCTCGGCCCAGCTCGCATAGGGCTGCGTCCTGGCCGGATCGACCACGACATCGGCGCCCATCTTCTCGGCGAGCAGGCGCCGCGCCGGCGAATAATCGGCCGCAACGATCGGGCCGATCCCCCTGATCTTCAGCGCTGCGATCACCGCAAGGCCGACCGGCCCGCAGCCGATCACCAGCGGCACCTCGCCGCCTCTGATGTTGGCCATCGCCACCGCATGCACGCCGACGGCAAGCGGCTCGGTCAGCGCCGCGTGCTCGGCGGCAAGCCCGTTCGGCACTTCGAGCAGTAACGGCTCGCTGAGCAGCATCTGCTCGGCATAGGCGCCGACATAGTCGTTGGAATAGCCGATGCCCTTGGGGCCCTCCGGCGTCAGCACCGCCGGCAGCGAGCACACGCGCGTGCCGGGCTTCAGCTTGCGCGTGGTATCAGGGCCGTAATCGAGGATCTCGCAGCAGAACTCGTGGCCGAACACGACGTCGCGCGACAGATCCATCGGCGTACGTCCCGGAAGGAACTTGCTCAGCTCCACCATGCGGTGGGCGTGCTTGCGCGCGTGCAGATCGGAACCGCAGATGCCGCAGGCGAGCGATTTGACCAGCACTTGGCCTGCGCCCGGCTTCGGTTCCGGCATCGTGCCTACGACAATCTCGCCGTTCCTGAAGATCGCTGCGCGCATCGGTCCTCCCGCGTGGGTTTGGCCCACTCATTGTTGCGTTTTCTTACTGAAGGGATAGCCGCTTCAGGCGAAAACGCAAGTGCAGGAGTCTTACCAGGCGTAACGCACCACGCCCTTGCCGGCGTAGGACTGGGTAACGCTGGAGAATTCGCCTTCGAAGGTCGCCGCCGCCGACCAGCCGTTGCGCCACTTCAGCTCGGCCGAGGCCGTGGTCAGCGCGGAGTCGCTCGCCTGCGCCGCACCGTTGACCACGAAGGCCGCGCCCGGCAGCGTCTGGAACACGGCGCCCACATTGCGGTCCGGGTTGAAGTCATGCGCCCAGGCAACGCGGCCGCGCAGCGTCACGATGCCGCTGTCGACCGCGAAGGATTTGTCGGAGCGCAGGCCGAGCTCGCTGCGGGTGTCGGTGACGCTCTTTGCGGCATAGTTGAGCGCGAAGGCGCCGCCGCCGGAGACCACGGTCTCGGCATAGTTCGGCAGCTCGAAGCTGGTGAACTGCGCGGCGGCGTAAGGCGTCAGCCCGATCCATGGCGTCGCATATCGATAGCCGCCCTCGAGCCGGCCCGACCACGCATTGGCATTGAAGTTGGCGCGCAGGTGATCGGCGCCTGCGGCGGTAACGATGCGATCGGTGGTGATGTCCTGCCAGCCATAGGCGAGCGCCGCACTTAAATACGCCGCGCCGACGCTGTGGCGCACGAAGGCGCCGGCCTGGAACAGATCCGAGCGGCCCCAGCCGAGACCGTTGACGCTGAAGCTGGTGCCGCCGCCGGCGAGCGCGAAGCCGGCAATGGTGTTCGGCGACAAACGATAGTCGGCGCCGACCGCGGTGCCTGAGAGGCTGCTCGTGGTGTTGTTGGAGCCGAGCACGGCATTGCCGCTGGTGGTCTGCGAGCCGCCATAGCCGGCCGCCCAGACGCTCCAGCGCTGCGCGAAGTCGACCTGCTGCGGCGGCGCCTTGGCATAAATCGCGGCCAGCGCGTCGCGCGAATCGTTCTTGCGCGCCGCATAAGCCAGCGACGCGCTCTCCTCGGCAAACGGCGTCGCACCCGCGCCACCACCGAAGCCGCCGTCGCGTCCGGCGACGAACGGATCGGTCAACAGGCCGAGGAACTGGTTCATCGCATTAAACGTCGTCTGCTGCGATCCGGTCGCGCCCTCGCCCGAGGCCTGGGTCAGGCCGTTCGGCGAGAGCCCTGCAAACACTGCGCTGATGCCGCCATTGGCATTGAAGAAGTTCTGCAGCGTGGTGGCAACGTTCTGCTGATTGATGTTGAGCTTCGATGCCGCGCCGTAATCGAGCGCGAAATTGAGATAGGCATTGTTCGCGTCGTAGCCGAGCGTCGCCACGAGATTGGACGGCAGCCCGGTTGAATCGACGCCTGCAAACGCTCCGCTGCGACCGCCGGCCGCCGAAAGGATGGTGTATTGCTTGGCAACCGTACTGCCGGCGGCGGCGCTGACGCCGACTGAACCGGCAAGCGTCGCGGTGCCGGTCACCTTCGCGAAGGTCGATGCGGTCGAGCCGATGCTCACCAGGTACAGCGCACCGGACTGGAACGCGAGATTGCCTCCCACGGTCAGGTAGGTGCCTGGCGTCGCATTGCCGGGCAGCAGGATGCCGCCGCTTGCGATCGTCGTATTGTTGACGGTGCCGATGCCCGAGAGCGTGCCGCCGGCATTCACGGTGGTCAGGTACGACGAAGCGATCCCGCCGTCGACTTGCAGTATGCCGCCATTGACCGTGGTGGTGCCCGAATAGGTGTTGAAGCCCGACAGGGTCAGCGTGCCGCTGCCGGTCTTCTCCAGATTGCCATCCCCGACCGGGAAGCAACAAAAACTGTGATCGGCGATCACGCCGCTGACAGTGGTCGACAGATTGTTGCCGCCGACGGTCAGCGTGTTGCCACCGCCGATGTAGTAGGTGCCCGACCCTGCGATCGAACCTGCCGCGATGCGGCCGTCGCCATTCGGACCAACTGTGCCGCCGAAGTCCACAGAGCCGGTTCCCTGGGTGATGAACTGCGCGGTACCGCCTGTCGAATTGCCGAGGAAGGTGACCGTGCCGCCGCTCTCGGTCGTGATGGTGGCGTTGTCGGCCGTCGCATAGTGCTCAAAGTACAGCGCGCCGCCGGAACGGTTGGTGATATTGGCATTGCCCGCGGTCGGCGTGTCAACACCGCTAAACCCACCGAAAATGGTAGTGCCGCTATTGTCGATCGTGGCGTTCGCCGCAGTGCTGTGTTGGACAAAGCCGAGACCGCCATTGGCTTCGACAATAATCGTTGCCGATGCAGCCGACGAGAACTCGAAGAACTCGGTCAAACCGCTATCGCGATTAATGATGGTCGCCTGTCCCGCATTGGTGTGGCCCAGGAACACGGCGCTGCCACCGCTATGGTTGTCGATCACGGCCTTGGCGGCCGTGCTGGTGTCGGTGCCACCAGGAGGACCAAGCGCGTCGCCGAACACCACGGCGCCGCCAGTGCTGTTGGTGAACGTGGCACTGCCGGCGGAGCTCGTGTCGCGGAAGATCGTGAGCGCACCGTTGGTGTTGCTCACGGTGGCATTGCCCGCGGTGCTGCTGTCGCGAAACTCCGTGATGCCGAAATTCTGGTTGACGATCGTCGCTGTCGACGCCGACGTCGCATTGTAGAACGTCGTGGTGGCAATTCCATTGAAGCCGTCGTTGACGATCTTGGTGATTCCAGACGTGTTCGCGTTGACGATGTCGAACTTGCCGTCGACGGTAACCTCGCCGACGATCGAGGCGGTGTGGGTGGCGTCGCCAAGCTGCAGCGTCGCGCAATCGCAGATCGTGGTGTCGCCAGTATAAGTGTTGGTGCCTGATAGCACCACACGGCCGAGGCCGCCCGAGCTGTCCAGCACCGTCAGCTTGCCGGGGCCGTTGCCGTCGGCGATGTTGCCGGCGATCGTAAGGATCGCGCCGTTGGCGTCGATCGCGCTGCCGATCGGCGACGTGTTGATCTTGAAATTGTTGCTGAAGGTCAGGTTGCTCAGGCCGTCGGCCTGGAACGCCGCACTGTCCAGCGTGACCGTGCCTGACCCGACCGACTTGTTGTTGGTGACGACGACGGTCGTATCGACCACCAGCGTGCCTCCGCTGTAGGTGTTCACACCGGAGAGCTGAATGTTGGAGAATCCTGACGCGGAGGAGTCGATCAGTCGCAGCACGCCGCCGCCGGCACCGTCGGCGATGACGCCCAGCAGATTGACCTGCGCGCCGTTCGCATCGACCGTGCCGCCGGTCGCGTTGACCGCAATGTTGTTGGAGAACGCGACGCTCGAGACGGTCGGCGACTGCATCTGGAAGGTGCCGCCGTTGAGCGTGATGGTGCCGGTGCCGACCGAATCCGCATTGGTCACCTGCACGGTGCCGGCCGAGATCAGCGTGCCGCCGGAGTAGCCGTTGCTGCCCGCGAGCACCAGCGTGCTGTTGCCGAGCTGTTGCACCATCACCCCGGGCGCAAGGCCGTCGTTGATGTTGGCGCTGATGGTGATGGTCTGGCCGCTGTTGGCCCGGTTGATCAGACCGCCGGTTGGCCCCGTCAGAGCGAAGTTAACCGGGTTGCCGCTGATTGTGTACGACTGCGAATTGGCGGTGAAGGTCCAGGAGTCCGGCAGCATCGGACCTGGGCCGATGGTGACCGTCGCCGATCCCGTCGAATCGAAAATCGCGGATTGGGTCGGGAGGATCGGCGGCGCACCGGCCGACGTTGTCGACCAGTTGGTCGGGAGCTGGTAGTCGGCACTGCTCGTCGTACTGCCGCTTCCGCCCCAGGTAAAGCTCTGGGCCTGTGCCGGGTTGACCGGAAACAGGCTGACGGCCGCCGAGACAAAGGCCGCCGAGGCTATCGCACGACGAGACGACCGACCCAACAAGACAAAGAACAAACCAAAATGCACTGCACCGCCCCCAAGCGCTCTGCGGCGCTGTTGGGGTCAGGTTAGCATGCGGCGAACTGCGAGATTGCCGATCGTTTCCGAAACCCTTCGATTCAGCTTGCGGAGATCGAAGTTTCGGCCCGACTGTTGTACCCGCGCAACGTTAGCGGAGGCTGCGTTCGCAACCAGCGCACGATTTTCGGTACCGCGGTCAGGCGTTGGGCGACGGCTCGCTCGCCACGGTTAACAATTGCGAGCGGCGGATTCGCTCGCGATGCGCGGTGTAGAGGCCCGAGGCGACGATGAAGCCGGCGCCGAGGATAGTCCAGCTGTCCGGCAGTTCGCCGAAGATCAGGAAGCCGAGGATGCTGACCCACAGCAGCTGCGTGTAAGAGAACGGCGCGAGCACCGAGGCATCGCCGTAGCGGAACGCCAGCACCACGATCCACTGTCCGACGGTGGACGCGACGCCGATCAGGATGCCGAACATGATGTCGTGCCAGCTCGGCGTGACCCAGACGAACGGCACCAGCGCGCTGACGATGGCGACGCCGACAATCGACGAATAGGTCATCACGGTGAGCGGGCGTTCGCTGCCGCTCATCATGCGCGTCAGGATCAGCGTGCCGGCCCAGGCCAGCGCCGAGACGAGCGGGAAGATAGCGGCGGGATGGAAGGCGCTGGTGCCCGGCCGCAGGATGATGAACACGCCGACGAGCCCGACCGCGGTCGCGATCCAGCGGCGCATGCCGACCCGCTCGCCGAGGAATGCGATCGACAGCGCGGTGACGAACAGCGGCGAGACGAAGCTGGTGGCGGAGGCTTCGGCGATCGGCAGGAAGCTCAAGCCGGTGATGAAGATCAGGGACGAGCCGAGCAGCGCGGCGCCGCGCAGCACATGCAGCCCGGGACGGTTGCTGCGCAGCGCGAACAACGGCGAGCCCGGCAGCATCGCCGGCACCATGATCAGTGCGAACACCACGAAGCGGATCCAGGTGATCTCGATCGGGGGCAGCGTCTTCGACAGGTATTTTGCTGTCACGTCGGAGGTGCCGAGAAACACCGTCGACAACAGGATCAGCGCAATGCCCTTGAACGGCCGGTCGGTGCGCGCAAGCGCCTTGCGCGCAATGCTTATCGTTGCGGGCGCCGTCTTCTCGGACAATGGAAATGAAACGCTGTCCAGCCTGGCGGCTGCTGCGGGAGGCGGAGTCACGGCAATCTCGAAAGCAACAAGGGGGAATCTGCTGCTGTCACAAAACGCCAATTCCGCCGCAAGGACAATGCCCGAAAACGGGACTCCGATATGCATCGGGGTGCGCGACGGCCTGCCGCAGCCGGTGCGCGGCCGCAACTGCAACAGTTTGTTAAGAACTGTGTGGAGCGAAGCGGCGCAAACCCCTGATTTTGCGCATCCCGTTCAGAGCATCGGCAGCGAGCGCGGCTTTGGCCCGCGCGGGAACGCCTTGTCAAGCGCTGATATCTCGCCATCACTGAGCTTGAGCGCTCCTGCCGCTGCGTTCTCCGCGGCATGCTCGGCGTTCGACGCCTTCGGGATCGTGAGCACCGACGGCAACCGCGTCAGGAAGCTCAGTGCGACCTGGCGCGGCGTCGCCTGATGCGCCTCAGCGATCAATTGCAGCACCGCGCCGCCCTTGCTCGACGGCGCGGGAAAATCATTGTGGCCGAACGGCGAGTAGGCGACCACGGCCACACCGTGCTGCTCGCACCACGGGATCACGGCGTGCTCGATGGCGCGTTCCCGCAGATGGTAGAGCACCTGGTTGCAGGCGATCTTGCCCTCGCCCGCGACATCGCGCAGTTCATCGAGATCGTCTGCGTCGAAATTGCTGACGCCCCAGGAACGGATCTTACCGGCGGCGATCAATTCGTCGAAGGCGGCGATCGTCTCGGCAAATGGAGTGGTTCCGCGCCAGTGCAGCAGATAGCAATCGAGCCGATCGGTCTTCAGCCGCTTCAGCGAGCGCTCGCAGGCGGTCATGGTGCCGCGCCGCGAGGCGTTGCTCGGCAAGACCTTCGAGACCAGGAACAGCTCGTCGCGCCGGCCAGCAATCGCGTCCGCGATCACGAGCTCGGCGTCACCATACATCTCGGCGGTGTCGATATGGGTCATGCCGGCATCGATGCCGCGCTTCAACGCAGCGACGGCTGTCTTGCGGTCACCGCGATCGAGATACCAGGTGCCCTGCCCGATCACCGAGACCTGCGGGCCGTTGTTGCCGAATTTTTTTGTCTGCACGATCGCCTCGTCTGTCTTTGGAACCGCGGGTGGACCATAGACCATGCGAACGATAATGTCGCCACGCCGTCGTCCCGGCGAAGGCCGGGACCCATTACCACCGCTGTTCGATGCGGACCACGCTGCGGCCCCAGCATCGCACCACAACTCGCATTCGTGGTTATGGGTCCCGGGTCAAGCCCGGGACGACAGCGGAATATGTGGCGCGCTCTCGCACAATCCCATCAGCGCGGATCCTCCGATCCGCGCCCGTGATGCCCGCGTTACGCGCGGTCACACGTTGAGATTCATCCACACCGCCTTCGGCTCGGTGAAATTGTCGAGCGCGGCGGTGCCGTGCTCGCGGCCGAGGCCGGAGTCGCGCTCGCCGCCCCACGGCAGCCGCACGTCGGTGTAGCCGTAGGTGTTGATCCACACCGTGCCGGCGCGGGCCTTTTTGGCGAAGCGCTGCACGCGGCCCATATCCGCGCTCCAGACCCCGGCGGCGAGGCTGTAGGCGGTGCCGTTGGCGATGCGCAGCGCATCGGCCTCGTCCTTGAACTTGATCACACTGACGACGGGGCCAAAAATCTCCTCCTGCGAGATGCGCATTTCGTGCGCGACATTGGCGAACACCGCGGGGCTGATGAAATAGCCACGGTCGCCGACCCGTTCGCCGCCGGTGGCGAGCTGCGCACCTTCATTCTTTCCGATCTCGACATAGTCGAGGATCGAGCGCATCTGCTTCTCTGAGATCACGGGCCCGAGCACGGTGGCGCGATCCGCGGGATCGCCGATGCGCAGGCTTTCGGCACGGGCCACCAGGCGTTCCACCACCTCGTCATAGGCCTTCTCCTGCACCAGCACGCGCGAGCCGGCCGAGCAGACCTGCCCGGCGTTGAAGAAGATGCCGGCGGCGGCGGCCTTGGCGGCGGCTTCGAGATTGGCATCGTCGAAGATCACATTGGCGGACTTGCCGCCGAGCTCGAGCGAGACGCGTTTGAAATTGCCGGCCGCACCCTTCATGATGCCGCGGCCGACACCGGGCGAGCCGGTGAACGTCACCTTGTCGACGTCGGGATGGTTGACCAGCGCGTCGCCGACGACGCGGCCGGGGCCGGTCACGATGTTGAGCACGCCCTTCGGCAACCCGGCCTCGAGCGCGAGCTCGCCGATCCTAAGCGCCGACAGCGAGGTCAGCTCGGCCGGCTTCATCACGACCGTGCAGCCGCAGGCCAGCGCCGGCGCCAGCTTCCACATGCCGATCATCAGCGGGAAATTCCACGGCACGATCGCGGCGACCACGCCGACCGGCTCACGCACCGTATAGGTCAGCGCGTCGTCGCGCGTCGAGACGACATCACCGCTGATCTTGTCGGCCCAGCCTGCGTAATAGGTCAGCGTGTCGATGGCGGCCGGAAGATCCTGCCGCAGCACGGCTGCGATCGGCTTGCCGGCATCGGCGCTCTCGAGCGCTGCGATCTCGTCGGCGTGCTGCTTCAAGAGCTCGGCCCAGCGCAGGAGAATGTGGCCGCGTTCGGCGGCGCGCATGGTGCGCCAGGGCCCTTCGAAGGCGCGGCGGGCGGCGGCGACGGCGCGGTCGACATCCGCCTCATTGCCTTCGGCAATCGTTGCGATCACCTGCTCGGTGGCGGGATTGAGCGATTTGAAGGTTTTTCCCGAGAGGGAGCGGATTCGGGCGCCGTCGATCAGCAGCAACTCTTCCCGGACGGTCGGGGCGTGGCGGGCGTCGCGCTCATAGTCATATGCAACCGACATCATATTTCCTCCTGGTGTTGTGCTTCAACGTAGGAGGCTTTGATCAGCAGTAAATATGATATCTTGTGCCTATTGGTGTACCAGGATATGAAGTCAACTTCATAAGTGGTGACCACGATGCTGCAGATCGAGATCGAGACCGTCTGGCGCTTTCGCAAAGAGAACTCACCGCAGACCGCGGTCGTGATGCTCGGCATCCTCAACGAGATCCGGAAGACCGGGAAGATCACCAGCGCCGCCAGCGACGCGCATCTGTCCTATCGCCATGTCTGGAACCTGATCGAGCAGTGGACCGAATTCTTCGGCGTGCCGCTGGTGGAGACGCAGCGCGGCAAGGGCTCGAAGCTGACGCCGTTCGGCGAGAAGCTGGTGTGGGCCGGCGAGCGCATGCAGGCGCGGCTCGGGCTGCAGCTCGAGAACCTTGCGCAGGAACTGGTCACCGAGATCAAGCCGTTCCTGGAGCAGCGGCCGTCGGTGATCCGGGTCCATGCCAGCCATGGCTTCGCGGTGTCCAAGCTGCGCGAGTTCCTCGATCGCGAGGGCGGCGTCGGTGTCGATCTGCGTTACGTCAGCAACCAGAATTCGCTGGTCTCGCTGGCGCAGGGCGCCTGCGATCTCTCCGGCGTGCATCTGCCGCGCGGCGAGTTGCGCGCGCAGGGCATCAAGGCCTGCCGGGAATGGCTCGATCCGCGCGAGGATCGCGTGATCAATTTCGTCACGCGCGAGATGGGCCTGATGCTCAAGCGCGACAATCCCTTGAAGATCACGTCGCTGAAGGACCTGGTCGACCGCAAGGCCCGCTTCGTCAACCGCGACCATGATTCCGGCACCAGGATGCTGTTCGATCAGTTGCTGGCGCAGCACAAGATCCCGGAAAGCAAGATCAACGGCGCCCAGCACATGGAGTTCACCCATGCCGCGGTCGCCGCCTATGTCGCGAGCGGCATGGCGGATGCGAGTTTTGGTGTCGAAGCCGCTGCCCGGCAGTTCGGCCTCGATTTCATCCGCCTGCTCACGGAAGATTACTTCTTCGTCTGCAAGCGTGCGTTCCTCGAGACCGAGCCGATGCAGCGGGTGCTCGACATCATGAAGAGCAGCGAGTTTCACAAGGCAGTGGGCGCCCTGCCCGGCTATGTCGCCTCGAATACCGGCGCGGTCAGCGGCGTGAAGGAGTTTCTCGAGAAGATGCATTCCGACCGCTGATCAGCCACGCGCGGTGGCGGCTGGACTCGGCGCGCCTCGAAAGCGGATCGTCGGGCGAAGCTAGGTGCGCTTCACGCCGGCTCCCGCACCAACCGCATAGCTCCCGGGCCCGTAGACCGCGATCAACGCGAGCGCGCCGAGCAGGCCGAGATTCTTCAGGAAGTTGATGGTCTGGGTCACGACCTGCGCCTCCGGCGCGGCCCAGAAATTGTGAAACATCAGTGTCGCGGCGATCGTGAACAGGAACAGGACGATGGCCGCCTGACGTGCGAACAGGCCGAGCACGAGCGCGATGCCGCAGCCGAGCTCGACCGCGGTCGCACCGGCCGCAAGGATCGCGCCGATGCCGTCGGCGCCGCCGAGGCGTCCGGCGGTCGCCGAGAACGCCATCAGCTTGCCGATGCCGCTGTAGAGAAACAGCGGCGCGATCGCGAGCCGCGCAAACAGCAGGACCCAGGATGGGGAAAGCCGCGCGGCTTTGTCATCGGCCGCAATGTGAGTTGTCGTGGACATGCGTTGTCTCCGTTGGTTCTATACTTGCCTATGCGGCGTTTGATATGGATCCGTCGTCACTCCGCGGGCGCCGTATCGATGGCCGCGGGCCGCGGCGCGGCGGCGAGGCCAAGCGAGCCGATCGCAAACGCGCCGACGATCGCGGCACCGCCGATCACCCAGAACACGATGTCGGGGCCGCCGGTCATCTGTTGCAGCAGTCCGATCACGTAGGGACCCAGGATCGCGCCGACCCGGCCGACGCCCAATTCCATGCCGACGCCGCTGGCGCGCAACAGCGTCTCGTACGAGCCTGCGGTGAAGTTGTTGAGCACATGCTGCGCGCCGATGATGCAGAAGCCGGCGATAGCGACGATCGCGAGATTGACGCCGTGACCGCTGACGAACACAAGCGCCAGCACGGCAATGCCGCCGCTCAGCCACCATGTGGCGAGGTAGCGCGGCGTCAGCGACAGATTGCGGTCGGCCAGCATCGCGAGCGTCAGCCCGCCGACGAACGACATCGCCTGCATCAGCGCGCCGAAGCCGAACGACGCTGCAAAGGTCTCGCCGCGCTTCTGCATCACCGTCGGGATCCAGCCGGTCAGGCCGAAGATCGCGAACAGGCTGAGGAACGCGGTGATCCAGATCGTCAGCGAGACGCGGCGATAGCGCGGGCTCAGCAGCGCCGCGATCGGGTTCGACACGCCGCCGGCGCCGACTGATGCAAAGGTCGCGTTGCGATAGGCGGCGGCCCGTTCCGGGCGCAGCCGCGCGAGCAAAGTGCGCAACTCCTCGGTGCGGCGCCGCGCCGCCAGGAATTGCGGGCTTTCGGGCAGCACGGCGTGCGCCACAAATGTCAGCGGGATCGACAGCGCGCCGAGATAGTACAGGATCTGCCAGCCGTAATGCGGCGTCAGATAGACGCCGACGAGCCCGGCACAGACGCCGCCGAGCGACCAGCCCAGCGTCACGCCCCACAACGAGAATGCGTTGCTGACACGGCGCGGCGCCAGTTCGTTGACGAAGGTCGTGCCCAGCGGCAACAACACGCCGAGACCGAGGCCGGTCGCGAAGCGCAGCGCGCAGAAGCTCCAGAAGTCGCTCGCGACCGTTGCGGTCAGCAGTGTGAAGAGGTTGACACCCAGAGCCCGGCCAGCAGCGTGCCGCGCCGGCCGAGCCGGTCGGCGACCGTGCCGTGTCCGACCGCGCCAAACAGGAATCCGACGAGGCCCGAGCTCACGAGGAAGCCCGCCTGGCTCGGCGACAATCCCCAGGGTTTTGCCACGTAGTGGATGACATAGGCCGGATTGAACGTGTCATAGCCATCGAACAGCGTAATCAGCGTGATCAGGATGCCGAGCACGATGTGCAGCCGGCCGATGGCCGCACCGGACAATTCCTCGTGCACGTCGATGTCGGGCGAAGTGCTCACGGTTTCCTCCCTTGCTGATGATGCGCCCTGCTCTGCGGCAGGTTGGCACGGCGTGTCGTTAGAGCTTGAACAGCCCGCGCGCGTTGTCGCGGCCGATCTTGAGGCGGTCACCTTCGGCGATGGTCGCGGTGTCGAACCATTCGGCGGCGTGGTCGATGTTCTCGAACGGCCAATCGGCCGAGAACAGGATGCGGTCGGCGCCGATCTCGAGCATCGCGTCGATCAGCGCCTGGGTGCGGAAATTGCCTGATGTCGTGATGTAGAAATTCTCCCGGAAGTAATCGGCGATCTTGCGCCTGGCGGGATAGACGTTCTGCGCGCGCATCCACTTGTTGTGGTTGTCGACGCGCCACATCGAATACGGCAGCCCCTCGCCCATATGGCCGAGGATGATCTGCAGCCGCGGATGAGCATCGAACAGGCCCGAGCCCATCAGGCGCAGCGCATGCACCGCGGTTTCCTGGCCGAAGGCCCAGGTCGGCCCCATCAGCCAGCGATGGCCCTCATAGATCGCGGCATCCTTCGCCAGCGGGTTGCGCGGGTGCAGATAGAACGGCACGTCGAGGCGCTCGACCTCGGACCAGAACGGCCAGAACTCCTTGCGATCGTAGTAGACCGCGCCGTCGTGGCCTTCGACCTCGCTGAAGCCATTGACGAGCGCGCCGCGGAATTTCAACGCGCTCACGCAGCGATCGAGCTCGCGCGCGGCGGCTTCCGGATCCTGCATCGGCAGCGCGGCCAGGCCCTGGAAGCGCTGCGGCCGCCGCGCGACCTGCTCGGCCAGGAAATCATTGGCGCGGCGCGACAGCTCCAGCGCGCGGCTGCGGTCGGGGATAGCCTGGATCGCCGGCGCATTGAGCGACAGCAGCATCAGCTCGATGCCGTGCGCATCCATCTCGGCAAGGCGGCGGTCCTGAATGTCGAGCAGCCGGGCCTTGAGCTCGACCCAGTCGTCGGCCGGCGAGAAGCCCGCGCTGTCGCGAACCGTCTCCTCGATGGCGAAGTGCTCCTCCAGCGCGATCTTTCCCTGCATGGCGTCGTCCCTTTCCGGCCCGCGGCGCGTTTCCGTGTTGACAGAGCAAAACATCCGGTCCAATTATTTGTCAATGAGAAGGTTGCAAATGCAAATGATTGAGACGCAACTGTTGTCGATGCGAGGACCGGCGGCTATTCCGGGCGGACGCCTCCCGCCAGGAACCAAGCCCGGACCTAAGCCCATGTACCGATTTTCGAATTCGCTGCCCTATCTGCTCGCCCGGCTCGGCGTGCGGATGGGCGATCTGTTCGTCCGCGTCATCCGTCACGAGAAGTTGACGCTGCCGATGTACCGCGTGCTCGCCGCACTCTCGGAGCAGGGACAGCCGCTGCGGCTCGGCGAAATCGCCGAACTGACATCGGCCGACGTCTCGACCTTGTCGCGCATCGTTGCCGAGATGAGCCGCGCCGGCCTCCTGACGCGCGACCGGCCGGAGAACGACCAGCGCAGCCTGCAGGTCGCGCTGACGCCGAAGGGCGCCGAGCTCGCAGGCCGGCTGATGCCGATCGCGCAACACTATGAAGAGGTCGCAACCGGTGCGATGTCGGCGAAGGAAGCCGCCGAGCTCAAGCAGGTGCTGGTCGAGCTCTACAAGAATCTCGATCGGCTCGAGCGCGAGGTCGAGGCCGGCCTGATCGAGGTGCCCCCGCCGGCGGCGCCGAAAGACGTTCGCGAGGCGAAGTTTGACGCCAAAGGCACGGCCGGCCGCCGGCGCAAGATACCGAGGAAATAGCACCAACGTCAGGGAGAGGACATGCGCAGGGATCCGATCATCATTGCAGGCGGCGGCATCGGCGGACTGGCCGCGGCGGTCGCGCTGGCCCGCAAGGGATTTCAGGTCACCGTCCTGGAACGCGCGCCGCGCTATCAGGAAATCGGCGCCGGCATCCAGCTCGGCCCGAACGCCTTCCATGCCTTCGACCATCTCGATCTCGGCGATGCCGCCCGCGCAATCGCGGTGTTCATCGACCAGTTGCGGCTGATGGACGCGATCTCGGCCGATGAGATCACCAGCATCGATCTGACCAGCTATTTCCGCCGGCGCTTTGGCAATCCCTATGCGGTGGTCCATCGCGGCGATCTGCACGGCATCTTCCTGCGCGCCTGCGAGGCGCATCCCGGCATCACGTTGCGCAGCGATTGCGATGTCGTCGGATATGACCAGGACGGCGAGGCCGTCGTCGCGCAGCTGAAATCCGGCGAGCGTGTCAAAGGCCGTCTCTTGATCGGCGCCGACGGGCTGAGGTCCCGGATCCGCCAGCAGATGGTCGATGACGGCCCGCCGCGGATCGCCGGCCACACCACCTATCGATCGGTGATTCCGACCGAGCAGATGCCGGAGGATCTGCGCTGGAACGCCGCGACCCTATGGGCCGGCGCCAAGTGCCATCTGGTGCACTATCCGCTCTCGGGCTGGAAGGTCTTCAATCTCGCCATCACCTGCCACAACGACCCGCCGGAAGCCTTTGCCGCGAGGCCGGTCACCCATGAGGAGGTGCTGGAGGGCTTTCGCGACGTCCATCCACGCGCCAAGGCGATCATACACCACGGCAAGGATTGGAAGGCGTGGGTGACCTGCGATCGTGATCCAACCGAACGCTGGGTCGACGGCCGCGTGGTCCTGCTCGGCGACGCCGCGCATCCGATGCTGCAATATTTCGCGCAAGGCGCCTGCATGGCGCTGGAGGACGCGGTCTGGCTTGCGGAGCTGCTCGGCGCAACGCCTGACGCCTTCGAACACGCGCTGGAAAAGTATCGGCAGGTTCGGCTGATGCGAACGGCGCGGGTTCGGCTACAGGCGCGCGAACTCGGCACCCATGTCTATCATCCGGCCGGCGTGCACGCGCTGCTGCGCAACCAGCTGATCCGCGACACCAGCCTCGAGCAGTTCTGCGATAACCTGGCGTGGTTGTACGAGTCGCCTTTTCCCGAACGCCCGAACCTCGCTGCATAAGCCGGATAGACGGATCAGCCGAGCTCGCTGATGTCGGCGACCAGCACCGACCCCGTCACCGATTCCGTGATGTAGAGCCGGTCACGGTTGGCGCCGCCGATCGCGACATTGGTGCAGCTCTGCCCGGCGCATGACTTGATCCGGGCGACGCACTCGCCGTTCGGCGCAAACACGAAGACATGGCCGAGCGAGGCGTGCGCGACGAAAAGCCGCCCTGCTTTGTCCATCGTCATGCCGTCGGGCCCGCTCGGACCGAACAGCGAGCAGAAGCGTCCGACCTTGGACACGCTGCCGTCTTTCATGAACGGCGCGCGCCAGACCGCATTGTCGCGGGTCATCGCGACGAACAACACCGCTTCGTGCGGATCGAGCACCAGGCCGTTCGGGCTGATCCCGGTATCGATCAGGCAATCGAGCTGCCCGCTCGCGCGCAGGCGATAGACGCGGCCGGTCGGATCGTGCAGGCCGGTCTGGCCCTGGTCGGTGAAATAGATGTCGCCGTTCGAGGCGATATGAAGGTCATTGCAGCCGCGGAACGATTCCGAATTGCGCGAACGCAACAGCGGCGTGACCTTGCCCGATCCGGCATCGAACTCCATCAGGCCGTGCCGATAATCGGCGATCAGGATGCGGCCCTTGGCGTCGATCTTCAGCCCGTTCGGCCAACCGTCATATTCGGCGACCTGCGACCATGACTTGTCCGGCGCGATCCTGAAGATACGGCCGAAAGGAATGTCGACGATATAGAGATTGCCCGACGCATCGAATGACGGGCCCTCGATGAAGCAGTCGGTCACCGCGCCCGGCCGGTTGGCGTCGGCCCATTCGCTCGCCACCTTGCGGCGAAACTCGGCGGGAACTGTGGAGAATATCTCGGTCGGAATCAGTTTCGGCGGCGTTTCCAGGAACATCATTTTTTTGGTTCACCCGTTGGCGGAGCGAGTGAACCTTAGATCGTTCCGTTCGTCATTGCGAGGAGCGATAGCGACGAAGCAATCCATCTCTCGGCAAGCGGAGGTATGGATTGCTTCGCTACGCTCGCAATGACGGGCGAGAGAGTTCTAGTTTGCCGCCAGCTGCGATTTGGCAGTAGCGGCCGGCCCCTCCACGATTCCCCTACTCTGCCGCCTGCGCACCGTAGGCTTCCGAAATCATGTAACCGGACAGCGTGCCGTAGGCCGCGGTCCACGCGGCGGCGACGTCAGGCGTCCAGGCATCACCGAGGCCCTTCTCCAGCGTCCACAACAATGCGCCGCCGACCACCGGATAATGTTCGGGCCTGGCGCCATAGCCGACATGGCGCTTGGCGAGTGCACTCGCGGCGGGCAGAATCGCGTCGAGATTGCTCAGCCCGTTGACGACGACGGCGAGCGTCGTCATCAACTTCTTGCGCTGCTCTTTCATGTCTGCCGGAAACATCGCCTTCACGGCGGGCGCGACTTCGAACAAGCGATCGTAGAAAATAACCGCGGCTTGCTCCGCAATCGGCGCGACCTTGCCAAAGCTATCCTGAACCAGCTTGATTTGGGCCGGATTCATTTCAACTCTCCGTGGTTCTGAATGACTTTGCAAAATCCGAGCATTGGTCGTGGACCACGGCGTTTCGGTTCAAGGCCGAAACGCCTGATGTCGACATTATCTTCAAGCCGCCTCGACGAAGCTGTGGCGCTCATAGAGGAATTCGAGCACGCGCTGCCGGCACTTCAGATAGCCGGGGTTGTTCGCGAGTTCGAGCCGCTTGCGCGGACGCGCCAAGGGCACCTCGAGCACCTCGCCGATCCGTGCGCTCGGACCATTGGTCATCATGACGATGCGGTCCGACAGCAGCACGGCTTCGTCGACGTCGTGGGTGATCATCAGGATGGTGTTGCCGAGCTTCTGATGCAGCGCCATCACCGAATCCTGCAGATGCGCCCGGGTCAGCGCGTCGAGCGCGCCGAACGGCTCGTCGAGCAGCAGCACCTTCGGCTCCATCGCGAGCGCACGCGCGATGCCGACGCGCTGCTTCATGCCGCCGGAAATCTCGCTCGGCCGCTTGTCCTTGGCGTGCGCCATCTGCACCAGGCTGAGATTGTGCATCACCCAGGCGTCGCGCTCGGCCCTGCTCTTGGTTTTGGCAAACACCTTGTCGACGCCGAGCTTGACGTTTTCGTAGACGGTCAGCCACGGCAGCAGGCTGTGGTTCTGGAACACCACGGCCCGGTCGGGCCCCGGCGAATTGACCTCGCGGTTCTCCAAGAGCACGCAGCCATTGGTGGTGCCGGTGAGGCCCGCGACGATGTTGAGCAAGGTCGACTTGCCGCAGCCGGAATGGCCGATGATCGAGACGTATTCACCCTTCTGGATCGTCAGGTTGATGTCCTTCAGAACCTCCGTGGTGGCGTTGCCGCGGGTAAAAATCTTGTCGATGTGGTCGAGCTTCAGATAGGCCTGCATGACTTGTCCCCTCAGTTCGCAGCCGTGCCGCGGGTCACGATCTTGCCCAATCCCGCGATCAGGCGGTCGAGCACGAAGCCGATGATGCCGACATAGAACAGCGCCAGGATGATTTCGCTGATGTGCGAGGAATTCCACGCATCCCAGATGAAGAAGCCGATGCCGACGCCGCCGATCAGCATCTCAGCCGCGACGATCGCGAGCCAGGACAGGCCGATGCCGATACGCAGGCCGGTGAACATGTAGGGCGCGGCCGCCGGGATCATGATCTTGGCGAAGAACTCCAGCGGATTGAGCTGCACCACGGCGGCGACGTTGCGGTAGTCCTGCGGGATGTTGCGGATGCCGACCGCGGTGTTGATGATGATCGGCCACACCGAGGTGATGAAGATGACGAAGATCGCCGATGGCTGGCCGTCGCGGAATGCGGCGAGCGACAGCGGCAGCCAGGCGAGCGGCGGAATCGTGCGCAGCACCTGGAACAGCGGGTCGAGACCGCGCATCGCCCAGACCGACTGGCCGACCAGCGTGCCGAGCGCAATGCCCGCGATCGCCGCCAGCGAATAGCCCAGCGCGACGCGCTGCAGGCTCGCCGACAGGTGCCAGAACAGGCCTTTGTCGATGCCGCCGTGATCGAAGAACGGATCGAGGATCAGCTCCTTGGTATCCTTGAACACGCGCGAAGGCGGCGGCAGGGCCGAGCCCGCGCGCCGGCACACCAGCTCCCAGACGAGCAGCAGCAGCGCGAGGACGATCAGCGGCGGCACGACGCGCACTGCCGCCTCCTTCGCCATCTTGGCATATGTCTCGGCACGCGGCGGCCGCTTGGGCGTCATCGTCACGACCGGCGCCGCGGTTGCAGCAGCCGGAACGATCGCTGCGGTGAGTTCGGTCTTCATGGCAGGCATTGACATCGACAAAGTATCTCCGTGGTCAAATGGGTGGGCCGCGCGCGAGGAGCGCGCAGCCCTGCTCAAATCAGACGTCCACGCGCTTGATCGACAGCGACTTCAGGTATGCGGCCGGATTTTCCGGATCGAACACCTTGCCGTCGAAGAAGGTCTCCTTGCCGCGCGAGGTCGAGGTTGGAATTTCGGATGCGGGCACGCCGAGATCCTTGGCGGCCGCACGCCAGATGTCCTCGCGGTTGACTTTGCCGATCAGGCCCTTGGTATCGAATCCCGCTTCAAACTTGCCCCAGCGGATGTCTTCGGTGAGGAACCAGAGCTCGTGGCTCTGGAACGGATAAGACGCGAAGTCGCGCCAGTACTTCATGATGTGCGGCGAATTCTCGACCACCTTGCCGGTGCCGTAGTCGAACTTGCCCGCGGTGCGGTCATAGACGTCCTCGACCGGGCAGTTGATCCACTGCCGCTTGGCCATGATTGCCGCGAGCTCCTGCTTGTTCTCGGCCTTGTCGGCCCATTGCTGGGCTTCCATCACCGCCATCAGGATGGCCTTCGCCGCGTTCGGATATTTGTCGACCCAGGCGGCGCGCATCGCGAACGACTTCTCCGGATGCTTGTTCCAGATCTCGCCGGTGTTGACCGCGGTGTAGCCGATGTCCTGATGGATCAGCTGCAGATTCCAGGGCTCGCCGACACAGAAGCAGTCCATGGTGCCGACCTTCATGTTGGCGACCATCTGCGGCGGAGGCACCACGATGGTCTCGATATCCTTGTCGGGATCGATGCCGCCGGCGGCGAGCCAATAGCGAATCCAGAGATCGTGGGTGCCGCCCGGGAAGGTCATCGCGGCCTTCACCGCCTTGCCCGACGCTTTCTTCTTTTCCAGCGCCGTCTTGAACGGCGATGCGTCGGTCGAGAGCTTGAGGTCAGCATATTCCTTTGCGACCGAGATACACTGCGCATCGAAATTGAGCCGCGCCATGATGTACATCGGCGTCGGCTGGTTGTTCTGCGTCACCTTGCCGGCCGAGATCAGATACGGCATCGGGGTCAGGATGTGCGCGCCGTCGATTCCGTTGCCTTCGGAGCCGAGCACGAGATTGTCGCGCGTGGTGCCCCACGAGGCCTGCTTCTGCACATCGACATCGGGCACGCCATACTTGGCGAACAAGCCCTTGTCCTTGGCGACGAACAGCGGACCGGCGTCGCTCAGCGCAATGAATCCGAGCTTGGCGCCCTTCACCTCGGGGCCTGCACCTTGCGCGAATGCACCGGCGGGAAAGTTGAGCCTGGCTGCGGCGAGCAGCGCGGCGGCGCCACTGCTTGCCTTCAGGAGCTGACGGCGGCTGAGGCCACGGCCTGAGGGCTTGTTGGTGGGCTTGGTCATCGGTCGTCCTTTGCGTCGTTGCGTTGCGGTATTGCGTCTTTGCGTCGAGCGCCCTCCTTCGGGTGGCGACGCTCGCAGGGCGCAAAAGGGCATGCACCGGGGAGGCCCCGGTCTGGCGGCGTCAGAAATCCGATGGGGTGGCCTCGAGGGACGGCTTCAATGGCGTCGGCTATTGACTATTCAAGCCTTGTGCCAAGCTACCGCAGTGCAAAAATTGATTTTATTGCAAAGTCTTGCGCAACATGTCGCAGCGCGCGCAAACTTTCCGCGCGCTCCCAAAATTTGCGATTCGCTCAATTCTTGTGCGGCGCACAAGAATTGAGCAGCTGGCTTCAACGATAGCGATCAGGCGTCCTCGGCGACCTTGGTGCCGAGCGGCGCGGGCGCCATTCCGCCACCGGGTTTCACATGGAATTCGTAGTTCATCAGGTGCCACGGACCATCCGAGCGCTGGCCATCGGGCATCGCCGGATCGGTGCGCCGTTCAACCTTGGCGATCAGCTCGTCCTTCACGCCGAACACGACATCGGAGTCGATATATTTGTCGCCTTCCATGAAAACGTGCGTGATCAGCGGCTCATGGCCCTTGGCATTGACCAGGAAGTGCACATGCGCTGGCCGCATCGGGTGACGGTTGGTCTGCGTGATCATCTGCCCGACCGGACCGTCGGTTGGAATCGGATAGCTGCACGGCACGATGGTGCGGAAGAAGAAGCGGCCGTCGGCATCGGTGACGAAGCGCGCCCGCGACGACGGGCCTTCGGTGGCATAGCTCGGCTTCTGCGAGTCGTAGAATCCGTCGTCGTCCGCGTGCCAGACATCGACCGGCACATTGGCCAACGGCTTGCCCGTGAGGTCGGTGACGCGGCTCTGCACGAACATGCGCTCGCCGGGCAGGCTTGCCGAGATGTCGGTGCCGTGCGGCGTGACCTTGTGCTCGCCGACATAGAACGGGCCGAGCACAGTGGTCTCGGTCGCGCCGTCGCGATCGCGGTGGTTGACCGCATCGACCAGCATCGACACGCCGAGCACGTCGGAGAGCAGGATGAACTCCTGGCGGATATCGGTGCACTTCTGTCCGGTACGGGTCAGGAAGCCGATCGCGTGGTCCCACTCCTCGAAGGTGAGATCGGTCCTGCGCACATAATCGTGCAGCGACTTCACCAATTCCTGCAGCAGGAACTTGGCCCGCGGATCGGGTGTCTGGTCGAAGCTGCGGATCACGGCGGTGGTGAGCTCGGTTTCGTTGAACTGGGTCATCTCGGCGTTTCCCTGGAGCCCCTGAAGGGCGCGATTGCAACGGCGACCGTACACCACCGGCCCGTTGCCGGTAAGCGCCAGCCACTTGGTGCAGCGGACACTTTTCGGCTATCAAGACGGCCTTGCCAGCCGGAGAAACGCCCGATGTTAGCCCCCACGCCTGCCTCGCCCGAATCCGCGGGAATGTCGACCACTGCCCTCAACCGCCTCGAAGCGCATCTGAAGACCCGCTATATCGACGGCGGCCGCTTTCCCGGCACCCAGCTCCTGATCTACCGGCGCGGCAAGATCGTGCATTCCGCGGTGCAGGGCTTTGCCGATCTCGAGCGCAAGGTGCCGGTCAAGGACGACACCATCTTCCGCATCTATTCGATGACCAAGCCGATCACGTCGGTCGCCTTCATGATGTTGGTCGAGGAAGGCAAGGTCGCGCTCGACGAGCCGGTCGCCAAATACATTCCGGAGTGGAAGAACCTCAGCGTGTTCGTCGCCGGCACCGCGCCCGCCTTCCTCACCCGCCCGCCGAGCCGGCCGATGCTGATCGTCGACCTGTTGCGCCACACCTCGGGCCTCACCTACGGCTTCCAGCAGCGCTCCAACGTGGACGCGGCCTATCGCGAGAACAAGATCGGCGAAGTCATCAAGGCCGGCACGCTCGACAGCATGATCGAGGATCTGGCGAAAATCCCGCTGGAGTTCTCGCCGGGTGAAGCCTGGAACTACTCGGTCGCCACCGACGTGCTCGGCTACCTCATCGGCAATATCTCAGGGATGCCGTTCGAGAAGTTCCTGAAGGAGCGCATCTTCAAGCCGCTCGGCATGAACGACACCGACTTCTTCGTGCCGGCCGACAAGGTGCATCGCTTCGCCGCCTGCTACTCGGCCGACCCGCAGGGCGGCATGACCTTCCACGCTACCGAGCGCAAGGGCACGCTGACGCTGCAGGACGACCCGACGACCAGCTCGTTCCTGTCACCGCCCTCGCTGATCTCGGGCGGCGGCGGTCTGTGCTCGACCGCCTCAGACTATCTCACCTTCTGCCGCGCCCTGCTCAACGGCGGCGAGCTCGGCGGCGTCAGGCTGCTCGGCCCGAAGACGCTGAAGCTGATGGCCTCCAACCATCTGCCCGGCGGCGTCGACCTGCCGGCGATGTCGCGCTCGCTGTTCTCCGAAGCCGCCTATAACGGCATCGGCTTCGGCCTTGGCTTCGCCGTCACGATGCATCCGGCGCAGACCCTGATCGCGGGCAGTCCGGGCGAATTCAACTGGGGCGGCGCCGCGACGACGTCGTTCTTCATCGACCCGGCCGAGGAGCTGATCACGATTTTCATGACCCAGGTGCTGCCATCGAGCGCCTATCCGCTCCGGCGCGAGCTGCGCACCATGGTCTACGCCGCGATCACCGAGAGCAATCTCTGACAGACGCCTTTCCGCGGCGCACACCCCTCGTTTAAGCATGATCCTTTCGGAAAACCGCTTCACACTTTTCCGGATCATGCTCTAAGCGCCGCGGAACCTTTCCAATCACCAGCTATTTCCTTTGGCGGACTTTTCCCGCTTCCCCTAAGCTCAGAGCAGCACCGACCCGGGGACTTCGTGCCGAAACTGACATTGCCAGTCCGTCTCGCGCTTCTGGTCGCGGGAACGATGTTGCCGCTGATCGTTTTCGCGGTCGGCATAGTCTTCCACAATTACCAGCAGGACCGCCAGGCCGCCACGCAGCGTGTGCTCGAGACCGCGCGCAACATCCGCCTGCTGCTCGATGCGGAAATGCAGCGCATGACCGGCGGGCTGCAGGTGCTGGCGCTGACCAATTCGCTGCGCAACAGCGACTTCGACAATTTCCGCCGCGTTGCGGTCGGCTTCATCGACCAGTACGGCAAGGACGGCGTGGTGCTGGTCGCCGACCGCAGCGGACGCCAGGTGTTCTCCTCGCTGACGGCGGATACGGCGAGCCTGCTGCCGCGCAACAATCTCGAGATCCTTGGGAAGGTGTTTGCGACAAGGCAGCCGCAATATTCCAATCTGTTCTTCGGCGCGGTGAAGCAACGCCTGATCATCACCGTCGAGGTGCCGGTGATGCGCGACGGCGAGGTGCTCTACGACATCTCGTTCAGCCCGCCGATCGAGGTGTTCCAGACCATCATCGAGAAGCAGCGCCTCAACCAGGACTGGACCATCTCGATCTTCGACAGCGACGGCGTCAACCTGGCCCGCGTGCCAAATCCGCAGGCGACGATCGGGCAGCGCGCCGCGCCGTCGCTGTTCGCCGAGATGTTCCGCCGCAGCGAGGCGACGCTGCCGACCGTCTCGCTCGAAGGCGTGGCGCTGATCACCGGCTTCACGCGGTCGCGCGTCACCGGCTGGACCGTCGCCGCGGGAATCGCCGAGAACTCGCTGGTGGCGCCGCTGTGGCGCTCGCTTGCGATCACCAGCGTGATCGGCGGCCTGCTGTTGCTGGTCGGCCTCGGCTTCGCGGTACGGATGGCGACCACGATCGCGCGCGCCGAGATGCTGCACGACCTGCTGATCGAGGAGCTCAACCACCGCGTCAAGAACACGCTGGCGATCCTGCAATCGATCGCCACGCAGACCTTCCGCACCGCGAGCCGCGCCGAGCGCGACAAGTTCGAGGGGCGGCTCGGCGCGCTTGCCGAGGCGCACAACCTGCTCTCCACCGACAAATGGCAGGGCTCCGACCTGCAGGACGTGGTCAGCCGGGTGTTGCGGCCCTATCTGATCAACGCCTCCGAGCGGGTCAAAATGTTCGGACCGCGCGTGCCGCTGTCGCCGCGGCTTGCCCTGGTGCTGTCGATGCTGCTGCACGAAATGGCGACCAACGCCGCCAAATATGGCGCGCTGTCCAACGACACCGGCACGGTGACGCTGGACTGGGAGATCCTGGACGAAGGCGCCGGACCGAAGCTCCGGATGATCTGGACCGAGGCCGGCGGTCCGCCGGTCACCGCGCCGGTGCAGCGCGGCTTTGGCTCCCGCCTGATCGAGCGCAGCGCCCGCGACCAGCTCGGCGGCGAAGCCACGGTGGATTTCCTGCCCCAGGGCGTCGTCTACACCGTGACCAGCTCCCTCGAACCGGGCGATTGACCCGATAATGGCGGCCGAACCTGCGACATCTTGGCACGCAAGTTGCTAAGATAGGCGGGTTCGGCCGGCCAGAAACAGGGGGAAGTTCATGTCGACCATCGCAGCGGAAGCCAGTGTGGCACGAAAGCCGCTTTACACGTCACTGTTCGTGCAGGTGCTCGTCGCGCTGTTGCTCGGCATCATCATCGGCATGGTCGCGCCCGATTTCGCGATCGGGTTGAAGATCTTCAGCGATGCCTTCCTGAAGCTGATCTCGATGATCGTGGCGCCGATCGTGTTCTGCGTGGTGGTGCACGGCATCGCGGGCGCCGGCGACCTCAAGAAGGTCGGACGCGTCGGCGTCAAGGCGCTGGTCTATTTCGAGGTGATGACGACGGTCGCTTTGGTGGTCGGATTGATCCTGGCCTACCTGTTCGGGCCCGGTCACGGCATGAACATCGACACCTCGACGCTGGATCCCAAGGCGCTCGGCAACTATGCCAGCAACGCGCAGAAGCTGAAGGGCGAAGGCGTCGGCAGCTTCCTGCTCAACATCATCCCGACCACCTCGTTCGACGCGCTGTCGCGCAATGACGTGTTGCAGGTCCTGTTCTTCGCCATCATCTTCGGCGTCAGCCTGGCGCTGGTCGGCGGCGAAAAGGGCGAGAAGATCTCCTCTCTCATCGACGCGGTCTCGACCGTGCTGTTCCGCGCCATGGGCCTGATCGTGCGCATCGCGCCGATCGGCGTGCTCGGCGCCGTCGCCTACACGGTCGGCAAATACGGCGTCGGCTCGCTGAAGCAGCTGCTGTCGCTGGTGGCGCTGTTCTACGTCTCGGTCGCGATCTTCGTGCTCGGCGTGCTCGGCGGCGTCATGGCGCTCGCCGGCATCAACATCCTCAAATTCCTCGGCTACCTGCGCGAGGAGCTGACGATCGTGGTCGCCACCGCATCCTCCGACGCCGTGCTGCCGCAGATCATGCGCAAGCTGGAGCGCCTCGGCGTCAAGGACTCTGTGGTCGGCCTCGTGATCCCGACCGGCTATTCCTTCAACCTCGATGCGTTCTCGATTTATCTGACGCTTGCGGTCGTGTTCATCGCGCAAGCGACCAACACGCCGCTGTCGTTCGGCGACCTGCTGCTGGTGCTCGGCGTGTCGCTGATCACCTCGAAGGGCGCGCATGGCGTGCCGGGCTCGGCGATCGTCATCCTGGCGGCGACGCTCAATGCGGTGCCGAGCATCCCGGCGATCGGCCTCGTGCTGGTGCTCTCGGTCGACTGGTTCATCGGCATGGCGCGCGCGGTCGGCAATTTGATCGGCAACTGCGTCGCCACCGTCGTGGTCGCGGCATGGGAGGGTGACCTCGACCGTGACAAGGCCCGTCGCGTGCTTGAAGGCGCAGAGGCAGTCGACGTCACCGCCGGCTGAAGTCCCACGGCACAGGACCGGCAGCGTCCCGCGCGCGGCGCTGGCTTACTTGACCAGCCTCAGATACGGCGGCAATTGCCGGGTCGCCGGTTCCGGCATCGGCTCGTCCGACGCGATCATGTCACACAGGGCCTTCAGCTCGGAATCGGTCACCTTGTGGAGCTCCATCCGGAGCTCGAGGATGGCAAGGGACAATAGCCGCGCCGTCTCCGTATTGGTCCGGTCGGTCAGGAAGGCCTGACACTCTTCCAGGGTTGCGAGCAGCGCCAGCAACCGTTCTTCCGTATTTGCGACCGGCATATCTTCCACTCCCGAAGCCGCGAGGTAGAGTCGAGGCGTTCCCCTCTTCCGCTTCATTGGCCTCTCCCGCCAGAGTTCGCCGGCTTGTCGTAGGCGCACATTGGTTCCCGATGATCGAGAACTTTCAGGCAATTGTCCAGCAACATTCCGAAAGCCCGACTTGGACTTAGGTCAAACTTTTCGCCTAGCAGGCCGTTCCGTCAAGCAACCGCCGACCCGTCTGCGCGACCTCAGGATGCACTAGCTGGGGTTGCATCCACGCAAAGACGCCCGTACAATATAGTTGCCCGTAGAACTACGGGCGCAGTGCACGGCCGCCCGGTAAGCATGCGTGCAAAATCTGTGGCGATCAAACTCGCGCTAGTTGTGGTTTGGTCAATATTTTGCCAAATGTAGAGGGCGGGGTGTCGAGAGACACCTAGGCGCGGTCGACTTCAGGTAGTTGGCTGTGTCGGTAAAAGGTGCTTCCAATACGTATGCTTCCAACAAGGATGTGCGTTTGGATACCATCCCGCGATCTTCTTGGATTTTCGTGGTTCACGACGAACTGACGATCCACTCGAGCTTAACGCGGTACATCATGAACGTGTCCCTGACCCGGCCGGGCCAGGGATTCCCGATTGAAGGACGGGTCACAAGAATGAACAGATCAGCAGCAAAGAAGATGAAGCAGCGCAGTGCCGGCAAGCCGGACATTGAGTTGGGCAAGCGGATTCGCCTGCGCCGTGTCGAGCAGAAGATCTCGCAGGCCGAGCTCGGCGACAAGCTCGGCGTCAGCTTCCAGCAGGTCCAGAAGTACGAGAAGGGCGTGAACCGCGTCGGCGCCGCCCGCCTTCAGCAGATCGCGACCGCGCTGGACGTGCCGGTCACCTTCTTCTACGACGGCGACAACAAGGCCCGCGAAGTCGAGAGCCTGCTGTTCCTCGACAGCGCGTTCAGCCTCCGGTTGCTGCGCGCCTACAGCAAGATCAAGGATCAGACCGTGCAGCGCCAGCTGGTGTCGCTGATGGAATCGATCGCCGCCAACGAAGACTGAGCCGCGGGTCTGGTCGCGACGCCGCGAACGCGATCCACCACGCCGCATCGGCCGGTTGCCGGTCACCGCGACCGCCATACGCCGGTCGGGCCGGGACATAACAAAGCGCTGCCATCGGCGATGGCGGCGCTTTTTCTTTTGCCGAGGCAGTCACTCAAGGACTTGTGATCGAGGCGAGATTCTCAGTCTCGCGTCCGAATGCGCGGTCATGAAGCGACGGCAAGCACGGCGTCAAGATATCACAACTCGACTTGAGCACGGTCTTCGCGCACACCGTTGCGTATCAGCGCAGGCCTTTCCAGCTCACGCTTTGACTGCACATCTCATGCGGCGCATGCACGCGCGACGCGCCGCCATTCTGTCGCGCGGCCAATTGCCGCCCGCACACAGCGCGACCTCACAACTCCCGTATTTCCTGCGTTGAACCGGCGTCCCTTAGAACCAAGTGCACAGGCGCATCTTTTTTGTCGCAGCAACGAAGTGGCCGCATGGACGTTTTCAGGCTTCAACCAAGGAGATCTCGATGAATATCAAGCTTGCTGTTGTTGGACTGGCCGCGCTCGGAAGCGCAGCGCTGATGTCCGGCACGGCGTCAGCGATGCCGAACGGGCTGCCGCAGGCCGGCCACATCGCAGGCGAAACGTCCAATGTCGACAAGGTCCGCCAGGTCTGCGATCGCTGGGGCCGCTGCACCTGGCAACCGGGCGGTTACGGCTACTACGGACCGCGCCATCACGGATGGCATCATCGTCCGCACTACCACCATCGCCACCATCATCACGGGCCGCGGCATCATGGCGGCCATCACGGCGGCGGACACCATGGCGGCGGGCATCATGGTGGACACCGGCGCTGATCATCAACGAGGGGGCTCCGGCCCCCTCACCCTCCCGTGCTAAAGCGCCGCCAGCACTGCCTTCGCGACATCAGAGGTGCCGTTGCTGCCGCCGAACTCGAACGGCTTGATGCCGTCGGCATAGACCCTGTCGACCGCGCGCTCGATCCGCTCCCCGGCTTCGGCAGCGCCTTCGAGACCGTGCTTGTCGGCGAGCCAGTCCAGCATCATCGCGACCGAGAGGATCATCGCGGTCGGATTGGCCTTGCCCTGCCCCATGATGTCGGGCGCCGTGCCATGGCACGGCTGAAACACCGCGTAGCGATCGCCGATATCGGCCGACGGCGCCATGCCCATGCCGCCGATCAGGCCGGCGGTGAGGTCGGACAGGATGTCGCCGAACATGTTCTCGGTCACCATGACGTCGAAGTCCCAGGGACGCTTCACCAGCGCGGCGGTAGTCGCGTCGATGTAGAGGTGATCGGCCCTGACGTCGGGATGACGCTTCGCCGTCTCGTCGAAGATGTTGCGGAAGAATGCGAACGCCTTGAACACGTTTGCCTTGTCGACGCAGGTCAGCCCGCCGCCGACGCGGCCGCGCGCCTTGCGGCGTTCGGCCAGCCGGAACGAGAACTCGAACAGCCGCTCGGAGGTGCGGCGCGTGATCACCATCGTCTCGCGCGCCTCGCTGTCGGTGACGACGCCCTTGCCCATGGAGGCGAACAGGCCCTCGGTGGATTCCCTGATCACGACGAGGTCGATGCCCTTCTGATCGGCGCCGACGATCGTGCTCGGCACGCCCGGGATCAATCGCGCGGGCCGCACGCCGGCATAGAGATCGAAGATCATGCGCAGTTCGATCTGCGGCGCGATCTCGGTGTTGTCGGGGTAGCGCACCGACGGCAGGCCGCAGGCCCCGAGCAGGATCGCATCGGCCTCCTCGCACAGCCGGATCGTGCTCTCCGGCATCGACTTGCCGGTTTCCCTGTAATAACCGGCGCCGGCCGGCGCCTCGGTGAAGCGGAATTTGAGGCCGGCCGACGCCTCGATGCTGCGCAGCACCTCGAGCGCCGGCGCCATCACTTCGGGGCCGATGCCGTCGCCACCGAGGACTGCGATGTGAAGTGCGTCGTTGGCGGACATGAGAATCTCCGGAAGATGGTCGTCATTCCGGGGCGATGCCTCAGCATCGAACCCGGAATCTCGAGATTCCGGATCTGGTGCTGGCGCACCATCCCGGAATGACGGTGACTTGGACTACGGCGTCAGCACCGCGCGGCCGACGAGCTGGCCCTTCTGCAGATTGGTCAGCGCCTCGTTCGCCTTCGCCAGCGGCATTGGCGTGACCGGGATCGCCGGAATCTTCTTGGTCCGCACCAGATCGAGCAGCTCCTGCGTCTCGCGCAGATTGCCGACATAGCTGCCCTGGATGGTGACCGCCTTGATCGGGATCAGCGGCAGCGCCCAGGTCGCGCCGCCGCCGAACAGGCCGACGATCACGAGCTTGCCGCCCTTGGTCAGGCAGTCGAAGCCGAGCTGCGAGGTCTGGGCGTTGCCGACCAGATCGATCGCGGCGCGGATCGGCTGGCCGGCCTTCTTGACGAGCTGCTCCAGCGCGTCGGGCGCCTTGCCGTCGACGGTGGCGAGCGCGCCGGCGGCCTCGGCCGCCTCGCGCTTCCTGGCGTCGATATCGACCACGATCGCGCCCTTGCCGCCCATCGCTTTCAACAGCGAGAGCGCCATCAGGCCAAGACCGCCGGCGCCGAAGATCACGATCGGCGTGTCGAGGTCCTTCTCGACCTTCTTCAGCGCGCTGTAGGTCGTGACGCCGGAGCAGGCGTAAGGCGCCGCCGTGACCGGATCGAGTCCGTTGAGGTTGAGCAGATATTTCGGATGCGGCACCGTCATGTGATCGGCGTAGCCGCCGTCGCAGTAGACGCCGAGCGCATTCGGCTTGATCGCGCACATGTTCTCGTCGCCACCGAGGCAGGTCGGGCATTTGCCGCAGCCGAGCCATGGATAGGCCAGCGCGACATCGCCGAGCTTGAGACCGCCCTTGTCGGCATCCTTGACATCGGGCCCGAAGGCGACGATTTCGCCGACCGTCTCGTGGCCCATCGTGCGCGGCAACGAGACGCCGCGATCCTTCAGCGACAGCGGCTTGCGGCCATGGCCGAGATCATAACCGCCTTCCCAGATATGCAAATCGCTGTGGCAGACACCGGCGGCCTTGACCTTGATCAGCACCTGGGTGCCGGACGGCTGCGGCGTCGGCTGATCGACCTCTTTCAAGGGGGCGTTGAAATCGACGACCTGGAAACTCTTCATCGCTGCTCTCCCGAAGCTTGTTCTTGCGGCGGACCTTGCCACGCCTGCCCGTCGGGGACAAACGCGGTGTTGGTCTCCCCATATTTAGATCAAGGGATGATGGCAAGCCGCGAACTGGCCTGGTGCAACCACGCGCAGTTCCGGCATCTCGCTGGCGCAGCGCGCATCGGCCCGCGGGCAGCGGGTGCGGAATCGGCAGCCGGACGGCGGCGCGATCGGCGACGGCGGCTCGCCGACCGGCACGCTCCGGGTCGGACGGACATCCGGATCGGGCACCGGGATCGCTTCGATGAGCAGCGCGGTATAGGGATGCGCCGGCTGTGCAAACAGCTGTTCCGACGGGCCGACCTCGCAGAGCCGGCCGAGATACATCACCGCGACGCGATCGCTGACCGCCTTCACCACGGCGAGATCGTGGGCGATGAACAACAGGGTCAGGCCGTAGCGCGCCTTCATCTCCTCCAGGAGATTGAGGATCTGCGCGCGGATCGAGACGTCGAGCGCGGACACCGGCTCGTCGCAGATCACGAATTCGGGATTGAGCACCAGCGAGCGGGCAATGCAGATGCGCTGGCACTGTCCGCCGGAGAATTCATGCGGCAGCCGTCCGCTCACCAGCGCGGGATCAAGGCCGACCGCCGACAGCACCTCGTTGACGCGGCGCCCTCGTTCCTCGGGATCCTTGACGCCCGCGATCACCAGCGGCTCGGCGACGATATCGCCGATCCGCCGCCGCGGATTGAGCGAAGCGATCGGGTCCTGGAAGATCAGCTGCACGCGCCGGCGCATCATGCGCAGCGCCTCGCCGCGCAGGGCGGTGAGATCGTGGCCGTCGAACAGCACCTTGCCCGAAACGGCCTGGCGCAATTGCAGCACGGCGCGGCCGAGCGTGGACTTGCCGCAGCCGGATTCACCGACCAGCCCCAGCGTCTCGCCACGGGCGATTTCGAGGCTGACGTCGGACACGGCATGGATGGTCTTGCCCCCCACCGAATACTCGACGACGAGGTTCTCCACCTTCATCAGCGGATCGGATGCGGCTTGCTGCATCATGCGCCGACCCCCGCCGCGATCGGATGGAAGCAGGCATAGAGATGGTCTGATGTCTCCGCCGCGCAGAGCGGCGGCTTCTCAGTGCCGCAGCGCCCGGCGGAATAGCGGCAGCGCGGCGAGAACGAGCAACCTTTCAGCGGCCGGGTCGGATCGGGCGGCCGCCCCGAAATCGCCGGCAGCGGCGTATGTGGCGGGACGTCGAGCTTCGGCAGCGCGGCGAGCAGCGCCTCGGTATAGGGCATCCGCATCTGCTTGAACAATGCCGGCGTTGGCGCGCGCTCGACGACGCGCCCGGCATACATCACCGCCACCTCGTCGGTGCGGCCGGCGACCACGCCGAGGTCATGCGTGATGATGATCATCGCCATATGGCGGCGCTGCTGCTCGCGCGCCAGGAGATCGAGGATCTGCGCCTGGATCGTGACGTCGAGCGCGGTGGTCGGCTCGTCCGCGATCAGGAGTTTTGGCTCGCAGGACAGCGCCACTGCGATCGCGACGCGCTGGCGCATGCCACCGGAGAGCTGATGCGGATATTGCGTCAGGCGTTGCTCGGGTGCCGGAATGCCGACGGCGGCCAGCAGTTCGATGCTGCGCTGCCTCGCCTCGGCAAGATCGAGCTCGAGATGTTCCACAATGGTCTCGATCAGCTGGGTGCCGATGGTCAGCACCGGATTGAGCGAGGTCATGGGATCCTGGAACACCACTGCGAGCGAGCGGCCGCGCAGCTTGCGCAGTTTCTCCGGCGACAGCCTTGTCAGGTCCTGCCCGTCGAACATGACCCGGCCGGATAGTTTCGCCTTCTTGGGCAGGAGTTGCAGGACAGCGCGCGACAGCATGGTCTTGCCGCAGCCGGACTCGCCGACAATGCCGAGCGTCCTGCCCGCACCGACGGCGAGATCGACGTGATCGACCGCCCGCAGATTGCCGCGCGGCGTCGGCAGGTCGACCACCGCGTTCTCGACCGAAAGCAGCGTGCCGCTCATAGCGCACCCTGCCTGGGGTCGGTCAGCGCGCGAATGGTGTCGCCGATCAGGTTGAAGGAGAGCACGGTCAGGAACATCGCAATCGCCGGAATGAAGGCGAGCCGCGGCGCCACGTCGAGGCTTTCACGGCCCTCCCCGATCATGCTGCCCCAGCTCGAGATCGGCGGCGGCACGCCGAGGCCTAGGAAGGACAGCGCGCCCTCGACCACGATGGTGACGGCGACGCCGAGCAGGAAGAAGGCGAGCAGCGGCAGCAGCACATTCGGCAGCAATTCGCGCAGCAGGATGCGAGCATGCGAGGCGCCGAGCGCCTCTGCCGCGATGACGAATTCGCGCCGCGCCAGCGTCAGGGTCGATGCCCGCGCCACCCGCATGAAGGCCGGAATGCCGAGCACGCCGAGGATGCAGGTCAGGTTGAAGATCGACTGGCCGAGATAGGCGGTCACCGCAAGCGCGAGGATCAGCGGCGGGAACGCCAGCAGCACGTCCATGCTGCCCACCACGATGGATTCGAAACGGCCGCGGAAATAGCCCGCGAGCATGCCGAGCGCGCCACCGATGGTGACCCCGATCACCGGTGCGCAGAGCCCGACGATCAGCGATATCCGCGCGCCATAGATCAGCCGCGACAGCTCGTCACGGCCGAGACCGTCGGTGCCGAGCCAATGCTCGGCGGAAAACGGCGCCCGCCGCTCCAGCATGTCCATGTCGGTCGGGCTCGGCAGCGGCAACACATCGGCAAGGATCGCGACCGCAAACACCAGCACCATCCAGCCGATCGCGATCCAGAACAGCGTGCCGAGCCGGCGCTTGCGCCGTGCCGGGGCCGCGGTGGTCTCATCGAGGCTGAGCTCAAGCGTGGCCATGGCGGATCCTCGGGTCGAGCACGGCGTAGAGCAGGTCGACAATGAAGTTCATGATCACGAAGCCGGCGGCGACCAGCAACACCACGCCCTGCAGGATGATGAGGTCGCGGGTATAGATCGCGCCGACCAAGAGGCGGCCGATGCCGGGCAAGGCAAAGATCGTCTCGACGATCACGGCGCCGCCGATCAGGCGGCCGATATTGATGCCGGTGATGGTGACGAGCGTCAGCGACGACGGCTTCAGCGCGTGCACGAACAGGATGCGCGACGGCTTCAGGCCTTTCGCCTTGGCGAGCGCGATATAATCCTCCTGCAGTGCCGCGATCATGTCGGAGCGCAGCACGCGCATGATGCCCGGCCACTCCGCAAGCGCGAGCGTCAGCGCCGGCAGCACCATGAAGCGCAGATTGGCGAGCGGATCCTCGCTGAACGGCACGTAGCCGGTCGCCGGCAGCCAGCGCAACTCGACCGCGAACAAATAGATCAGCAGGATCGCGGACAGGAAGGTCGGCACCGACAGCATGCCGAAAGCCGAGCCGGTCATCAGGCGGTCGAACGCGCTGCCGGCCTTGGCCGCGCAGGCGATCGCGAGCGGCACGCCGATCGCAAGCCCTATCAACTCGGCAAGGATCATCAGCTCGATGGAAACCGGCAGCCGCTCGCTGACCGCCTGCAGCACGGTCTGCCCGGTGCGGAACGAGCGCCCGAAATCACCCTGCAGGATGTGCCAGAGCCAGCCGAGATAGCGCAGCCAGATCGGCTGATCGAGCCCCATATCATGGCGCAGCGCCGCGACGTTCTCAGGCGTCGCCTGGTCGCCGAGGATCACGTAAGCGAGATCGCCCGGCAACAGCGACGCAATCACGAAGGTCAGTAGCGAGACCGCGATCAGCACCGGCACCAGGTACAGGAGCCGGCGCGCGACGAAGAACAGCATGCAGCGCTATTCCTTCCAGGCGTAGGAAACGTCGAGCACCCCGTTGAACATTTTCGGCACGCCCTTCACCTTCGCGCTCGATATCGCATAGTAGGTGTTCTGGAAGGTCCAGAACCAGATCGCCTCCTTGTTGATCAGGCGGCTGATTGCGCAATAGTCTTCGGTACGCTGGGCGACGTCGGCCGTGGTTCGCGCATGCTCCAGCAACCGGTCGAGTTCCGGATTGGAGTAGTTCGCCAGCGCCACCGGGCTGCCAGTGTGGAAATTGGCGTACATCTGCGGATCGGGATCGGCGAGATCGACGATGCGCCACGGCGTGAGCTGGAACTGGCGCATGAAGGCGCGCGGCGGAATGGTCGCCTGATCGACCTGCTCGATCTCCATGTTGGCGCCTACGCGCTTCCAGAATTGCTGCAGGACCTGACCGCCGGTGCGGCCGCGCGGCGTCGCCGTGACCAGCATCTTGAACTCGACCGGTTTGCCGTAGTCCTTGATGAGCGCCTTGGCCTTTTCGACATCGAAGGGCAACGCGCCGTCATCCTTGCACTTAACCCAAGAACCGTCGCCGTAGGGATTGCTGGCCGGTCGCGCCAGGCCATTGGTAATCGCTTGCGACATCTTGTTGCGGTCGAGCGCCATCACCAGCGCTTGGCGCACGCGCACGTCGTCAAACGGCGGAACCTTGGTGTTGAAGGCAGCGACTGAAGCCCCCGAGCCTTGATAGGTATGCACGGTTAGACTCGCGTCCTTGCGCGCCTTGATAATGTTGTCGGCGTCGGCCTCGTCGTCCCAGATGATGTCGGCCTCACCCGATTGCAGCGAGGCAAAGCGCGACTGCGCATCCGGTAGCGGCTTCAGGATGATGCGGTCGAGATAGGGCTTGCCCTTGTCCCAATAGTCCGGGTTCTTCTCCAGCACCATGCGATCGCCGGCGGCCCAGGATTTCAGAATGTAGGGGCCGGTGCCGACCGGATTGCGGTTGTAGTCGTCGCCCTTGGTTTTCCATGCGGTCGGCGACTGCATCACGTTGTTGGAGCTCTGGATCGACTGGGTCGCCGGAAAGTTCACCGACGGATCGCTGAAATTGTAGACCACCGTGAGGTCATCGACCGTGTTCACGCTGATGGTGCTCGTGATGTAGAAGGCGCAGCGGCACTTGTTGGCCGGGTCCTTCTGGCGGTCGAAGTTCTCCTTCACTGCCTGCGCATTGAACGGCGTGCCGTCGTGGAATTTGACGCCGGGCCGCAGCTTGATGGTCCAGGTCTTGAAGTCGTCGGAATGCGTCCACGACAGTGCGAGCTTCGGTTTCGGCTCGCCCTTGTCGTCGAGGGTGGTCAGCGTGTCGAAGATCGCGGCTGCCGCGGTGTTGGCCGAGGTGTCGTAGACGCCGACCTTGAGCGGGTCGAAGCCCGCAATGTCCAGCTCCTGGCCGACGTTGAGCGTGCCGCCCTGCTTCTGCGCGCTGGCGGGTGCAACGAATGTTGCCGCACCTAATCCCGCCACAAGAAATATGCGCGCAACCGCGTGCGCGCGCCCGGCCAGCTTCATCGGTGGTCCCTCCCAGGTGGGCGACGTCCGGTGTTCCGGATCGTCGTGTGTTGGGCGGCAGCTTGTCCGGAATCGCCGCGCGCGACAAGACCGTAATACGGATGAAAAGCCGCAGGGAGATCACGATGCGATCACGCAAGATCGCATCATGATCTCATCGACTTGTTTGAGCATGATCTTTCGGAAAACCGGTGTCCACGTTGAGCAAACGCGACCCGCCAGGTCCGGATCATGCTCTAGCTGCGCGCAGTTTTCGCCGGTTGCGCTGCGAAGCCTGCGATCTGATCGTCGGAGAGGCCGATCTCCTTCAAATAAGACAGCGTGTGCTCGCCGAGCGTCGACATCCGCTTGGCGGCGCCGACCGCAGCGCCCGACATGCGGAACGGCAGGTTGAGCACCTTGAAGGCGCCGCCGCCGTCCTCGACCTCGGCCAGCGCGCCGCGATGGTCGATCTGCGGATCGGCGAGCGCTTCGCGCACGGTGCGATAGGCCGACGACGGCACACCATATTCATTGAGCGCGGCGAGGCAGGCCTGCGTGCTCACCGCGCGCGACCACGCCTCGACGCCCTCCATCAGGCCCGCCCAGTTCTCCCGCCGATCGGAATATTTGGCGAAGCGCGGATCGGAGACCCATTCGCCATGGCCGATCACCTGCATCAGGTTCTGGAACGTCTTCTCGCTGGCGATCGCCACCATGACGTAGCCGTCGGTGGTTTCGATCGGGCCGAACATCGGGCGCTGGGTTTGCTTGACCTCGAATTGTGACCACTGCAACTCGTTCAAGGTCAGGCTCAGCATCGATTCCAGCATCGAGACGTCGATATGCTGGCCCTTGCCGCTGGCGCTGCGCTGATAGAGCGCCGCCGAGATCGCACCGAAGGCATAGACGCCGGTGAGCACATCGGCGTGATAGATGCCGCAATAGTCCGGCCGGCTGCGGCCCGGCTGATAGGCGAGATGCGCCATCTCATAACCCGAGGCGGCATGGATCACCGGCGCATAGGCCGGCAACTCCGCCGACGGGCCGGTCTGGCCGTAGCCGGAGATCGAACAGTAGATCAGCTTCGGATTGATGTCCCTGATCGAGGCATAGTCGAGTTTCAGCCGCCGCATCACGCCGGGGCGGAAATTCTCCACCAGCACATCGGCGGTCGCGATCAGCCGGCGCACGGTTTCGACGCCGGAGGGCGACTTCAGGTCGAGCACAAGACTGTTCTTGCCGACATTGAGCTGGCCGAACGCCGTCGAGCAATTGTTGCGCAGCGGCGGCCGCGTCCGCATCGTCTCGCCTTCGGCGGACTCGATCTTGATCACCTCCGCGCCCATGTCGGCGAGCATCCGCGTGCAATGAGGTCCGGCGATCGTGGTCGAAAAATCCAGCACCCGAAGGCCGTCGAAGCTCCGTGTCAAATTCCCCTCATCGTCAGCAGCTATTGTTGTGGCCAAGGCTTCCTCCACCGCGTGGTTCTCATTGTTCGGCGCCGCGACCCTAAAGTGAGCCGCCCTGACAGGAAAGCGTCTCGTCCAGACCGGACCCGCGGGCCGTCTTGCATTTTACTCAAAGGCAGATTGGACCCGATCTTGCATAGCCCTGTCACGGGCTGGAACGAGGGCGTTGTTGAAGGTCTTATTCGTCACGACGGAGATGGACGATTTCGTCCGCGTGGGCGGGCTTGCCGCCGTTTCCGCTGCACTTCCCCGGGCGCTCCGCCTATGGAGCGACGTCAGGATTATGCTTCCCGGCTACCGGGACGTGGTCGAGCAATTCACTCACATTGAAATCGTTGGACAATGCCCTGCGCTCGCCGAGATGCCCGCCTGCACGCTCGGGCGCGCATCGACCAAGGACGGCATGCCGGTCTATGTGCTGCTGTGCCCGCAACTGTACGACCGGCCGGGCAATCCCTACGGCGATGAGTCCGGCCGCGACTGGCCGGACAACGACATCCGCTTCGGCCGCTTTGCCTCCGCCGCTGCCGAACTTGCGGCCGGAACGCTGGACAAGAATTGGGCAGCCGACCTCGTTCACGCCAACGACTGGCAGGCCGCGCTCACACCGGCCTACCTCGCATGGCGTCAGCTGCGGATTCCGTCGATCCTGACCATCCACAATCTCGCCTATCAGGGCCTGTTTCCGAGGGACTCGCTGCGGCGGATCGGTGCACCGGAAAGCTCCTTCCACATCGACGGGCTGGAATTCTACGACCAGCTGTCTTTCCTCAAGGGCGGCCTCGTCTACGCCTCGCATTTGACCACCGTCAGCGCGACCTATGCGAAGGAGATCACGACCGCGGAGCTCGGCTGCGGGCTGGAGGGCGTGCTGCGCCTCCGCTCCGACGCCGACCAGCTGACCGGCATCCTGAACGGCATCGACGAGAGCTGGGACCCGCGTCATTGCGCGCAGCTCGCGCAGCCGTTCGGCGCCGGCGACTGGAAGGGCAAGCAGGCCAACGCCGACTATGTGCGGCGGCAATTCGGGCTTGCGGTCTCGCGCGGACCGATCTTCGGCCTGGTTGCGCGCCTCGTGCATCAGAAGGGTGTCGACCTCGTGCTGTCGGCCGCCGATCAGATCATCCGGGATGGCGGTCAAATCGTCGTCACCGGCAGTGGAGAGCCCGCCCTCGAGGACGCGCTGGTCGCCGCACACCGGCGCCGGCCGGACGCGATCGGCGTCATCATCGGCTTCAACGACGCGCAGGCGCGCCGGATCTTCGCCGGCAGCGATTTCACCCTGATGCCGTCGCGCTTCGAGCCCTGCGGCCTCAGCCAGATGTATGCGCAGCGCTTCGGCTCGCTGCCGATCGGCCACCAGACCGGCGGCCTTGCCGAAACCATCGCCGACGGCGAGACTGGCTTCCTGTTCCCGCAGCCGTCGGCGGAATCCTTCCTCGGCGGGGTCAGACGTGCCTTCGACGCCTACCGCGCCAAGGACCGCCTCAACGCCATGCGCTCCAGCGCGATGGCCAAGTCCTACAGCTGGGACCTGTCGGCCGCCTGCTACAGCGCGCTATACAAGAGGCTGGTCATGCTGCGGGCGGCGGCGTAGGCCGCCCGCCTCGCAGGCTTGTGACATCGAGCCCATCTGGGATCCCAGCAGCCCAGTAACAATCGCTTCATTGCGCCGAACCTTTCATGCGATCGCGTCGCCCCATGGCTGTACGACGACGCATGCGTGAAATTGCGAATGATGGACTTTTGGCCAAACGCGATTGCGATGGAGGAACATCATGGACGTCAACGAGGAGCGCCTCAATTTATTCATGGGAAAGATGATCGGCGATGTCGGCGCGGCGATGAACGCCTCGCTGATGCTGCTGGGAGACAAGCTCGGGCTCTACAAGGCTCTTGCGCAGGGCGGACCAATGAATGCCGCGGCGCTGGCCAAGGCAACCGGAACCGCCGAGCGCTACGTTCAGGAATGGCTCTCGGCGCAGGCCGCCTCGGGCTACATCGAATACGACAAGGCGTCCGGAAAATTCTCGATGCTGCCCGAGCAGGCGCTCGCGCTCGCCGACGAGGAGAGCCCGGTGTTCCTCGGCGCCGTCGGAAGCCTGGTCGGCGCGACCTTCCTCGACGAGCCGAAAATTACCGACGCGTTCAAGACCGGCAAGGGTGTCGGCTGGAACAAGCGCAGCGAGTGCCTGTTCTGCGGCACCGCCCGCTTCTTCCGCACCAGCTACAAGCACTATCTGGTCCAGGAATGGCTGCCGGCGCTCGAGGGCGTCGTCGACAAGCTGAAGAAAGGCGCCGTCGTCGCCGACGTCGGCTGCGGCCACGGCGTCTCGACGCGGTTGATGGCGGAGGCGTTTCCGAAGTCCACCTTCTACGGCTTCGACTATCACGACGGCTCGATCCAGACGGCACGGGCCTCGGCGAAGGAGGCGGGATTGTCGGACCGCGTCCATTTCGAAACGCATTCCGCCAAGACATTCCCGGCCAAGGGGTATGACCTGGTCTGCTTCTTCGACTGCCTGCACGACATGGGTGATCCGGTCGGCGCCCTCAAGCACACCCGCTCCACCCTCGCAAATGACGGCACCTGCCTGCTGATCGAGCCCTTCGCCAACGACCGGCTGGAGGACAACCTCAATCCGATCGGACGGGTCTACTATGCCGCCTCGACGATGATCTGCACTCCTGCCTCGCTCGATCAGGAAGTCGGGCTTGCGCTCGGCGCACAGGCCGGAGAGGCAAGACTGCGTGAGGTGGCGCGCCAGGGCGGCTTCTCCCGCTTCCGCCGCGCGGCGGAAACGCCGTTCAACCTGATCCTGGAAGCTCGCCCGTAACGCAAGGCAACCGCACTGCGCAGTTGGACGGCGGCATCACGCCGCCGTCCAATGCACACAGGGTTAGTCGGATTCCTCGGCTGGCGTCCTACGCCGGCAGCGCCCTGCTACCAGTCCTGCTGCGATTGCCAATAGGGCTGGCCGCCGCGCCGGCGCGGATTGGCGGCTTGAGGGTTGCCATAAATCTGAGGATTGCCGTACTGCGGATTGCTGTATTGGCGGCTGCCGTACTGGGGCACGCCGTACTGGGTGCCGGATTGGGGATTCCAGCTGCGCTGATAGAAGAAGCCGAAACCGTCCTCATTGCTCGCAACCATGTCGTCGGGCGCCATGGGCCGGGTAGGCTTGCGCGTGATGAAACCGCCCTGCGGCTGGTTGCTCAGCACGGCGACGAATTCGGTGCGGTAGTTGGTCTCGCTGCTCAGCGGCTCGTCCGAGACGATGATGGACGAGCGTGCCACCACGGTCGGCGCAATGCGATCCAGCACGACCTGCGGGATGGTGATGCGGTCGAGCGCGTCCTTGGCGTTGTCGCCCTCGTCGATCGTCACCTCGGTCCAACGCAGGCCGGTGTCGTTACGCGCCATCGCCGTGAAGATATGCGTGCCGATCGGCTTGTCCGGATCGCGGATCGTGACGGGAACCTCGATGCTTGAATCGAACACCTCGCCGCCATCAGCCCACGGCTTGTGGGTGTTGCGGCGGACGTAGAGCTTCTGCGTCGCGCGGCTGATGTAGACCGAGACCGGCTCGAGCGCGAGCTTCGCCTCGGTCGCCGCCTTCGCGGTGTCGGCCTTCTTGGTCTCGGCCGCCTTGGCGGCGTCCTTTGCGGCTGCCGCGGCGTCGAGCTTCGGCTTGGCGTCGCCCTGGGCCGCTTCGAACTGCGTGGTCGCTTCCGCGGCCCTGACGGCGGCCTTCTGCTTCAGATCCTCGGCGCGCGCCCTAGTCTGGTCGGTCTTGGCATTGGCGAGCGTCTTGTCGGCGAACGCCAGCTCGGCGTCGGCACGGGTCTTGGCCTTTTCCAGCTTGCGCAGTGACGCAGGCGTGAACAGCGCGGCTTCCTTGGTCGCGGCTGTGGAGGCCTTCTTGGCTTCGTCGGCCGCCTTGGCGGCATCCGCGGCCTCGCGAGCAAGCGTCTGGGCGCGCGCCGGAGCAGCCGCGATGGCCTGCGCATTCGGCACGAACAGCGCCGGGTGGGTAAAATCGACCGGCGCCGGATCGTTCGGCGCGATGATCACCCGCATCCCGATCCGCGTCTTGTCGAACAGCTTCTCGGCAAAGTCGTAGGGCATCCGCACGCAGCCATGCGAGGCCGCATATCCCGGCAGCGGCCCGCCATGCAGCGCGACGCCGTTCCAGGTGATGCGCTGCATGTTCGGCATCCAGGCGTCGTCATAGAGCGTCGAGTGGTGGTCCTTGTCCTTCTCGAGAAGCGCAAAGACGCCGGCCGGCGTCTCGCGTCCCTTGACGCCGCTCGACACCGGCGCGCGGTAGATCCAGCCGTCGGCGTCGTAGAACGTGACCTTCTGGGCCTTGATCGACACGATCGCCATGATCGGCTCGCCCGCGGTGCGTGGCGCCGTCGCCTCGACGGTTGGCTCGGGACGCTGCTGCTTCGCGGCGGCGCCGCCGGTCAGCGCCGCAAATGTGACCATCGTCGCAAAGGTCACAAAGGCGGGATGCCCCCAACGCCGCATCGCTCCGGTGGTCTGCGCCGTCGTCGTTCGATTTACCATGCCATTCCTCGGTCGAAATGCCTGCTCGCGCTGCGTCGATCCGTACCAGATCGCGATTTTGGATTGATTAATCCGGGGGAGCATCGGCTCGTTCCAGCAGCAAATCACTCATATATGACAGCGCGTGCATGAGGAAGGGTGCGGCACGGCCAAACCGCCCCATCGTCGCCGGTATCCCTTGTCTGGAAGGTAGCGGCCCATGGCGCCGCGGCCGCGCACCCGTCATGCCGTCCGCCGCGTCTCCGGCATCACCAGCCAGATCACGAACAGCCCGAGCGCGGCGACGCCGGCGAGGCCCATGAAGGCCGTGCTGCTGCCGAGCTTGTCGCTGACATAGCCCGCCAGCACCGTGCTGAGCGAGGCGCCGATGCCGACCGCGGTACCGACAATGCCCTGCGCCAGGTTGAAATGGCCGCTGCCGAACGCGACGTCGGCCACGATCAGCGGCACCATCACGCTGAAGATCGCCGCGGTGATGCCGTCGAAGATCTGCACCGCAACCAGCAGATAGGGATCGCGCACGGTCGCGAACAGCAGGCCGCGGATCACCAGCGAGGCGAACGCGATCAGGAGCAGCGGCCGGCGGCCCCAGGCCTGGGCCTTGCGGCCGACCGAGGGCGAGCACAACGCGACGATCGCCTGCGGCACAATGATGCAGGCGGCGATCAGGACCGGCGCCCATTGGCTCGACCGCGTGGTGACCACGCCGGCCATCAGCGGCAGCATCGCGGCATTGGCGAGCTGGAACAGCATCATCGCGCCGGCAAAGATCAGCAGCGACCGCTGCCGCACCAGGCCGACGACGCTGGTGGCGCGCTTGTCCGGAACCTCGCGCTTCACCTCACCATGGGCCTGGGCGATGTCGATCTCGCGCTCGCGGATCCGCACCAGCGACAACAGGGTCGGGATCACCAGGATGAAGGTGACGAGGAACACCGAGCGGCTCGACAGGAAATAGCCGCAGGCGCCCATCAGCGCCGCGGCCGAGCCGCTGCCGAGCGAGGCGAAGCGCGCGTTGCGGCCGAGCCGCTCGCCGATCGCAAGCGGTCCGACCAGCCCGAGGCTGATCGCGGCGATCGCCGGACCGAGCACGCAGCTTGCGAGCGCGTGCAATGTCGCGGCGAGCGTCACCACGGGAAAGATCGGCCAAAGCGCATAGGCGAGCGCGCTGGCGCCGATCGCGGCCACCGCACAGCCGGCCACCACCCGCTCCGAGCGCGCCGCATCGACGATCGCTCCACCGGGCATCTGGCCAAGCAGGCCGATGATACCGCCGATCGAAAGCACGAAGCCGATCTCGACCTGGGTCCATTTCTGCGTCGTCAGATAGACGGCGATGAACGGGCCGAAGCCGGTCTGCACGTCGGCCAGAAAGAAGATGAACCAGTCGAGCCCGCGCTGGCTTTCGCGCGACGGCGTGCGCGATTCCTCAGGACTGGACTGATCGGGGACACGCGGCACAATTTTGGTGCCGCCGGCTGATCGCTCGCCACGACCGTCGCCAACCGTCTCGAAGGAAGAGTTCGGACGCGCGACCAGCTCGAGCCCCCTAATGTTCGTAATCCCATGGATGGAGACTGCCGGCCGCGCCCAGCACGATCAGCGGCGTATCTTCCTTGTATTCCGGCGCAGCGCTCACCTGCTGCTTGTTCAGGTCCAGCGTGATGCTGTCGCTCTTGCTGGAAACGCCGGCGAAACGCAGGGCGTTCCAATCGACCACGATCTTGCGGCTGCCGACGCCGAGGAACCCGCCGAAATCGATCACGGCGGCGCGGACCTTGCCGTCGCGGTCGACGATGACGTCGACGATGCGGCCCATGTCCTCATTGGCGGAGCTGCGCACATCGCGCCCGAGAATGCCGTGCGCATCGCGCGCGCCGATCACGGTCACCGACGGCGGCGGCGAAGGCTCCTTCGACGGCTCTTTGGCCTGCTCCTTCGGTACGACAGGAGCCGCTGGCGGCGCCTGGGCTGCCGTCGGCGTCTCATCGTCGGCGGCGCGGACACCAGCGAATGTCAGCAGCGCGGCTGCGACCAGCATAACCATGAACCTCGGACGCATGTAGCTCTCCCCACGATATCCTGGCGCGCGCGTGCCGTGCGACGACGCTCAATGCGTCAGCACGATCGACACCTGGATCTGGCCGCGCGTGCGCAACACTTCGAGTGACACTTCGTCGCCGTGGCGGCGCAGCCTCAGATCGACGCTGGAAGCGCCAAGCCTGAGGTTGCGCAGCACCACGTCGTTGAGGAATTCCGGCAGTCGCGGATCGCGCAGGCGGATCTCGCCGCGTGTGGTGTCGAACTCGATTCCTAGCGCCGCCTCCAGCAGCGTGAACGGCGTCGCGCTCGCCCAGGCCTGCGGCGCGCAGGCGACGGGATAAAGCACCGGGCCGCGCCGGCGCTCGCGGCGGAAGCCGCAGAACAGCTCCGGCAGCCGCCGCAGCTCCATATAGCTCGCGGCGTCGAACAGGCCCTTGAACAGATGCGCGACCGAATGCTTGAGGCCGTAGCGGGCAAATCCGAGCGCGATCAGCGCATTGTCATGCGGCCAGATCGAACCGTCGTGATAGGACATCGGATTGTAGCGCGCTTCGCCCGCGGCAACGGTGCGGATGCCCCAGCCCGAGAAGAATTTCTGGCTCATCAAATCGGCCGCGACCCGTCGCGCGCGGTCCTCGCGCACCATGCCGGAAAACAAGGTTTGTCCGGCATTGGACGTGCGCACCTTGCATTGCCGCTTGGCGCCGTCGAGCGCAAGCGCATAGGTACCGAGCTCCTCGCACCAGAACGCCTCTTCGAAGCGCTCGCGCAGCCGCTCGGCCTCGGCTTCCAGATTTGCGGCCTTGTCCACAAAGCCGAGCTTGCGCGCCGCGCGCGCGGCAAGCTGCTTGCCCGCGAACACATAGCCCTGCACTTCCGCCAGCGCGATATTGCCTTCGGCGAGCGTTCCGTCGGCATGGAAGATGGCGTCGAAGGAATCCTTCCAGCCCTGGTTCCGCAAGCCATCCTCGGTCGCGCGCTGGTATTCGACGAAACCGTCGCGGTCGGGATCACCCGGGCCGTCGATCCATTGCAAGCCGGCCTCGACCGCCGGCCACAGCTCGCGCAGCGTCTCCATATCGCCGGTGCGCTCCAGGTAGAGCCCGGCGAGCAGCACGAACAGCGGGGTCGAATCGACGCTGCCGTAATAATGCGCGAACGGCACCTCGCGAAGCGCGGCCATCTCGCCGCCGCGCATCTCGTGCAGGATCTTGCCCGGCGCGGCATCGGCCAGCGGATCGACCGTCTTGGCCTGAAACAGCGCGAGCCGCTTCAGCACGCCCTTGGCGATCCGCGGATCGAGCCACAGCATCTGCAGCGCGGTGATCAGCCCGTCGCGGCCGAATGTCGTCGAATACCAGGGAATGCCGGCATAGGGGTAACGGCCCTGCGGCGTCTCTGTCATCAGCATGTTGAGGTCGGCCATCGCCTGGCACAGCACCTCGTTGAAGATGTTGTTCGAGGTCTCGATGCTGGCCGCGCCGGCCGACGAAATTCGCATCTCGCGGCGGTGCGCCAGCAGCCCGCGGAAGAACGGCACCGGCTTCTGCATGATCGGCTTGTTGCAGGAGACCGCGACGAACAGCGAGGTGACGTGCCCGGGCTCGAGCTCGAAATGGTAGGTTGCCGCATTGACCGACAGCCGCGTCGGCCGCGGATCGAAATGCAGCGCGGTGATCCGCGACTGTTCGTCGAGGCCGCAATATTCGAGCACGACGTCGGTCGGGCCCAATAGCTTGCTCGAGCCGATGCCACGCCGCGGCCGGCGCTCGCCACGCACCTCGAACAGATCGGCGAAATCATTGTCGAACAGCAGCGTGAGATCGAAGCTCGCGGCATGCTCGCCGTGATTTTGCAAGCCGATGCGCTGATAGGCGGTGCCGCGCCACAGGAAGATCGAGCGCACGATGTGCAGCGTGTCCTTCTGCAGGGTCAGACGGTCGTCACGATAGACATCGGAATTGGTGAGGTCGACCGTCAGCGCCGAATTGTCGTCGCGCATGTTGGAGCCGAGCAGCAGCGGCTGCACGTTCTCCAGCACCATTTCCAGCCGCGCGAGGTAGCGCGTGTCGGCGTTGAACAGGCCGTCCGGCCCGCCGGCCGATGCGCCGATATCGCCATGGCTGTCGAGCACGATGAAGGTGTCGTCATGCTTGAGCGAGCGCCGCGGCCGCGCCGCGGGCCCGGTCATCGGAATGTAGAACGGCGATTCGGCGACGTGCTCAGTGATGCGAGCAGTGATGATCTGCGTAACGACGTCAGCTGCCATCTGAACCTCTGGCGACTTTGATTGGCCGTTTTCCTGACTCGAACGAACGCACCGGAACGCAACAGGCCTGATGACGCGGGGTCAGGCCGCGCTGGTGGAGAGGCGGCCCATTTCGCGCGCGACCAGGTCGCGGTAGGGGCCCCTTCCCTTCACGAGGATATCGGGCGGACCGTCCTCGACGATGCGGCCGCCCTGCAGCACGAGCACGCGGTCGAAGCTGCGCAGCGTCGCGAGGCGGTGCGCGATCGCCACCACCGTACGCCCGCGCATCAGCCGCGACAACGCCTCGCGGATCGCCTCCTCGGAATCCGCATCGAGCGCCGCGGTGGCTTCGTCGAGCAGCAGGATCGGCGCGTCCTTCAGGAAGGCGCGCGCGATCGCGATCCGCTGGCGCTGGCCGCCGGAGACCTTGACGCCGCGATCGCCGACGATGGTGTTCATGCCCTCGGGCAAGGTTTCGATGAAATCGCAGCGCGCCGCGATCGCCGCCCGCAGCACCTCGTCGTCTGTGGCATCCGGCCGGCCATAGCGGATGTTCTCCATGATGGAACGATGGAACAATGAGATGTCCTGCGGCACCACCGAGATCGCCGCGCGCAGGCTCTGCTGGGTGACGCGGGAGATGTCCTGGCCGTCGACCGTGATGTTGCCCTGCTCGACGTCGTAGAAGCGCTGCAGAAGGGTAAACAATGTTGACTTGCCGCCGCCGGACTGGCCGACCAGGCCGACGCGCTGGCCGGGCTGGATCCGCAGGCTGAAGCGCTCGAACACCTGAAGGCCGCCCGGATAGCGGAACCCGACGTTGTTGAAGGCGATCGCCGCGCCGCTCTTCACCAGCGCCTCGGCTTCTGGATGGTCCTTCAGCTCGTGCGGCTGCAGCAGCGTCGCCAGCGCCTCGGTGAGACGGGCGACATGCTGGGTGACGTCGACCAGCGCAACGGCGAGATCGCGGGTGGCGCTGAGGATCGAGATGCCGAGCGTACAGACCAGCACGACGTCGCCGGTGGTCGCCGCGCCCTGCTGCCAGAGCGAGAGAGCCCAAGCCAGCATCGCGATCGTCAGGATCACGGTCACGCCGGCGTGAAAAAGGCGAAGCTTCTCGAGATAGCGCAGGGAACGGCCGCGCGCGACGAGTTCCCGATTGACGGTCGCGTCGAAGCGGTCGTGCTCGTAGCCGAGGCCGCAGAACGCACGCACCAGCGGCAAATTGTTGATGACATCGACCATTTCGCCGTCGACGGCGGCGGCCCTGTTGGCGAAGTCGTCATGTAGCGGCCTGCCGGCGGCCGCCAAGCGGAACATGATCGCCACCATGGTTCCCGCGATCAGGATCAGCACCGCTGACATTGTCGCGCTGACGGTTCCAACCAGGGTGATCGCCGCGAAGGTCGCGATGCAAGGCGGCAACACGTTCCATACGAACATGTTCTCGACCGTGAACACCGCGTTCGACGTCGCCGTGATCCGGCTCGTCAGCATGCCCGGCAGCCGGTCCGTGAAATAGCTCGGCGCGTGGCCGGTGAGATGGCGGAACATGTCGCGGCGAAGGTCGCCGGTGACGCTGACAAAGGTGTAGCTCGCGGTCCAGCTCGCGATCCGCCACATGAAGTTGTCGGCGGCGATCAGCGACATGAGCAGAGCGAATGCCAGCCATACGCCATTCGCGGCCGACGGCCCCGCCGACAAGGCGTCGACCAGATTCTTCACGCCGTATTGCGTGCCTACCGAGCAGGCAACCGCCGCAACGACCGCCGACAGAATGACGACATGCGACGGGAGCCTTCGGCGCAGATAGCGCAGCACGAAGGGAAAGGGGCGATGCGCATAGCCTGACAGATGGTCCATGACGTCCTGCAAAACCTGTTGAGGGTGAACGAGAAATTTTTAGTCGAAACTCTCGTGCACGATGACGTGAAGAGCAGCGGCGGGATTCCTTGATGCAGCCATCACTGCGCGACAATTTTGCAACGCTGGCGTCGGCAAAAACGTGTTGGAGCGTGATGGCATCAGCAAGACCACAGTGTGATGGAAGAAAGAAGCGGGAATTCACCCACCCATAAGGAACCTCGCACGTGCGAGAACGTTCCCGTCTTCGGCATGTCAGTGCCATCACAGGGCTGAGGGGTCTGGTTCATCCCACTACAAAACAGGAGACGGAGAAATGCGCATCGCGCAGGTTGCCCCGCTGACGGAGGCTGTTCCCCCGAAACTCTACGGCGGCACCGAACGGGTCGTGCACTGGCTGACCGAAGAACTTGTAACACTTGGACATGACGTGACGTTGTTCGCCAGTGGCGATTCACAGACCTCCGCGAAGCTCGATGCGACCTGGCCGAAGGCACTGCGCCTCGACGGCTCCGTCCGCGATCCCAATGCGCTGCACATGGTGATGCTGGAACGCGTGCGGCAGAAAGCCGACGACGATGAATTCGACTTCCTGCACTTCCATCTCGACTATTACCCGTGGTCGTTGTTCGCGCGGCAGCCGACGCCGTTTGTCACCACGCTGCACGGCCGGCTCGACCTGCCGGAACACCAGCCCGTCTTCAACACCTTCTCCAAGATCCCGGTGATCTCGATCTCCAACGCGCAGCGGCGGCCGGTGCCGCAGGCGCATTGGGTGCGCACCATCCATCACGGCCTGCCCGAAAATTTGCTGACGCCGCAACCGGTCAAGCCATCCTATCTCGCCGTGCTCGGGCGCATCGCGCCGGAGAAAGGAGTCGATCGCGCGATCAAGATCGCAACCCGCTGCGGCATTCCGCTAAAGATCGCGGCCAAGGTCGATCGCGCCGACCAGGAATATTATGACGAGCTGATCAAGCCTTTGATCACGAGCAATCCGCTGGTCGAGTTCATCGGCGAGATCAGCGACCGCGAGAAACCGGATTTTCTCAGCGGCGCGATCGGGCTCCTGGTTCCGATCGATTGGCCCGAGCCGTTCGGCCTCGTGATGATCGAAGCCATGGCCTGCGGCACGCCGGTCATCGCCTATAACCGCGGCTCGGTGCCCGAGATCATCGAGGATGGCCTGACCGGCTTCATCGTCGAGGACGAGATCAGCGCTATCTCCTCCGTCGGCCGCCTTGCGACGCTCAATCGCGACGCGATCCGCAAGCAGTTCGAGACCCGCTTCACCGCGCGCCGGATGGCGCTGGACTATCTCGCCGCCTATCGCGGCCTGACGGAAGCCAAGCCGCGCTTCAAGCTGGTGTCGAGCGCGGAGTAGGAGTTGCAGCGGCCGATCGAATGATCCGGCGGGCCGGCCGGCACCACCGTGCCGGTCCGTCGGGTCATTCGATTGTCAATAATACCGTCGTAACCGGCAGCAACTCCCACGCAGCGACGCCATCCGACTGCGCGCGCCGCGCGATTGCTGCAACGCACCAGTCGTGACAGCTTTCCCCATGCGCTTGGCCGATATCGCCTTTGCGATTGCCGAATTACGTGCTCTTATGCTTCCTGCTTGAGCAAAAAATAATAAGCGAGCGGACGGGGCAACCGTGCCGCGGTCGCGCAGGGGGAACGCCATGACAGGGGACCGCAAGCCGTCGGCCATTAATAATGCCGCGCCGGCCAAAGCCTCGCAGAACAAGCTGAACCGCCGCAAATTCCTGGTCAAAACCGGCGGCGTGCTCGCTGCCGGCGCGTTCGGCGCCGTTCCACTGCGGGGCTGGGCCGCCGACCCGATCAATATCGGCGCGCTCTATCCGACCACCGGCAGCATGGCGCAGATCGGCACTGGCTGCGTCGCCGCGGCCAAGCTTGCGGTCGACATGGTCAACGAGGCCGGCGGCATCAAGTCGCTCGGCGGCGCCAAGCTCAACCTGATCGTCTCGGACGTGCAGAGCGACACCACGGTGACGCGCACCGAGACCGACCGCCTGATATCAGGCAACAAGCTGTCGGCGATCCATGGCTGCTACGCCAGCGCGCTGACCTTGATCGCGAGCGAGGTCTGCGAGCGCGCCAAGGTTCCGATCATCACCGGATCGAGCTCGGACCAGCTCAACAAGGGCCGCACCTACACCTTCACGCCATTCGCACGCGCCTCGCAATTCGCCAAGGCGCAGTTGCAGATGGCCAAGCTGGTCAGCGAGCAGGCCAAGGTCGCCGTCATCTTCGAGAACACCGCGTTCGGCACCTCGACCTCGAACGGGCTGAAGGAGCTGGCGCCGGGCGAAGGCGTCGAGATCGTGATGTTCGAGCCCTACTCGGCCGGCTTCACCGATGCGAGCCCGCTGATCAACAAGGTCAAGGCCTCCGGCGCCAACACGCTGTTCTCGCTGTCCTATCTCAACGACCTCATCCTGATCGTGCGCACCGTGAAGCAGGTCGGGCTCAACATCGCGATCAATGGCGGCTCCGGCGGCTTCGTGATGCCGGACTTCTACAAGAATGTCGGCAAGGCCGCCGAAGGCCTGCAAGGCGTCGCGCACTGGAACCACGATGTCAGCGACGATGCGCAGAAGGTCAACGTCGAGTTCAAGAAGCGCACCGGCGAATTCGCGTTCGAATATGCCGGCGGCCTGGTCGCACAGACCTTCATGCTGGCCGACGCGCTGGAGCGCGCGGCCTCCGCCGATCCCAAGAAGGTCCGCGAGGCGCTCTCGACGCTGGACGTCTCCTCGGGCTACGCCGCGATGGCGCCGGGCGGCAAGGTGAAGTTCGGCCCTGACGGCAAGAACGTCTATGGCCGTCCTGTCGGCGTGCAGTGGCAGAACGCCGACCTCGCCAGCATCTTCCCCAAGGAAGACGCCCGCGCCCCGCTGATCAAGACCTGAGCAGCGGTCGTATCGCATGTGGGAGACACTGGCCCAGGCCGTGATCAACGGCCTGCTCATCGGCGGCATCTACGCGCTTGTCAGCATCGGCGTCACGCTGATCTTCGGCGTGGTCAAGATCGTCAATTTCGCCCAGGGCGAGTTCGTGATGATCGGGATGTATATCTCGTTCTTCCTCGCCACCCAGTTCGGCGTCGATCCGCTGGTCTCGCTCGTGGTCTCGATGCCGGTTCTGTTCCTCGCCGGCGTCCTGATCCAGCACTTCCTGATCCGCAGGGTGCTTGGGCCGAACGACATGCCGCAGATCTTCCTGACCTTCGCGCTGTCGCTGTTGCTGCTCAATCTCTCGCTGATGCTCTTCACCGCGAATTACCGTACGGTCCATACGTCCTATTCGGATGAAGCGTTCCACATCGGCGGGCTCTACATCCCGGTGGCAAAACTGATCGCCTTTGCGGTCGCGATGGCGCTGAGCGGCCTGCTCTGGGTCTTCCTGCACACCACCGACCTCGGCCGCGCGATGCGCGCAGCGTCGCAGAACCGCGACGTCGCGATGCTGATGGGGATCAATCCCAACCGGGTGTTCGCGGTTGCGTTCGGCACTGCGCTGGCGCTCGCCGGTGCGGCCGGCTCGCTGCTGATGCCGTTCTATTCGGCCTATCCATTCGTCGGCCAGGTGTTCGTGCTGATGGCATTCGTCGCGGTCGTGATGGGCACGCTCGGCAATGTGATGGGCGCGCTGGTCGCAAGCCTGATGATGGGCGTGGCGGAATCGCTCGGCATCCAGTTCGTCGGCGCCGATTCCGGCCTGATCGTGGTGTTCGCGCTGCTGCTGCTGACGCTCGCCTTCAGGCCGAGCGGCCTCGGTGCCAGGAGGGGCCGCTGATGCAAAAGTCAGGCAACATGAAATGGCTGTGGCTGGCGGTCGGTGCCGTCGTCATGATCGCCCTGCCCCAGCTCGTGACCTCGTCGTTTGCGATCGACATCTTCATCCGCATTCTGCTGTTCTCATTCATCGGCGTCGCCTGGAACCTGATGGGCGGCTATGCCAAGCAGCTGTCGCTCGGGCACGCCGCCTATTTCGGGCTCGGCGCCTACACCTCGACCATCATGCAGGTGAACTACGGCATCTCGCCCTGGATCGGGATGATCGCGGGCGGCGTGGTGGCGATGCTCGCAAGCCTGCCGATCGGCTGGCTCTGCTTCCGCCTGCGCGGACCCTACTTCACCATCGCGACCATCGCGACCGCCCAGGTGCTGATGCTGATCTTCCTGAAGTTCCGCGACTTCGCCTGGGGTGCCGAAGGCACCACGATCCCGAACCTCGGCAGCGCGCCGCTGATGATGCAGTTCGAGGAGAAGTCGTCCTATTACTATGTCGTGCTCGGGCTGCTCGTCATCGGCCTCTGGATCACCCACCTGATCGAAAAGTCCTGGATCGGCTACTACCTCGTCGCGATCGGCGAGGACGAGGACGCGGCCGAGGCGATCGGCGTCAACGCGCCGAAGGTCAAGCGCGACATCTACATGATCAGCGCGTTCCTGACCGCGCTCGCCGGCACCTTCTACACCCAGTACATCTACTTCATCGATCCCGCGACCGCGTTCTCCTTCAGCGTCTCGATCGAAGCGGCGCTGGTGTCGATCGTCGGCGGCATCGGCACGCTGTGGGGTCCGGTGATCGGCACCGTGCTGCTGGAAACCACCTCGGCACTGCTGCAGAGCTGGCTCGGCAGCTCGGTGGGCGGCATCCAGCTCACGGTCTACAGCCTGATCCTGATGGCCGTGATCCTGTGGCGGCCGACCGGGCTGATCGGATTCGCGACCGACGTCTATCACCGCACCATCCGGCGCAAGCCGGCGCGCGCCTGAGGTCGTTGCGATGGCAGAAGCACTGGTCATCAAGGGTCTCAGCAAGCGCTTCGGCGGCCTGCGCGCGGTGCAGGACGTCAGCTTCACGGTGCAGGAGAACGAGACGGTCGCGCTGATCGGGCCGAACGGCGCCGGCAAGACCACGAGCTTTCATTTGATCACGGGATTTCACCGGCCGGACTCCGGCTCGGTGCTCGCCTTCGGTCAGGAGGTCGTGGGCCTCAAGCCGCATGACGTCTGCGCCCTCGGCCTTGCCCGCACCTTCCAGGTGGCAAAGCCATTCGGCGCGATGACGGTGCTGGCCAATGTGATGACCGGGGCCTTCCTGCGCGACCGGCATGTCGCTGCCGCACGCAACAAGGCGCTGGAGGCGATCGAGTTCGTCGGCCTCGGCGCCAAGGAGCAGACGCCGGCCAAGGACCTCACCACAATCGACCAGCGCCGGCTGGAGATGGCGCGCGCGCTGGCAACGCAGCCGAAGATCCTGCTGCTCGACGAGGTGATGGCCGGGCTCAACCCGGCCGAGATCGACCAGGCAGTCGCGCTGGTGAAGAAGCTTTCCGCCAGCGGCCTGACCATCGTGATCGTCGAGCACGTGATGCGCGCGATCATGGCGGTGGCGCGCCACATCGTGGTGCTCGACCACGGCCAGAAGATCGCCGAGGGCGCGCCGAAGGAGATCGTGGAGAATCCGGAAGTGATCCGCGCCTATCTCGGCTCCTACGTGCACCCGCCGGCGCAGGGAGACGCCCATGCTTGAGCTCTCCCGCGTCAGCGCCAGCTACGGCTCGGTCCCCGCCATCACCGACGTCAGCATCTCGATCGGCGAGGGCGAAGCCGTCGGCCTGCTCGGCGCCAACGGCGCCGGCAAGAGCACGACGCTGCGCGCCGTCTCCGGCCTCGTCAAACTGTTCGCCGGCAAGGTGACGTTCGATGGCGTCGATCTCGCAACCCTGCCGCCCTACCGGATCCCCGAGCTCGGCATCGCGCATGTCCCGGAGGGACGCCAGGTGTTCCCGGAAATGACGGTGCAGGAAAACCTCGAGATCGGCGCCTATACGCCCAAAGCCAAGGCGGACCGCGCGCGCACAATGGAGCTGGTCTACAGCATCTTCCCGCGGCTCGCCGACCGCAAGAAACAGCTCGCCGGCACGATGAGCGGCGGCGAGCAGCAGATGCTCGCGGTCGGCCGCGGCCTGATGCTGAAGCCGCGCCTGCTCATGCTGGACGAGCCTTCGCTCGGCCTGGCACCCGTGATGACCGACGTGACCTTCGAGAAGATCGGCGAGATCCACAAGATGGGCACGGCGATCCTGCTGGTCGAGCAGAATGTCAGCCGCGCGCTGTCGCTGGTGCAGCGCGCCTATGTGCTGGAAAGCGGCAACGTGATCATGCAGGGCACCAGCGCCGAGCTCGCCAACAACAAGCAGGTGCAGGCGGCGTATCTGGGGATTTGAGCGCGCATTTATCGACCCGTCATCCTGAGGAGCGCGCTCTTGCGCGCGTCTCGAAGGATGCACGGCCACCAGCCGGGCCGTCGACCCTTCGAGACGCGCTTTGCGCTCCTCAGGGTGACGGTCGACGTTTTTAGTGTGCGGCCCTAAGTCACCACCGTCCGCTTCGGCTCGACGATCTCGAACATCCGCGGGAATTCGTCCATCAGCGCCATCAACTCATCGAGCCGCGACGGATCACCCGCCGCCTTGATCTTGCCGGCGCCAACCGCCTCCGGGAACGTGGTCAGCTTGGCGATCGCCTCGTCCAGCACGCTGCGCGCCAGCGTAAAACTGGCGTGCGCATCTTCTGCCTGCGCGCCTTTGACGTAGGTCAGCGCTGAATTCTCGAGGTTGAGCACAAACGTCTCGCCCGTATCCGTAAAACTCCAGTTCAGCACGATGCGCTTGCCTTCGGCCTGGGGGCCGTTGAGGCGGATGCCGAGCACGTCCCAGAGCTGCTCGGTGCGCAGCGCAGCCAGCGTCTCGCGCGGCATCGGCGAGCGCGGCGGCGCCTTCGGCATGCCCTGCCGCAGCTCCTGCGCACCGAACAGATAGGCGTTGCGCCAGGTCGAGCTTTCCGCGGCGTAGCCGAGCTGCTCGAACGTATCGGCCAGCAATGCGCGGGCCGCCTGATTATCCGGTTCGGCGAACACCAGATGGCTGACGGCCTGCGCCACGAAGCGGAATTCACCCTTGGCGAAATCGGCCGCGGCGCGCTTCAGGATCGCGTCGGCGCCGCCCATATACTCGACATACTTCTTCCCGGCCTCGACCGGCGGCAAGGAATCGAGATTGACCGGATTGGCGTCGTACCAGCCGAGATATTTTTGGTAGATCGCCTTCACGTTGTGCCTGATGTGGCCGTAGTAGCCGCGGCCGTGCCAGGCGCCTTCGAGGCTCGAGGGCAGCCGGATCGTCTCGGCAATCTCGGCTGCGTTGAGCCCGTGGTTCATCAGCCGGATGGTCTGGTCATGCGCGTATTTGTAGAGATCGCGCTGCTGCCGGATCATGGTGTCGATCCGCTCCCGCCCCCACACCGGCCAATGATGCTGGCCGCACATCGCTTCCGCCTTGCCGCCCCACATCTGCAGCGCCTCGCCGAGATATTTCGACCAGGCCAGCGCATCGCGCACATCGGCGCCGCGGAACGGCAGCAGATTGTGGAAATTATGCGTGCAGTTCTCGGCGAGGTTCAGCAGCTTGTAGCGCGGGATGAAGAAATGCATCTCCGCCGGCGCCTCGCTGTTCGGCGCCATCTGGAATTCGAGCGCGACGCCGTCGATGATGCGCGTATCGCCGGTCGCGATGATCAAATCGGTCGGCCGCAGCAGCGCCACGCCGCCCGCCGCCATGGTCTTGCCGAGGCCGCAATCGACCTGGCCGCGGACGCCCTTGGCGAGGAACGGCCCGAACTGGTACTGCGCGCGGCGCAGCATTGCCGGACCCGCGATGATGTTCTCGGAGACCGCGTGCTCCATGAAGAAGTTCGGCGCGATAATCGGCACGCCCGCCGCCAGCATGTCGTCGTCGAGCACGCCGCGCGCACCGCCCCAATGATCGGTGTGGGTGTGGGTGAAGATCACGGCGGCGACCGGCCGTTTGCCGCGATGCTGGAAGTACAGCTCCATCGCGGCGCGTGCGCCCTCGATCGAGGTCAGCGTGTCGACCACGGTGACGCCCTTGTCGCCCTCGATCAGCGTCATGTTGGCGATGTCGAGCCCGCGCACCTGGTAGACGCCCGGCACCACCTCGTACAGGCCGTGATGCATATTGAGCCGCGACTGCCGCCACAGGCTCGGATCGACGGTCGCAGGCGCCTTCTCGTCGGTGAGGAAGCCGTAAGGCTCAAGGCTCCAGACCACCCTGCCCTGGGCCGAGGAGACGCGCGCGTTCTCGATGGTGCCGAGGAAGCCGCGCGCGGCGTCGTCGAAATCCCTGGTGTCGGCGAACGGCAACGCCTTCAGCGTCGCCTCGTGTTGCGCGATGACGGACGCGGAGGCTGGCTTCGGAAGTCCGTGCGACATTTCGGCGGCGGTTGTCTGGGTCATCCTCAAGCACTCCCTTGACTGGCGGAAATCGGTCTCGATCGCGCTTCACTCAGCGGAATTGCACGCCTTCGAACTGGCCGCTGTTGCGCCAGCCGTCGATGTATTTGAAGTAGGCCAACGCGCCCGAGGGATGGCCGACATTGAGCTTGGCAGCTGGACCCGGCTCGCGGCCCTCGTTGTTGTAGTAGCCGGGTGTGCAATCGGGTCCGCCGATCATCCGGCCGACGCTGGTCAACAGCAGCTCGACCCAGCGATCCTCAGCCTCTTTGCTGACTTCGATCTCCTTGAAGCCGTTATCTTTGGCATGGCCGACCATCAAGGCGATGGTGCGCGCCGCTTCGGTCAGATTGTGCGGCACGTTGGAGATCAGATTGGCGCCCTGCGTCGGCTGCACGAAGAAGACGTTCGGAAAGCCATGCACGTGGATGCCGTGCTTGGTGCGCATGCCCTCGGCCCAATGCTCCGACAGCTTGATGCCGTCGCGGCCGGTCAGATCGAAGCCCGCGCGCCTGCGGTATTCGGTCCCGACCTCGAATCCCGACGCGTAGATGATGCAGTCGAGCGCGTATTCCTTGCCCGCGACGACGATCCCGTTCTCGGTGATCTCCTCGACGCCCTTGCCGTCGGTATCGACCAGATGCGTGCCCGGCGTGTTGAAGGCCTGAAGATAGGCGTCGTGGAAACATGGCCGCTTGCAGAGCTGGCCGTACCAGGCCTTGAGGTTCTTGGCCGTCTCGCGGTCGCCGACGATGGTGTCGACCCGGTTGCGGATTTCCTCCATCTTTTCGAAGTCGGAATCCTCGAAGGCAGCCCGCATGTTCTCCAGGGTCCTCTGCTCGCGCGGCAGCAGCATGACCTTGGCGCGGATCCGCTTCGACAGATCGGTCCAGCCGTCCTGCACCAGATCTTCCTCGGCCGATCCGCCGGCCTGGTTGGCGGTGAAATTCTCCAGCCAGCGTTGTTGCCAGCCCGGCGTCGCGATATCGGCAAACCAGTCGGGATCGATCGGGCCGTTGCCGCGCACGTCGACCGACGATGGCGTGCGCTGGAACACGTAGAACTCCTTGCAGGCGCGCGCGAGGTACGGAATGCACTGCACCGACGTTGCGCCGGTGCCGATGATCCCGACGCGCTTGTCGGCAAGCTTCGTCATCGGTGCGCCCTTGGGATCGCCGCCGGTGTAATCGTAATCCCAGCGGCTGGTGTGGAACGAGTGGCCCTTGAAGCGATCGATGCCGGGAATGCCGGGCAGCTTCGGCACATGCAGCGGCCCAGTGCCGATGCCGACATACTGCGCGGTGAAAACGTCGCCCCTGGTGGTGCGGACGATCCAGCGCGATTGCGCCGCATCCCAATCGAGGCTCGTCACCTCGGTGTGAAACAGCGCATTGTCGTAGAGATTGAACTGCCGGCCGATCCGCTGGCAATGCGCGAGGATTTCGGGCGCGTGCGCGTATTTCTCCGACGGCATGTGGCCGGTCTCTTCCAAGAGCGGCATGTAGACCATCGAGGCCGTGTCGCATTGTGCGCCGGGATATCGGTTCCAGTACCAGGTGCCGCCGAAATCGCCGCCCTTCTCGACAATGCGGACATCCTTGACACCGGCCTCGGTCAGCCGCGCCGCGGTGGCGAGCCCGGCAAAGCCGCCGCCGATGAAGGCGAAGGTGACGTGATCGGTCTTCGGCGCACGCTCTGCGACCGGCGTGTAGGGATCGTCGAGATAGTGCGCGAGCTGGCCCTTGATCTGGAGATACTGGTCATTGCCGTCGGGACGCAGCCGCTTGTTGCGCTCCTCCTGATATTTCAGGCGCAGCAGCTCCTTATCGATCGCGGAGGGTTTTGCGTCGCGGGCTTGCTCGGTCATCGTCATCGGAAAGCGCCTCTTTCAGGAAATTCGGTGGACACTGTAGCGCCGCTCAGGCGGGATGTGCAGCAAGATAGGGCGAGCTGGCGATCGACCATTCCGGCATCGGCTCCATCCGGAAGATCTGCCGCAGATGCACCTCGTCCGGCCCGTCGCCGATCCGCAGCAGCCGCCCCCACGCCAGCGCCTGGTGGATCGGCGTGTCGTCGGAGCCGCCCATCGCGCCGAACACCTGCATCGCGCGGTCGGCGATCTTCTGCAGCATCGCGGGCACCGCGACCTTGATCAGCGAGACGTCGCGCCAGGCGCCGTGATGGCCGGCCCGATCCAGCCGCCAGGCGCAGCGCCAGGCAAGTAACCGCGCCTGCTCCAGCTCGACGCGGGCTTCGGCGATCCAGCGTTGCACGGTATCGTACTGGATCACCGTGCGGCCGAACGCGCTGCGCTCCGCGGCGCGCGCCATCATCAGCTCGATCAGCAGCTCGCAAAGCCCGATCGAGCGCATGCAATGGTGGATACGCGCCGGCCCGAGCCGGGTCTGCGCGACCTTGAAACCCTCGCCTTCGGCGCCGAGCAGATTCTCCGCAGGCACCCGGACATTGTCGAACACCAGCTCGCCGATCGGGGCTGTATGATCTTCGCAGCCCATCCAGCGCAGCCGCCGCACCAGCCGCACGCCCGGTGCATCCATCGGCACGATAATGCAGGAATGCCGGCTGGTGCGCTCGGCGCCGGCATCGGTCACACCCATCACGATCAGGAAGCTGCAGCGCGGATGCGCGGCACCGGTGATGAACCACTTCCGGCCGTTGATGATGTAGTGATCGCCGTCGCGGACCATCCGCGTTGCGATGTTGGTGGCATCGGACGAAGCGACATCGGGCTCGGTCATGCCGAAGGCGGAGCGGGTCTCGGCGTTGAGCAGCGGATGCAGCCAGCGCTGCTTCTGCTCCGGCGTCGCGCAGGCCTGCAACGCGATCATGTTCGGCACATCGGGCGCCTGGCAGTTGAACACCTCCGGCGCCCAGAACAGCCGCCCCATGATCTCCGCCAGCGGCGCGTAGTCGAGATTGGAGAGACGCGTGCCCGGCTCATCGGTGGCGAGCTCGGGCAGGCCGAGATTCCACAGGCCCGCCGCGCGCGCCTTCTGCTGCAGCTCGGCCATGAACGGCGGCGTGTCGCTGTGCTCGCGGACGTGGTCGAGCCAGGCGCGGTGGCGCGGCAGCACCTCCTTATCGAAGAAGGCCGATAGATTTTGTCGCCACTGCTCCGACTGTTCGGACAGATCGAAATCCATGCCGCCTCCCGTCCTTTTGGCCGGAAGATAAGGCTATATCGAAACGATTTGCAAATCCATTTCGATATATTGACATTCCAGAGCATTTAAGACCATTATTTCGCATGGCGGCATTGTCCTCGCTCGAACCCCAAGCGGATCCCTCCTTTGCGACCACCCTGGCGCATGGGCTCGATGTGTTGGCCGCCTTCCGCAACCACACAGGTCCGCTCTCGAATGCCGAGCTGGCCGAGCACACCGGCCTGTCGCGGCCGACGGTCTCGCGCCTGACCTACACGCTGGAGCAGCTCGGCTATCTCAGGCGCGACGCCAAGGGCCGCTTCGTGCTCGGGCTCGGCGTGCTCGCGGCGGCCTATCCGGTGCTGTCGTCGCTGAAGGTCCGCCAGCTCGCGCGCCCCCTGATGCGTGACTTCGCCGCCTACACCGGCGGCACGGTGTCGATCGCGATGCCGTTCGGGCTCGACTTCATCTATGTCGAAACGCTGCGCACGACCGACGCGGTGCCGCACGTGCCTGATGTCGGCTTTGTCTCCTCGCTGGCGCCGACCGCGGTCGGGCGCGCGCTGCTGTCGCTGTTCACCAAGGACGAACTTGACGCCTATGTCGCCCGCGTGAAGGCCGAACGCCCCGAAGAGCTCGACTATGTCGAACGGCGCACGCTGCCGGACATCGCGCTCTGCAACGAGCGCGGCTTCGCGGTCTCGCTCGGCGAATGGCGGCGCGAGATTTTCGGCGTCGCCGCGCCGCTCTATCGCACGCCCACCGGCGAATGCCTGTCGGTCAATTGCGGCATCCCCTCGTTCCGCTTCAGCGCCGAGCAGATCGAGCGCGAATGCGGGCCGCGCATCCTCGGGCTCGCCCGCAGCATCCGCTCGCTGGTGGCCAATAGCTAGAGGCATGATCCGGAAAAGTGTGAAGCGGTTTTCCGATAAGATCATGCCCAACAAGACGCATCGCACCAACGATGCGGGAGACATCGGGAGGGAGAGATGCGCGGCATCACAACCGCCATGGCCTTGCTTGCGGCCATGATCGCGGCGGCATCCGGCAGCACGGCGGCTTGGGCGCAGGACAATTATCCGAGCCGGCCGATCCACATCATCGTGCCCTACCCTGCTGGCGGCATCGTCGACATCGTCGCGCGCGCGGTGACCGAGCAGGTCGGCCGCGACTGGAAGCAGACCGTCGTGGTGGAGGCGCGGCCCGGCGGCAACAGCAATATCGGCACATCGGCGGTCGCACGCAGCGAGGCGGATGGCTACACCTGGATCGTCACCGGCCCGGCGCTGCTGGTCAACCCGGACCTCTACAAGGATGCCGGCTGGAACGCGGCAAAGGATTTTCGGTGCGTCGGCCTTGCGGTCTGGAATCAGAGCGTAGCGCTGGTGCATCCGTCGATGCCGGCGAAGACCATCGGCGAGTTCGTCGAACTGGCCCGCAAGCAGCCCGGACAGTTCAACTTCGGCAATCCCGGCACGGGCTCATCGATCGACCTTAGCGCACAGAAGCTGTTTCAGGTGGCGGGCATCAAGCTGACCAATGTCGGTTACAAGGGCCAGCCGCAGGCCCTGATCGACCTGATGACGAACCTGATGCATTTCGAGATCGTCTCGCTCGAGCTTGCGCTGCCGCACATCAAGGCCGGCAGCGTCAAGCCGCTCGCGGTCTTCACCGACAGGCGCGTGCCCGACCTGCCCGATGTCCCGACCATCGCGGAAGCCGGGTTCGCGGAAGCTGCCTACGTGCCCTGGTACGGCATCTACGTGCCGGCGGCGACGCCGGCGCCGCTGCGTGCCAAGATCAATGCGGCCATCAACAAGGCATTGCAGAACCCCGACGTGCAGCGCCAGCTGTCGCTCGCCAACATTCCGGGCAAGCCGATGTCGCTCGATGAACTTGCCGAACTGATGAAGGCCGACCAGCAAAAGCTGACGACCGTGATCAAGACCGCGGGAATGGCGCTGCAATAGATCCTGGTTTGCATCATTCCGCGATGATCCGAATGCGCCTGGCCTTCGGCGACGTCAGGCGGCGCGCTGGCGGCTGCGATCGCCATTCGCGCGTGCCGGCTCGGCCGCGAAGACGTAGCCGCCGCGACGCTCCTTCGCCCGATACAGCGCCGCGTCGGACCGGGACAGCAGCGCCTCGACGGTCCTGCCGTGGTCCGGCGACAGGGCAATGCCGATGCTGGCCCCGATGACGATCTCATGATCGCCGACCCGATAGGGCGCGCTGACCATCTCGTATATCCGCTGCGCCATGGCTTCGGCATCGCCGCGGGACTGCGGCGCCCCCTGCAGCAGAATGAATTCGTCGCCGCCCATGCGGATCACGAGATCGGATCGGCCGGCAAGCGACGACAATCTTGCCGCCACCTGCCGCAGCAGGGCATCGCCGACCGGATGACCAAAGCGGTCATTGGCGGCTTTGAAATGATCGAGGTCGATGGCATGGACCGCGACCATCGCGCTGCCGCGTTCTACGATGATCTCGGCAAGGTCGGTGGCAAGCACCGACCGGTTGAGCAGGCCGGTCATGGGGTCGAGACGCGCAAGCTGTTCGAACTTCCGCTTCAGCGACATCTGGTTCAGCGTATTGTCGTAGGACAGGCGAACCATCTCGACGCCCGCGACGATGAAGACCAGGAACATGACGCCCAGCGCGATATGCGGCACATCCGATGCTTTCATGAAGCTCGCAACGACCGCAGGCAGACCCACCGCCGCGAAATCCAGGATCGCCACCACCGGCCGCAACGACAGCCGCGCGACGGTCCCCGCGCTGAAGCCAAAGGCGATGCCGACCGCCATCACTAGGCAGATGGCGTCGCCGACGAACAGGCTCCGGCCGGCCAATAACCCGATGATCAGGGCGGTGGCGACGCTACCGACCGCGTAACGCCATTCCCAGACGGCGGCCTCGGCCCGATCAAGCAGCGGCCTGCGACGCGTTTCGGTCCGGAATGCAAGCACGCCGAGCAACCGTACGACAGCGACGACAACGCCAACGATCGTCGGTGCCGCGGAGAGGCGGTCCCCGGTCGCGCTGACCGAGATCGCGCCGACAATCGCCAGGCAACCGCCTGCAATCAGGATCGGAACCGTGGTCCCGTAAAGATTGCCGATAACCTCCAGATAGACGGCATCGGAGATCGATGCAGCGCCAGACTTGAATCTCCCGAACGGCATGGTCTCCCCCGATACGACCGGCAGCATACCGGAAGGACGTAAAAGTACCGGGGTCCAGGTCGCTAAAATTGAATCGACTTCAGCGCATTCAGGATGCGTTAACTCCATCCGACCGGGGCGCCATTAGTCATGCGATGCCGGCCCGTTGTCGCGATAGGCCCACAGGCATTCACGCGGCAGCGCGACCTGTGCCTCGACGCCGACCTGATGGCGCGCGGCGGTGCCGAGCTCGATGGCCTCCAGCCGTTTGCCGAACAGCTCGATGCCGTAGGCGGTCTGGGTGCCCTGATAGCGACGGTCCAGCACCTTTGCCGAGAACGTGTTGGCGCCATCGGGGCGGCCGATCGCGATATTCTCGGGCCGCAGCGCGACGCGGACCTTCTCGTCGGGTTTCAGCGTCTGGCATAGGGCGACCTCCCCTTGCCTGCCGTCGCCGAAATCGACCATGCCGTAGCGGTCGTTGCAGGCGACCAGCGTGCCCGCGAGCTCGTTGGTCGCGCCGGTGAAATTGGCGACGAACAGATCGGCCGGGTGGTTGTAGATCATGTCGGGCGTGTCCATTTGCAACAGCTTGCCGTCGCGCATCACGCCGATCCGGTCGCCGAGCACGACCGCCTCGGCCTGATCATGGGTGACATAGAGCGCGGTCATCCCGGTCTGCTTGAGAATGACGCGGAGGTCGTCGCGCAGCCGCAGGCGCAATTTCGCATCGAGGTTCGACAGCGGCTCGTCGAGCAGCAGAAGTTGCGGTCGGTACACCATGCTGCGCGCGAGCGCGACGCGCTGCATCTGGCCTCCCGACAGCGCAACCACCGGCCGGTCGGCATACTCGGACAGTCCGACCAGCGCCAGCGCCTCCTCGACCATGCGCCCGGCGTCAGCACGCCCGATCTTCCGATGCTTCAGCGGATAGATCACGTTCTGCCGCACAGTCATATGCGGCCACACCGCATAGGACTGGAACACCATGCCGAGGTTGCGCGCGCGCGGCGGCACAAGGATGCCGCGCGCCGGCGACGACACCACCCGCCCGGAAATGCTGATCTCGCCGCCGGTTGGATGCTCGAGCCCGGCGACGCAGCGCAACGTCGTGGTCTTGCCGCAGCCGGACGGCCCGAGCAGCACCACGATCTCGCCTGCCGGCACGGCAAAGCTGACGCCGTCGATCGCCGGGCGGCCGATCGCAAACTGCTTCCTGAGATCGCTGACCTCGAGCGTCGCCGTCATCGCTTCACCATCAGCTTACTGCCGGTAACCGAACGTCTTGTCCCACTCCGCAACCCACGCCGCGTGCAGCTTCACATAGTCGTCGAACTTCGGATACCAGAGCTTGACCACCTTGGGATCGAACCCCTCCGGAAACGCCGGCGGCTCCTTCAACGAAGTGAGATTGCCGAGCTCCTTGATCATGAAGGTCTGCCCTTCCTTCGACAGGCACCAGTTCAGGAACAGCTTTGCCGCGTTGGGATGGGCGGCCGTCTTCGGAATGCCGCTCGCATAGGGATTGACCGGAGCGCCTTCGGGCGGAAAGAAAATCTCGATCGGCGCGCCGTCCTTCTTCTTTTGATAGATCACGTTGTAGAGCAGCGGAGCTATCGCGATCTCGCCACGCACCAGGGCATCGGCCGTCGGCGCGCCGGAGGGATAAAGCACGGGATGGGTCGCGGCCTGCCTGGCCCAGTACCCCTCGCCGAGCACCTGGCGCTCGAACATGATCCGGGTCCACGTCGTGCCGCCGGACTGCGCGAACACCTGCCCGATCAGCTTGTCATATTGCGGCTTGGTCAGATCCATCCAGGATTTCGGCGGATCCTTCACCAGCTCGGTGTTGTAGCCGATCGACCAGGCGATGGTGGCGCGGGGCCAATATTTTGGCGAGATCAGCGCGTGCGGATCGTAATCGGCCGCGTTCGGCGGCGCATAGTCCTGGAACAAGTCTTCCAGCGGCTGCATCAGCGCGCGGTCGGAGTGGTCGACGACATCGGCGATCAGCTTGCCGGCGGCGGCCTCCGTCTTCACACGGGTGATCAGCTGGCCGCCGGGGGCGCGCACCATCTCGACCTTGATCTCCGGAAAGCGCTTGTTGAACGCCTTGATCACCTGCTGCTCGATCTCGGCGAAGTTCGCGGTGTAGAAGACGAGCTTGCCTTCGGCCTTCGCGGCTGCGATCAATTCCGGCGACCCGAACTCCTGCGCCGATGCGGCCGGCGCCGGCGCGAATGTCGCGACGCCCGCCAAGGCGAGTATAGTGGCCAGTGTGGTGAAGGTCCGTCTATCCATCGCCAATCCTTCCCTCTTCTTGTTATTATCCGGTCCGCGCCACATTGCCCTGTGCGGCACCGCGCGACAGCCAGTTGGCGCCGCCGATCAGGACACCGAGCAGCACCGTCTGCACCAGGCTGAAGGCCGCGGTCTTTCCGATATTGCCGCCCTCGTAATAGTCGAGCAGCAGCACCGACATCACCATGGTGTTGCTGGTGTAAAGGAACAGCGACGAGCCGAGCTCGCGGATCGCCAGCACGAACAGCAGCGTCATCGACGCCAGCACGCCCGGCCGCGCCAGCGGCAGCACGATCGTCCTGATGGTACCGAGCATGCCCCGGCCGCAGACCCAGGCGGCCTCCTCGAGCTCGCGATGGATCTGCAGGAACGAGGTCGACAGCGCCTTCACGGTGTCGGGCATGAAGCGCGCGATGAAGGCCAGCGCGAGAATCCAGATCGTGCCGTAGAGCCCGCCGGGCACGCCGATCCAGGCCCAGAGATAGGCGACGCCGACCACGAGCCCGGGGATCGCGACCGGCACTGTCGAGATCAGATCGATGGCGCTGCGGCCGCTGACGCGGGTGCGATGGATGGTGTAGCCGATCGCAAAGGCGAGCGCGCCGCCGACCACCGCCGTGATGACGCCGACCTCGACCGCGTTGTAGATCGACCGCATCGTCAGCGGATTGTCGAAGATGCTCTCGAAATGCACCAGCGAATACTGCCGCATGTCGAACAGGCTCGCGGCGTCGCGGATGAACATGAACTTGCGGAACGCCGCGACGATCAGCGCCAGCGACGGCAGCACCACGACGATGAGGAGATAGCCGATCCCGAGCGCGAAGGTCAGCCAGCGCCACGGCCCGAGATCGAGGCTGCGCGGCCGGAACGCCTTGCCCGCCACGGTCGTGTAGCTGCGTCCGCTCAGCAATTTCTGCTGGAGATAGACCAGGAGGCCCGTGACCACCATCAGGATGATCGCCACGGCGGCTGCGGTGTTGTAGAGCGGCGGCGACCAGTTGGTGAGCTTGAAGATGTAGGTCGTGAGCACGTTCAGGTTGGTCGGCGCGCCGAGCACGGCGGGAATGCCGTAGATGCCGAGCATCACGATGAACGACAGCAGCATGCCCGAGACGATCGCCGGCATGATCAGCGGGAACGTCACCGTGAACAAAGTGGCGAACGCGCTGGCGCCGGAGATTTCCGCGGCCTCCTCCAGGCTCGGGTCCATGTTGCGCAGCGCCGAGGAGGTGAACATGTAGACATAGGGCGCGTAGTAGATGCCGAACACGAACACCAGGCCCCACATCGAATAGAGATCGATGCGCAGGTCGGAGCCCATCCACTTGAACATCGTGTTGATCAGCCCGGTCTTTGGCGAGCCGAGGATGGCCCAGGCCACGCCGGCGACCAGCGGCGGCGCAAACAGCGGCAGGATGCTGGCCGCGGCGATGAAGCCCTTGAAAGGCGTGTTGGTGCGGACCACGATCCAGGAGAACAACAGCCCGATCGCGACCGCGATCACGGTGCCGCCGCCGCAGGCGATCAGCGTGTTGAGCAGCGCTTCGGCGACGTTCGGATTGGCGAGCACGGCGAGGAAATTGGCGATCGACAGATGGCTCAGGCTGAGACGGATGCCGTCGACCACCGGATTGGTGTCGGTGAGCGCGCCGAGCAGCAGCATGAAAACGGGATAGATCACCAGGAAGGTGAGGATCGCCAGCAGTGCTGCGACCCAAAGGCCGGTGAATGCGCGGCGCCGAGTTCCCTCGCCGGCGCTTCGCATGGCATCGCTGCGCCCGTCGGCCTGTCCGTGCAATGCGCGCGTCCCCTCTTGCGGCGCGATCTGACGTCGCGCCTGCTTGCATACCAAGCGTAGTCGATCGCGACTGTGACGCAAGCTATCCGAAAGTCGTCTCGGCGCGATTCTGTGACGCAGCGCGGGACACGAATTGAATGTTTGGACGCCGCTGCTATCAGTCCCGTCATCCCCGCGCAAAGGCTCCGCCTTTGTGCGGGGATGACGGGTCGGTTTGATTCACCTGTCAAACGGCTAGTTCGGTGTCATCACCCGCGAAAGCGGGTGATCCAGTATTCCAGAGACGTCGGTGATTGAGCCGATGGGCCGCGGCGTACTGGATCGCCCGGTCGAGCCGGGCGATGACAATGTGGGCCATAGCTTCGCATTCTCGCGACATGATTTGTCCGAGGTTTGCTTCTCGTTTCACCCTCTCTCGATCAGAGAGATAATTCTGAAAAAGCGAAGAAACTTCACCGCAAGAGCGCCCTCGGCCGCACCCTGCCGACGCGCCGGCCCGAAACGATCCGGGCCGGCGTTCGGCTCTAGGCGAGATAATTGCCTTCGAGCGCCGGCATGATGTCGAGCACTTCGAAGTAATGATCCCAAAACCTCGTCTCGCGCAAATGGTCGCAGAACCAGGCCCAGGCCGAGAGGTCGCTTGTTTCACAGATCATGACGTCGGTCGCCCTGGTCGAGAAGGCCTCCGGCTCGAACCAGCGCACCCTCAGCTCGGGACGGCGCCGGAGCAGCGGAATGACCTCCTCGTGCAGGAAGGCGAGGCGCTGCTCGGTCTTCAGATCGAGCCAGTGCCGCGTGGTCTTGACCATGACGAAGATGTGAAAATTGTGCGGATCGTCCGCGTGCTCGGGAAGCACGGGGGACGACGTCGTTTGCGGTGTGACCATTGATCAGTTCTCCTTTCACGTTCATAATGTGAGCAATTACTCATATTCTGCAACTCGCGTTCAGGAGCGACTCTCAATGCCGGCGAAGCGGCGCATAAAGGCCCGAAAACAGCCGCTGCAGCAGCGTTCGCGGGAAACCGTGGCGGTCATTCTGGAAGCGGCGGCTCGCGTTTTGGAGCAACGCGGGCTCGAGGGTTACAACACCAATGCGGTGGCCGAGCGCGGCGGGATCAGCGTCGGCTCGGTCTACCAGTACTTTCCCAACAAGGACGCGCTGACGCTGGCTTTGATCGGCCGGTTCGAGGACGCGCTGCTGGCCAAGGTGCGGGACGCGGTCGCAGCGTCCGAGGGCAGGAGCCTGACCGCGTCGCTCAACCTCATCATTCGCGCTCAGCTCGAGGCGCATGCCGAGCGAGCCGGGCTCAACCGCATCCTGGAGACCGAGGAGGATCGCCTGCGCCCGGCGTCATCAGACTCTTCGGCGGCCAGCGAATTGAAGGAGTTGGTCGCCGCCCTGCTCGCCCGGCACCGTCGCGAGATCGCAAGGCCCGTCGACGACGAAATCATCGAGGACCTGATCGTGATCAGCCGCGCCATGGTCGACCATGCCCTGCAGCAGGACCTGTCAAATGCCGCCGCGAACCGCCGGGTCCTGCGCGCGATCGAGGGTTATCTGTTCGGGCCGCACCGGGACCACTGACCGCGCCCGGCCGCTTCGCATACGCATCATGCAGCGGCGCGGCTGGGGAACGGGGTGCCGGCGTAGTACATGGCGCCCCGGAGACATTGTCAGGCATGCTCGAAAAGACCCCCACCACCGGCGCGGCTGCGGCGCCTATCACCGATGGATTGCCGTGGGAAACCCGACGCTGGGCGGTGGCGGCGATCTTCACGGCGCTGGCGATGGCCTCACTCGATACCGCGATCGCCAACATCGCGCTGCCCGCGATCGCCAACGATCTGCATGTCAGCCCCGCCGAGGTGGTATGGGTCGTCAACGTCTATCAGATCGCCCTGGTCGCGACGCTGCTGCCGCTCGGCGCGCTCGGCGAAATTGTCGGCCATCAGCGCATCTATCTCGGCGGCCTCCTGCTGTTCACGTTGGCATCCCTCGGCTGCGCTCTGGCGTGGTCGCTGCCGAGCCTGTTGGTCGCGCGCACCTTGCAGGGGCTCGGCGCCAGCGGCCTGATGAGCGTCAACACCGCGCTGGTGCGCTTCGTTTATCCGAGCCGGATGCTCGGCCGCGGCTTCGGCCACAATGCGCTCGTCGTCGCGACCGCGTTTACGTTGGGACCAACGATCGCGTCGGGAATCCTCGCTGTCGGTCCATGGCCCTGGCTGTTCGCCGTCAACATTCCCTTCGGCATCACAGCCTTGCTGATCGGCATGAAGACGCTGCCCAAGACACCGCGCGCCACCCACGCCTTCGACTTCGCCGGCGCCGCGCTGGCCTGCGCCTGCCTCGGCCTCTTCATCATCGGCATCGGCAGCGCCGCCCACAAGACGGCGCCTGCGCTTGTCATCGCCGAGCTTGTCGGCGCGATCCTGTTCGGCTGGATCCTGACCCGGCGGCATGCCGATCATCCGGCGCCGATGCTGCCGATCGACCTGTTTCGCCGGCCGATCTTCGCGCTGTCGGCCGCGACCGCCGTCTGCTCGTTTGCTGTGCAGGGCCTCGCCTTCGTCTCGCTGCCGTTCTACTTCGAGGACATACTGCACCGCTCGCAGGTCGAGACCGGCTTTTTCATGACGCCGTGGCCGCTGGTGGTTGCCTTCATGGCGCCGATCGGCGGCCGGCTGTCCGACCGCTATCCGGCCGGCATCCTCGGCGGCATCGGCATGCTGCTGCTCGGGCTTGGCATGGTGCTGCTCGCGACCCTGCCGGGAGAGCCCAGCGTCGCCAACATCGTCTGGCGCACGATGATCTGCGGCATCGGCTTCGGTTTCTTCCAGACCCCGAACATGAAGGCGATCATGTCGAGCGCCCCGTCACATCGCAGCGGCAGCGCCAGCGGCATTGTCGCGACCGCGCGGCTGACCGGGCAGACCACCGGCGCCGCACTCGCCGCACTCTGCTTCGCACTGGCCGACCGCGAGGGCGCCATCGTCGCGCTGGCACTCGGTGCCGGATTTGCCGCGCTCGGCAGTGTCATGAGTTTCCTGCGTTTGGTAGTCGCCTCACCGCAAAAGACATGACAGCCATGTTGCGCGCGCGGGGCGCGCGACCAAACACCACGTCATCAACTTTCTTCCGCGTTGCGAGCGCATTTTCTTGATTTGAACCGTTCCAGTTTCAAGGCCACCATCGCGCCGCAGTCCAATCGGTGGATTGGACTATTCAGGGAAAAGCGATGGCAAATCTCAAAATAAACGGCAAAACAATCAACGTAGACGTCGAGGACGACACGCCACTGCTGTGGGCGATTCGCGAGAATGTCGGACTGACCGGGACCAAATACGGCTGCGGCATTGCACAGTGCGGCGCCTGCACCGTTCACATCGACGGCGTCGCGATGCGCTCCTGCGGCGTCACGGTGAGCGAAGCCGCCGGCAAGGACATCACCACCATCGAGGGCCTCGCGGCGGGCGGCGTGATGCACAAGGTTCAGCTCGCCTGGATCGCCGACGACGTGCCGCAATGCGGCTATTGCCAGAGCGGCATGATCATGGCCGTGGCGGCGCTGCTGAAGGAGAACCCGAAGCCGACCGACGACGACATCAACGACGCCATCACCAATATCTGCCGCTGCGGCACCTTCCAGCAGGTGCGCGAGGCGATTCATGCTGCCGCGAACGCATGAGGAAGCAGCAATGAATCAGCACGTCATGCCAAAGCTCTCTTCAAGGCTCAATCGCCGCGCCTTCGTGATCAGCACGGCAACCGCCGGCGCCGGTCTCGCGCTCGGCCTCGATCTTCCGTTCGGCGGCCCCTCCGTGGTGCGCGCGGCCGACGGTGCACCGGAAGTCAACGCTTGGGTCGTGATCCGGCCCGACGACACCGTGGTGATCCGCATCGCCCGCTCCGAGATGGGACAGGGCACCCTCACCGGCCTCGCCCAGCTCGTCGCCGAGGAATTGGAGTGCGACTGGTCGAAGGTCACCACCGAATATCCGACGCCCGGCCAGAGCGTCGCCCGCAAGCGCGCCTGGGGCGATTTCTCGACCGGCGGCAGCCGTGGCATCCGCACCTCGCAGGACTATGTCCGCAAGGGCGGCGCCATCGCACGCGTGATGCTGATCCAGGCGGCGGCCAATGAGTGGAAGGTGCCTGCTTCCGAATGCAAGGCCGCGAAGAGCGTCATCACCCACACGCCGTCGGGCAAGACCACGACCTACGGCAAGGTCGCGGAGGCGGCGGCCAAGCTCGAGCCGCCGGCCGACGTCAAGCTGAAGGACCCGAAGGACTGGACCATCGCCGGCAAGGGCCTGAAGCGGCTCGACACCGTCGACAAGACCACCGGCAAGATGACCTACGGCATCGACGTCAAGCTGCCGGGCATGCTGAACGCCGCGATCAAGGACTGCCGGGTGTTCGGCGGCAAGGTGAAGAGTTTTGACGAAGCCAAGATCGCCGGCATGAAGGGCGTCAAGAAGGTGGTGCCGGTCGGCGACAGCGCCGTTGCCGTCGTCGCCGACACCTGGTGGCACGCCAAGACCGCACTGGATGCGCTGCCGGTCGTCTGGGACGAAGGCCCCAACGCAAAAGTCTCCAGCGAGACGATTGCGAACTGGCTCGCCGAGGGTCTCGACAATGCGCAGCCGGCCTATGTCGGCAACCAGAACGGCGACGCAAAGGCGGCCATCGCCACCGCAGCCAAGAAGGTCGAGGCGGTCTACAGCTACCCCTACCAGAACCACGCCACGATGGAGCCGATGAACGCCACCGTGCTCTACACACCTGATAGATGCGAGGTGTGGTGCGGCACCCAGAATGGCGAGGCGGCGTTCGCCGCAGCGCTCGAGGCCTCGGGCCTGCCGGCGGACAAGGTCGACGTGCACAAGCTGATGCTCGGCGGCGGTTTCGGCCGGCGCGGCATGACCGACTATGTGCGGCAGGCGGTCGCGATCGCCAAGCAGATGCCAGGCACGCCGATCAAGCTGTTGTGGTCGCGCGAAGAGGACATGCAGCACGGCAAGTATCACCCGATCACGCAGTGCAAGCTGACCGGCGCGTTCGATGCCGACAACAACCTGGTCGCGTTGCACTACCGGCTGTCCGGCCAATCCATCCTGTTCTCGGTGCGCCCGGAAGCGCTGCAGAACGGCATGGACCCCGCCGCGTTCCAGGGCGTCGCACAAGCCGGCGAGGCCGCGATCGGCTATTCGGTGCCGAATCTGCTGGTCGAGCATTCGATGCGCAACCCGCACGTCCCGCCGGGCTTCTGGCGCGGCGTCAACGTCAATCACAACGCGATCTACATGGAATGCTTCATGGACGAGCTGGCGCTGGCTGCCGGCCAGGACCCGCTCGAATTCCGCCGCAAGCTGATGGGCAAGAACCCCAAGCATCTCGCGGTGCTCAACGCCGTGGCCGAGAAGATCGGCTGGAGCACGCCGGCGCCGCAGGGCGTCTATCGCGGCATCGCGCAGGTGATGGGCTATGGCAGCTATGTTGCCGGCGCCGCCGAGATCTCGGTGACCGACGGCAGCAAGATCAAGGTGCACCGCATCGTCGCCTCCACCGATCCCGGCTATGTCGTCAATCCGGCGCAGGTGGAACGGCAGATCGCGGGCTCGTTCGTCTACGGCCTCAGCGCGCTCTTCTACGGCGGCTGCACCGTGAAGGACGGCCGCATCGAGCAGACCAACTTCGACACCTACAACTCGATGCGCATCAACGAAATGCCGAAGGTGGAATCGGTGATGGTGCCGAGCGGCGGGTTCTGGGGCGGCGTGGGCGAACCGACCATCGGCGTCGCGGCGCCGGCGGTGCTCAACGCCTATTTCGCGGCGACGGGAAAACGCATCCGCAGCTTCCCGCTGCGCAACCAGAACATCAGCTTCGCCTGATCAAACCAGAAGCGGCGGCCCGAGCGGCCGCCGCCCCCTCCTCAGGATTATCGTGCATGGCCGTCTCGCGTCTTCAGACGCGCAGGGATGTCGTCCGTGGCGCCGCTGCCATCGCAGCAGCGGCCGCATTGGCGCGTCCGTCATTGGCGCAGGGCGCGCCGCGGATCGCGGTGATCGGCGGCGGCTTCGGCGGTGCGGCCTGCGCGCGGGCACTGCGGCGGCTCGATGCAAAATTCCAGGTCACGCTGATCGAGCCGAACAAGATTTTCACCGCCTGCCCGTTCAGCAACGAGGTGATCGCAGGCCTGCGCGAGCTTTCCGCGCAGCAATTCACCTACGGCAAGGTCGCAGCCGACGGCATCGCAGTTGCCGCACAGGCAGCCACCAAGGTCGACGCGCAGGCGCGCAGCATCGTTCTCTCTGATGGCACCTCCCTCTTCTATGACCGGCTTGTCCTCGCCCCTGGCATCGACATGCGCTTCGACGCGCTCTCCGGCTATGACGAGGCGGCGGCGGAGAAGATGCCGCACGCCTGGAAGGCCGGCGCGCAGACCATGCTGCTGCGCGGGCAGCTCGAAGCCATGGACGATGGCGGCCTCGTCGTGATCGCCGTCCCCGCCGCGCCGCTACGCTGCCCGCCGGCGCCCTACGAGCGCGCCAGCCTGATCGCGCATTACCTGAAGGCCCGGAAGCCACGTTCAAAGATCCTGGTGCTCGACGCCAAGGACAATTATTCGCAACAAAAGCTGTTCGAGAGGGCCTGGGCGGAACTCTATCCCGGCATGATTGAACGAATTGCCTTGTCACAGGGTGGACGGGTGACGGCGGTCGATCCGGCGACGAACGAGATCGTCACCGACTTCGGCAACTACACCGCCGCGGTCGCCAATGTGATCCCGCCGCAGCGAGCCGGCCGCATCGCCGAGATCGCCGGTGCCGCCGACCACACCGGCTGGTGCCCGATCGATCCGGTCAGCTTTGCCTCGAAGCTCGTGCCCAATATTCACGTCATCGGTGATGCCGCGATCGCCGGCGGCATTCCGAAATCCGCCTCCGCCGCGGCCGCGCAAGGCCGCGCCTGTGCGGCGGCGATCGTGAATTCACTTGCAGGCAAGGCGCCGGAGACGCCGCGGCTCGATGGCGCCTGCTACAACACGGTCGCCCCGGGCTACGCCTTCTCGCTGAAGGGCATCTATCAGCCGAAGGAAGATCAATATGCCGAAGCCGAGGTGACCACGAGCCCGGTTGACGCGCCGCGCGAGGTGCGCCAGCGCGAGGCCGATCAGGCGCTCGACTGGTTCAGGACCATCACGGGAGAGGCCTTTGGCTAGGCTCTCCCTCATGGCACTGCTCGCAGCGGTCGCACTCGCGGCTTGCGCACCTGCCGGCGCCGAAGCACTGCGCCCCTATACCGTGGTCGGCGATGCGATCCCGCAACCGCTGACGGCAACAAAGGGCGACGCGACTCGTGGCCGTGCGCTGATCGTCGAGCGTTCCTCGACTTGCATCCTCTGCCACAGCGGCCCATTTCCGGAGCAGGCGTTCCAGGGCGACCTCGCGCCGAACCTCACTGGGAGCGGCGCCCGCTGGTCGGAAGGACAGTTGCGGCTCCGGCTGGTCGATGCGGCGCATCTCAACGCGGCGACGATCATGCCGTCCTACTATCGAGTCGATGGGCTCACGCGCGTCGGCACCTCATGGCGCGACAAACCGATCCTGTCGGCGGAGCAGATCGAGGACATCGTGGCCTATCTGGTAACGCTACGGAACTAGGACCTAGGAATGACGAATTCGGAGCACACCACACGTCGCACATTCCTGAGCCTCACGGGCGGTGCCGCAGCGCTGGTGATCGTGCGGCCGGCCGACGCCACGCCCGCGACGCTGCAGTCCGCGATCCGCAATGTCGTCGGCGAAGCCAACGTGCGGACCGGCAAGGTCAAGCTCGACATCCCGCCGCTGGTCGAGAACGGTAACACCGTGCCGGTGACGGTTAGCGTCACCAGCCCGATGACGGCAGACGAGTATGTGAAGAGCATCCATATCTTCAACGAGAAGAACCCGCAGCCGAACATCGGCAATTTCTATCTCACACCGCGCGCCGGGCGCGCTCAGGTGTCGGCCCGCATCCGCCTCGCCGACAGCCAGAAGGTCACGGCCATTGCACGGCTCTCCGACGACACGTTCTGGTCGGCGACCGCTGATGTCGTGGTGACGCTCGCCGCCTGCACCGAGGAGGCGATCTGATGCCATCGGCTTTGATCAACGTGCCGGCCAAGGCCAGGCGCGGCAGCGTCATCGAGATCAAGACGCTGATGTCGCACATCATGGAGACCGGCTATCGCCACACCGCGTCGGGCGACGTGGTGCCGCGCGACATCGTCACGAGCTTCACTTGCCGCTTCAACGGCACCGAGATCTTCCGCGCCGATCTTTATCCTGCGATCGCCGCCAATCCGTTCATCACCTTCTTCACGACGGTGACCGAGAGCGGCAAGTTCGAATTCGAGTGGATCGGCGACAAAGGATTTTCGGAGACCGCGCAGGCTTCGATCACGGTCGAATGAGGATTGCCGGCTGCATCGCGCTGCTGACGGCGATGGCGGGCGCAGCGCTCGCCACCGAGATCCCGCAAGTCGAGCGCCGCTCCGGCTATAGCTTCATGAGCGCGGACACCAGGGCGATGCAGGACGAAGACACTGCCAATCCCGGCATGCTCTTTGTGCTCGACGGCGAGGCGCTGTGGAAGCGCAAGGCCGGCAGCGCGGACAAGGCCTGCGCCGACTGTCACAACGATGCCCGCGTCAGCATGAAAGGCGTCGCGGCGCACTATCCGGCCTTCGAGAAGGCACTGGGAAAGCCTGTTGACCTCGAAGGGCGGATCAACCTCTGCCGCGCCAACCACCAGCAGGCGTCGCCATTCGCCTATGAAAGCCGCGAACTGCTGGCGCTATCAGCCTATGTCGCGCAGCAGTCTCGTGGCGTGCCGATCGCGGCCGGCGACGATCCGGAGCTCGCGCCGTTTACCGAGAAGGGCCGCGCGCTGTTCATGCAGCGGCAGGGCCAGCTCAATCTCGGCTGCACCAACTGCCACGACGATAATTGGGACATGAAGCTCGCGGGCAGCGCGATCACGCAGGCGCAGCCGACCGGCTATCCGCTCTATCGGCTGGAATGGCAATCGCTCGGATCGCTGCAGCGGCGGCTGCGCGCCTGCATCACCGGCATCCGCGCGCAGGCCTACGACTATGGTTCGCCGGAGCTCGTCGAGCTCGAGCTCTACCTGATGTCGCGGGCGCGCGGCATGCCGATCGAGACGCCGGCGATCCGGCCGTAAGCCGCATCAGCTTTGTCAAGCGGAGCGAAGCAATCCATTGCTTCCGGCTGTACCGGAAGATGGATTGCTTCGTCGCTTCAGCGCAAAATTGCATTGCAATTTTGTCGCGAACTCTTCGCAATGACGGGGCTGGAGATCAGTGCGAAGATCAGCGCTCGGCGAACGCTTTCTCGACCACGAACTGCGCGGGCTCGCCGTGATTGCCCTCGACGAAGCCGCGGCCATTCAGCAGCGTGCGGGTGTCGGCGACCAGCGCCGGCGAGCCGCAGATCATGACGCGGTCATGCGCGGGATCGAGCGCTGGCAGGCCGATGTCGGCGAACAGCTTGCCCGAGGTGATGAGGTCGGTGATGCGGCCGCGGTTGCGGAAAGGATCGCGCGTCACGGTCGGGTAGTAGATCAGCTGGTCGCGCACCAATTCGCCGATCAATTCGTCCTGCGGCAGCCGCTCGGTGATCATCTCGCCATAGGCGAGCTCCTTGACGCGGCGGCAGCCGTGCAGCAGCACGACCTTCTCGAAGCGGTCATAGGTCTCGGGATCCTTGATCACGCTGAGGAACGGAGCAAGGCCGGTGCCGGTGCCGACCAGGTAGAGGTTGCGGCCGTCCTCGAGGTTGTCGATCACAAGCGTGCCGGTGGCCTTGCGGCTGACGATGATCTCGTCGCCTTCCTTGAGATGCTGGAGACGCGAGGTCAGCGGGCCGTCCGGAACCTTGATCGAGAAGAACTCCAGCGTGTCCTCGTAATTCGCGCTGGCGACGCTGTAGGCCCGCAGCAGAGGCTTCTCGCCGACCTTGAGGCCGATCATGGTGAACTCGCCGTTGCGGAAGCGGAACGACGGGTTGCGGGTGGTGGTGAAGGAGAACAGCGTGTCGGTCCAGTGATGAACGCTGAGGACGCTTTCCTGGTTGAAATTGCTCATCGCACCAATCCCTGATCTGTGCTGCGGCGGGGCGAGAACTTGAACCCCGTTGACCGGCCGGATCGTTTGTATACGATCGTTCGTATACAAACGAATAATCCGGCTTGATCCGAAAGTCAAGCCGGGCTCAAATTCCCGGGCAATTTTCGGCAGAAACAGAAGGAAAACACCCATGGCTCACGACGCGCCCCAGACCACCGGCCCCAGCAAGCTGGTGGTCCGCAATATCGGGCTATTGCTGTCGGGAGCCTTGGAAAGGCCGATTCTGGACGCCGATACCATCGTCGCGGAGAACGGCAAGATCACCGCGATCGGCCGTCTCAAGGACGTCGATACCGAAGGCGCCACCACCATCGTCGACGCCAATGGCACGACGGTCGCGCCCGGCCTGATCGACAGCCATGTCCATCCCGTCGCCGGCGACTGGACGCCGCGGCAGAACCAGACCAACTGGATCGACAGCTATCTGCATGGCGGCGTCACCACCATGATCTCCGCCGGCGAGGTGCACATGCCCGGGCGGCCGCGCGACGTGGTCGGACTGAAGGCGATGGCGATCTTCGCGCAGCGCGCGTTCTGGACGCTGCGTCCGGGCGGCGTGAAGGTGCATGCCGGCGCGCCGGTGATCGAATGCGAGATGGTGGAGGACGATTTCAGGGAATTGGCCGCCGCCGGCGTCAAGCTGCTCGGCGAGGTCGGGCTCGGCGGCGTCAAGGACGGCCCGACGGCGCGGAAGATGGTCGGCTGGGCGCGCAAATACGGCATCCAGAGCACGATCCACACCGGCGGGCCCTCGATCCCGGGCTCCGGCCTGATCGACAAGGACGTGGTGCTGGAAGCCGACACCGACGTGGTCGGTCACATCAATGGCGGCCATACCGCACTGCCCGACGACCAGATCCGCTGCATCTGCGAGGGCTGCAAGCGCGGACTCGAGCTGGTGCATAACGGCAATGAGCGCTCGGCGCTGTTCACGCTGCGCACCGCGCGCGAGATGGGCGATTTGCATCGCGTCATCCTCGGCACCGACGCGCCGGCCGGCTCCGGCGTGCAGCCGCTCGGCATCTTGCGGATGGTCTCGCTGTTGTCCTCGCTTGGGGAGCTGCCCGCCGAACTGGCGTTCTGCCTCGCCACCGGCAACACCGCGCGGATGCGCGAGCTCGATTGCGGCCTGGTCGAGGTCGGCCGCTCCGCCGATTTTGTCATCATGGACATGGCGCAGCACTCGCCCGGCAAGAACCTTTTGCACAGCGTTCAGCTCGGCGATCTCCCGGGCATCGGCATGACCATCATCGACGGCATCGTCCGCACCCAGCGCAGCCGCAACACGCCGCCCGCCGGCAAGGTGCCGGAGATCGTGGCGAAGTAATCCGACCCGGAATTTCCTACCGACAATTTCCGGATTCCGGGTTCGCGACTTCGTCGCGCCCGGAATGACGTGACCCGTGCATTATGTGCCATCTTACCGCACCGGGACGTTGCTTTCACCTGTCACCATTGGGGTGTATCGTGCAGCCACGCGACCTAGCCGGCGGCACTCACAAGAGACACGCGACGATCCGGATTAGTTCCTGCCGCATGCCGCCGCGCCGTGTTGGTCCACACCAGACAAACAGGAGGCAGCACGATGACGATGAGGCCAGATCCCACGTTGCACGCCTCGCCGAAGCTTGCGATGGAAGCTCCGGCAGAGAACTTCGCCTACACCGTGCTGCTCAGCCCGGACTTTTCAAAGCCCGACGCGCTCGCCGTCATCGACGTCAAGCCGGGCTCGCCGACCTACAGCAAGATCGTCCACACCGTGACGATGCCCAACAAGGGCGACGAGTTTCACCATTTCGGCTGGAACGCCTGTTCCTCGGCATTGTCCCCGCTTGCAGGACATGCCTTCATCGAGCGCCGCTATCTCATCGTCCCCGGCATGCGGTCGTCGCGGATATACATCATCGACACCAAGCCGGATCCGACGCAGGCCAAGATCCACAAGATCATCGAGCCCGAGGAGGTGTTCAGGAAGACCGGCTATTCGCGGCCGCATACCATCCACTGCGGACCGGACGGCATCTACGTCTCCACGCTCGGCGGCGGCGGCAAGGACGGCACCGATGGGCCGCCCGGCGTCTTCATCATGGACTGCGAGACCTTCGAGGTGCTCGGACGCTGGGAGATCGATCGCGGTCCCCAGACCAAGCACTATGACTTCTGGTGGAACCTGCCGCGCGACTACATGGTGAGCAGCGAATGGGCGCTGCCGCCGCAATTCGAGAACGGGATCGTGCCGGAGGATTTGCTCTCGAACAAATACGGCCATCGCCTCCACTTCTGGGATCTGCGCGCGCGGCGCAATGTCCAGACCATCGATCTCGGCGCCAATCATCAGATGGCGCTGGAGGTGCGTCCTGCACACGATCCGGTTCGAGAATACGGCTTCGTCGGCGTCGTGGTCGATACCACCAACCTCGAGGGGTCGATCTGGACCTGGTGGCGGGAGGGCGGCAAGTTTCACATCGAGAAGACGGTGACGATACCGCCCGAGCCCGCGCCGAAGGAGCAGCTGCCGCCGCTGCTGCAAGGCTTCGGCGCCGTACCGCCGCTGGTGACCGACATCGATCTGTCGATGGACGACAAGTTCCTTTACGTCGCCTGCTGGGCCACCGGCGAGATGCGCCAATACGATGTCAGCAATCCGCGCAAGCCGAAGCTTGCCGGATCGGTCCGCATCGGCGGTATCGTCAGCCGCACTCCTCACCCCAACGGCCAGCCATTTGCCGGCGGTCCGCAAATGGTCGAGATCAGCCGCGACGGCAAACGGGTCTACTGGACCAATTCGCTCTACTCGACCTGGGACGACCAGTTCTATCCGCAAGGCATTCCCGGCGCCCAGGTGATGGCGAATGCGAGCCCAGGCGGCGGCCTTGAACTGGCAAAGAACTACTGGGTCACCTTCCCCGACGGCTACCGCGCCCACCAGATCCGGCTCGACGGCGGCGACTGCTCGACGGATTCGTTCTGCTATCCGTCGGCCTGAATGTGAGTGCAGCCCACTGGACACCGGCCTGGCTTTGGCTGGCGGTCATCGCGAGCGGCCTCTACCACGGGATCAACCCGGGCATGGGCTGGCCGCTCGCGGTTTCAGCGGGTTTGATGCAAAGGAGTTCGCGCGCGCTGCTCGCCGCGCTTGGCCCGCTCGCAATCGGTCACCTGCTGGCGATGCTGCTCGTGATCCTGCCCTTTGCATTGCTCGTCGCTCTTGTCGAATGGCAGCGCACGCTCCGGATCGGCGCCAGCCTGCTTGTGATCGCCTTCGGCCTCTATCGGCTGATCGACCGGCGCCATCCGCGAGCCCTGGCGCGGATCCCGCCGACGCAACTCGCCCTATGGTCGTTTGCGGTGGCGATCGCCCACGGCGCGGCGCTGATGCTGGTACCGATCTATCTGGGGCTATGCCGCGGGGCTGCGCCGGACCAAGGCCACGCCGCCGCCAACAGCCTGATCGACACCAGCCTCACGATGGCCGTGCTGGTCTCCCTCGTCCATGCCGGCGCGATGATCGCCGCCGGCGGATGTCTGGCGTGGCTGGTCTACCGCTATCTGGGTCTCAAATTCGTGGCGCGGAGCTGGTTCAATCTGGACACGGTTTGGGCCCTCAGCCTCGTGCTGGTCGGCGCGGTCGCGCTGGCGCTCGGTGTTGCGACATAATTCGCGCGTGATGCGCCAGTCAGCAAGCAAGGTGGCGGAGGTCGTGGCGACGTAGGCGCGATAGATGACCCGTCATCCCCGCGCAACGGCTCTGCCGTTGTCGCTGGAGGTACGAGCCTTGCGGCGCACTTGCGCCGCGGGGCGAGCCTCGAAGGATGCACGGCCCATGGCAGACAGCCGGGCCGTCGCCCTTTCGAGACGCCGCCTTCCGCGCGGCTCCTGCAGCGACAAAGGCGAAGCCTTTGCGCGGGGGTGACGGTGATAGATAGATCACCGCAACTTGCCGAGCAGCGCCATCAGCGTCTCGCGCTCCTTGGCGTCGAGCGGCGCCAATGTCTCCTTGGAGATCGTAAACGCGTTCGGCGCGGCCTTGTCGGCCATCTGCTGGCCCGCGCGCGTCAAACTGACCATCAGCCGGCGGCCGTCGTCGGGATCGGGCGAGGTTTCGGTCAGGCCGCGCGCCGTCAGGCGGTCGATCACGCCCTTGATGGTCGCAACGTCCATCGAGGTCAGCCGCCCCAATTGGTTCTGCGAGCACGCGCCGACCTCCGACAGCTTCGACAGCGCCGCCCACTGCGTCGGCGTCAGGTTGATGCCGATCTCGCGGGCGAAGATCATGGCGTGGCGCTGCGACACCTGGCGCAGGATGAAGCCGATCTGCTCGTCCAGCACGTAACCCGGCTTCGCCGCCTTCCCGTTTCGCTTCTGTGCTGCGCTCCTCGCCATTGTTTTACCCCGCCCTTACAGCGACAGATGCGCGTCGCGGACATCCGGACGTGCATCGAGTTCCGCCATGGTGCCGCCGAAACAGATCCGGCCGCGCTCGATAATATAGGCGCGATCCGAGATCAGCCGAGCGAAATGCAAATTCTGCTCGGAGACGACGATGCTGACGCCCTCTTTCTTCATCGCCAGGATCGCATCGACCATCTGCTCGACGATCTTCGGCGACAGGCCTTCCGAGGGCTCATCGAGTAGCACCAGCGACGGATTACCCATCAGCGTGCGCGCAATGGTCAGCATCTGCTGCTCGCCGCCGCTCATACGGCCACCGGGCCGTCCCCGCATCTCGCCAAGGTTCGGAAACAGCTTGAACAGCTTGTCGCGGTCCCATTGCGGCGCGCCCGCCCGTTTCGGCTGGCGGCCGACCTCGAGATTTTCCTCGACCGTCAGGTCAGTGAAGATGCGCCGCTCTTCCGGCACATAGCCGAGGCCGCCGCGCACGATCGCGTGCGTCGGCAGCTCCGAGACATCCCTGCCCTCGAACATGATGCGGCCCGAGCGGTTCTCGACCAGGCCGACGATGGAGCGGAACGTGGTCGACTTGCCGGCGCCGTTGCGCCCGAGCAAAGCAACCACCTCGCCCTCGCCGACCTCGAGCGCGATGTCGAACAGGATGTGCGCCGGACCGTAGAAGCTGTTGAGGTCCCTCACCGTGAGCTTCATGCGGATGCTCCCTCGCGATGCCGCGCATCGTAAAGCAAGCCTTCGCCGAGATAGATCGCCCGCACCAGGGCATTGCCGCGCACCTCTTCGGGTGAGCCCTCGGCGATCAGGCTGCCGCGGTTGAGCACCAGGATGCGGTCGGCATGCTCGAACACGACATCCATGTCGTGCTCGGTGAAGAGAACGCCGATCGACTGCTCGCGCGCGATCCGCGCCGTCAGCCGCATCAGCTCGACGCGCTCGCGCGGCGCCATGCCGGCGGTCGGCTCGTCCATCAGCAGCAGCTTCGGCTGATTGGCGAGCGCGATCGCAAGCTCCAGCCGCTTGACGTCGCCATAGGCAAGCTCGCCGCAGGGCCGCTCCGCATAGGCGCCCATGCCGACCAGATCGAGCAGCCGTCCGGCCTCGCCGCGCGCCTGGCCCGCGGTCGAGGCCCACAGATTGAACAATTGCCCGCCATACGACACCAGCGCGACCTGCACGTTCTCGCGCACCGTCATGGTCGGGAACGTCGCCGCGATCTGGAAGGTGCGGCCGACGCCCATGCGCCAGATCACGCGCGGCTTCTTGCCGGTGGTCTCCGCCCCCAGCACGCGGATGCGGCCGCTATCGGGAATATTCTGGCCGTTGAGCATGTCGAAGCAGGTGCTCTTGCCCGCGCCGTTCGGCCCGATCAGCGCCAGGATCTCGCCGGCGCGCAATTCGAAGGAGACACCGCGCACGGCATGCACGCCGCCATAGGACTTCGTCAGCCCTTCGACCGACAGCAATATGGGGGCCATGCTCATTCGGCGGTCTCGATGCGGGAGGTGAGCAGCGGTGACGATGACGATCCGGACTTGCGCCGGCGATGCAGCAGCGCTTCCAGCGTGCCGACGATACCCTTAGGGAAGGCGACCACGATCAGCACGACGAAGCCGCCGAGCACGAGTTTTGACAAATCGGTCTGGCTGACCAGCCAGATGTTGAGCGCCTTATAGACGATCGCCCCGACCACCGCGCCCGATACGGTCTCGACGCCGCCGAGCAGCACCATGACCAGCGCATCGACCGACAGCGAGATGCTCATGTTGTCGGGGAACACGCTGCCCTTGAGATAGGCGAACAGCGCGCCGGCGAGACCGGCGACGGTGCCCGCGATCACGAAGGCGGTCCACTGGATGCGCTTGCCGTTGATGCCGACCGCTTCGCTGCGCAGCGGAGAGTCGCGCGTGGCGCGCAGGGCGAAGCCGAACGGCGAGAACACGATGATGCGGAGGATCACGACCGCGAGCGCGGCGACGCCGAGCGACAGCCAGTAGAAGTGCGCCGGGCTCGCCGCCCAGCTCGAAGGCCAGACGCCGAGAATGCCGTTGTCGCCACCGGTGACCGACACCCACTGGAACGCGATCGACCAGACGATCTGGGCAAAGGCCAGCGTCAGCATCGCGAAATAGACCCCGGAGAGCTGCACGGCGAAGAAGCCGAACACGGCCGCACCGAGCAGCCCGAGCAGCGGGCCAAGTAGCAGGCAGGCGATCATCGGCAGGCCCGCCATCTTGGCGAGCAGCGCCACGCCATAGGCGCCGAGGCCGAAATAGGCGGCATGGCCGAACGAGGCGAGCCCGCCGACCGACATCAGGAAGTGCAGGCTGACTGCGAAGATCACGAAGATCGCGATCTCCGAGCCGACCGTGAGCACGTAATTGCCGGCGACGAACGGCAGCGCCGCGGCGACGACGAGCACCGCGATCGCGGCAAGCCGCTCGTTCGCCGTCAGCGGCCGCCACGGGTTGACGGTGAGGCCCGGCGTGCGCCGCGCCGGCGCTTCCGGCTTGCCGAACAGGCCCCACGGACGGACGATCAGCACCACCGCCATCACCAGGAACACCAGGATGATGGAGATCTTCGGGAAGATCAGGATGCCGAAGGCGTTGAGCTCCGACACCAGCACCGCGGCGACAAAGGCGCCGATGATGCTGCCGAGGCCGCCGATCACGACCACGACGAAGACCTCGACGATGATGCGCAGGTCCATCGCGTGATGCACGGCATCGCGCGGAATCTGCAATGCGCCGCCGAGCGCGGCGAGGAAGACGCCGAGCGCGAACACGCTGGTGAACAGCCATTTCTGATTGACGCCGAGCGCTGCGACCATGTCGCGATCCTGCGTCGCCGCCCGCACCAGGACGCCCCAGCGGGTGCGCTGGAACAAGAGCCAGAGGACGCCAAGCACGACCGGCCCGAGCACGATCAGGAACAGATCGTAGCTTGGAATGTTCTGGCCGAAGAAATCGACCGCGCCCTTGAAGCCCGGCGCGCGGCGGCCGACCAGATCGTCCGGGCCCCAGATCAACACCACGAGGTCTTCGACCATCAGCGTCAGGCCGAAGGTCGCCAACAGCTGGAACAGCTCGGGAGCATGATAGATCCGGCGCAGCAGCAGCATCTCCACCAGCACGCCGATCACGGCAACGATCAACGCCGCAACGACGATGCCGCCCCAGAAGCCGAGCGCGCCGGCGAAGCGCTCGGTCAGCGTGAAGGCAACATAGGCGCCGAGCATGTAGAACGCGCCATGCGCGAAATTCACGATCCGCGTCACGCCGAAGATGATCGACAGACCCGAAGCGACCAGGAACAGCGACGCCGCGCTGGCAAGACCGGTCAGGAACTGGACGATATAGAAGGCCATGGGCGGTCCGCGTTGGAGAACACAAGCGTCACTTCGTAGGGCGGGTTAGCGCAAGCGTAACCCGCCGTTTCACCGCGAGGCGGTGGGTTACGCCTTCCGCCTTCGCTCGTTGAGGTACGGCGGACGTAGTCGGCTAACCCACCCTACGTAGAGAACGAGAGGCCTAATCCTTCGGCCGCAGCTTCTCGATTTCGGCATCGCTGGGCAGATAGTCCGAGCCCTTGCGATAGGCGCTGTCGACCATGATGCCCTTGCCGTCCTTCAGCGCCGTCTTGCCGGTGAAGGCCCCGAGCGTCGACTGGTGATCGATCTTGCGGAAGGTGATCTCGCCGAACGGCGACGGCATCGAGATGCCCTCGGCCGCCGCGATCAGCTTCTCCGGATCGGTCGAGCCGGCTTTCGCAAGGATCGCCGCCGCCGCCTTGATGGTCTGGTAGCCGACGATCGAACCGAGCCGCGGATAGTCGTTGTACTTGGCCTGGTAAGCCTTCAGGAACGCGTCGTGCTCGGGTGTCTTGATCGAATACCAGGGATAGCCGGTGACGATCCAGCCCTCCGGCGTCTCGTCCTTCAGCGGATCGAGATATTCCGGCTCGCCGGTCAGGAAGCTGACGACCTTGCGGTCCTTGAACAAACCGCGGGTGTTACCCTCGCGCACGAGTTTCACAAGGTCGGCACCGAAGGTGACGTTGAGGATGGCCTCCGGGTTTGCCGCGGCCACCGCCTGCACCACCGGGCCGGCGTCGATCTTACCCTGCGGCGGCCACTGCTCGTCGACCCACTGGATGTCGGGCCGCTTCTCCGACATCAGCTTCTTGAACACCGCGACCGCCGACTGACCATATTCATAGTTCGGCGCGATCGTCGCCCAGCGTTTTGCGGGAAGCTTCGCCGCTTCCTCGACCAGCATCGCGGCCTGCATATAGTTGGAGGGACGCAGACGGAATGTGTAGCGGTTACCCTTCGACCAGGTGATGGCGTCGGTTAGCGGCTCTGCTGCCAGGAAAAACACCTTCTTCTGATTTGCAAAATCGCTGACGGCGAGGCCGATATTGGAGAGGAACGTGCCGGTGAGCATCGCGACGTTTTCGCTCGACACCAGCTCGTTCGCCGCGGTCTGCGCATCCGCCGGCTTGCCGCCATCATCCTTGGAGACGACCACGAGCTTCTTGCCGTTGATGCCGCCGGCCGCGTTGATCTCTTCCACCGCCAGCTGCCAGCCCTTGCGATAGGGCTCGGTGAACGCCGGCAGCAGGGAATAAGAGTTGATCTCGCCGACCTTGATCTCGCTCTGCGCCAAGGCCTGCGTTGTCATGGCGCTCGTTGCCATGGTCGCAACCGCGATCGCCAATCCCGCCCCTACGAAATAACCACGCATCCCGTCCTCCAGTTGTTCTGCAAAAAGATTATCGCAATCCGTCTTCGCCCTTGACCTCATCGACCGTCAGCCCACCGACGCGCGGCAGCGGCCGGCCGCTGTCGGTCACCGCGACCGCGACCATGATCTCGTTGGCCCGCGGCGCGTCGTTGATCTGCACCTCCATGCCGTCGAAATGGCTGCGCACGAACGCGGCGTCCTTGTGCCCGAGCGGAATATCCAGCGTGGTGCCGGGCCCCGAGCGCTTCTTCGAGGACGGGATCAGCGCAGCGCCCTTCGACAGCACCTTGCGCACCGGCGCGCCCATCTTGGGATGCAAGATCGCGGCCGCGTGCTCGAGCTCGCCATTTTCGCCGACGGCGGCGGCCTTGCCGTAGCTATGCGCCTTGGCGCCGTCGATGCCGAGCGCGGCCACTGCCCGCTTCGAGAGCAACTCGCCGAGCTCCTCGCCGATCGCGATCAGCGGCGACAGATCCTCGACATAGCGGCCGGCAAAGGGGTTTTCGATCACCGCGATCGCGGCGGCGCGCCGGGTCGGTGGCGCAATGGTCTTGCCCATCTCCAGATGGGTCTCCTCGACCACGGTGACGATTTTGCGAATGACGGCGCTCATCGTATCAGCCTCGCTCCCGGTCATGCCTGCAGCATGCTGTCTGTCGTTCGTCCCTGAAACGCGTGCGACGCCGGCCCTCCGTCCCCAGTTGCACCGACAATTCGCGTTTCGCCCAGTAGACGCAATGCCGCGCCCTCGATCAATCCCGACATCAGGAGGTCGCGCGCCCGCGCCGCCCCCGCCTCGAGCGCCTGCTCGATCTCATGTTCCGCCAGACGTCCGACGTCGCGGGTCACCAGCCGTGCGCCGAGGTCGCTGTCGGGCTGCAACTCGCTCGCCGGAACGCGCAGGATCGCCGGATGACCCGGCAGATCGACCGCATTGGCGATCACGGTCGCCGCGGCATCGGCCTGCGACGCCGTGCGCGCCAGCACGGTGACGGCATCGGCAATGCCGAGCGAGAAGCTGCGGCCGTGGCGGCCGCTGGTCGCGATGCCGCGGACCGGCATGTCGCCATCTACGGTCATCGTGCGCATCACGCCATGACGGTCCGGCCGGTCCATCAGGCCGACGCTGAACTGTTCGCCATCGCCCAGATATAGCGCGATATCGCCGCCATTGTTGACATAGGCGCGGTCGAGCGTCGCCGCCGCGAGCATCGCGCCAAGGATTTCCTCGGCGACCGAGCCCGCGACCGCCGCCATCGGCGTGATGAAGCAACCGGCGGCAAACGGCGCGACCGCCGCATGCATCCGCCGCGCGACGACGCCTTTCAGCGCATTGTGCTTCGGGTTGGCCGCGCTGCGCAACTCAGAGAGTTCCATGCAGAGTTCGTCAAGCAAGCCGGTAAAGCGCTCCGCCGCAGCCTGATAGGCGGCCGACACGTCCACATCCCTGCCCTTGACCTCGACGACCAGATCAATCGGGCCGTCCTGCAAATGCAGCCGCTTTCCGTCAGGAAGAAGCGCGATTTGCGGGAGCCTGGTCATGCGCGCCGCCCGGGAAGATACGGCATCGGCCGAACTTCCGCGCTGTCCCGCAGCGACGACAGCGGCCGGACATAATCCATATGGCCGCCGAGCGCCGCATAGTCGGACAGTTTCATCGTGAACTCGATCGGCGCCACCAGCGCAGGCGTCGGCACATAGCCGAAGGCGCCGGCCGGCATTTGCGTGACATCGACCATGAAGGTGATGCCGCCGCCGGGCCAGACATAGACCGGCGCGCCGCCACTGGTCACCCGCGTCAGCGCGTCCTTGACCGAGCGCGTCAGCCGCACCGGATTGTCGGTGACCCCGGCGCGCAGCGATCCGCCCGCGCCGCCCATGAACAGCACGGTGCACAGCGCCGGCTCGCAATTCTCCTGGATGCGTTCGACCGAAAATCTGAGGTCCGCCGGCATCTCGGTCTCAACCGGCTTCAGCGCCTCGTCGAGCACGTAGTAGGAGGCATGCTCGCCGGTGGTCGAGACCATCAGCATGGTGAGCCCGGGCCGCGCCTCCTTGGCATTGAAGGGACCGAGGATCGACAGCGGATCGGAGATGTTGGTGCCGCCCCATCCGGTGCCGGGATCGGCGACCTGGAAATAGCGGCCGGGCGTCGAGCGCCGGCCCTTCATCTTGATGCCGGTATCGGCGATGTCGAGCAGCTTGCCGGCCTGATGCTCGCTGAGCACGCCGGTGATGTGGTCGTCGACCACCACGACCTCATCGACCTTGCCGTGCCATTGCTTGGCGAACATGCCGATGGTGGCCGAGCCGCAGCCGACCCGCATCCGCTCTTCCGCCACACCGTTGACGATCGGCGGCTGGCCGGCCTGCACCACGACAGTGGCGCCGCCGTCGATCACAAGCTCCACCGCCTTGCAGTTGGAGAGATCCATCAGCGTGTCGCAGGTGACGCGGCCTTCCTTCTTGGAGCCGCCGGTCAGATGATGCACGCCGCCGAGCGAGAGCATCTGCGAGCCATATTCGCTGGTCGTGACGTGGCCGACCGCCTCGCCCTCCGCGCGGACAATAGCGGTTTCCGGGCCGAGATAGCGGTCGGTATCGATCTTCACCTTGACGCCGCAATAGGAGAAAATGCCTTCGGTCACCACCGTCACCATGTCGACGCCGTCAACCTCCGACGACACGATGAAAGGCGCCGGCTTGTAATCCGGATAGGTGGTTCCGGCGCCGATCGCGGTGACGAAGAGATCGGGCTGGCGGACGATCTTGCCGTCCCAGTCGCCGCTCACCTGGAACGGCACCAGCTTGCCGCCGTGCGACACGGTGCGCTCCAACACGACATGCGGATCGACGCGCACCAGCGTGCCATCATGGTTGGCGTAGCGATCGCAGGCGCCGGCCGCGCCCGGCTTGATGTAACACATCACCGGACAGGCATCGCAGCGGATCTTGTCGCCGGCGGCGACGGTGATTGTGTCAGCCATCGTGACCCAGCCTGGACTTGCGGGGACGGTCGATCATACTGCGCTTCCGCCTCCCGACTATATCGTTCGTATACGAATGATCCTGCGCGCGAGCTTGAGACCTGTCAAGCGGCCTTTGCAATCAAACCCTGCCATTCGCTTGCGCACCCTGTTCATAAAGCGTGCACTCGCTGCAGCGCGGCATGCCGCCGCTTGCACGTTTGTATACAAACGTTATCCTCATCCGCGATTTGGACGCTGGCGTTGCAGCGCAAACTTCAGGGGAGAACCGGGGCAATGCGCCTGACCGTGAACGGCAGGAATCATGATGTCGACGCCGCTCCCGACACCGCATTGCTTTACGTGCTGCGCAACGATCTCGCATTGAACGGACCGAAATATGGCTGCGGGCTCGGCGAGTGCGGCGCCTGCGCGGTGCTGATCGACGGCGTCGCCGCACGCGCCTGCGTGATTCCGATCGAAGGCTGCGCCGGGCGCAGCATCGTCACGCTCGAAGGTCTCGGCAGCCGCGAGCATCCCGATCCCGTGCAGGATGCATTCATCCGAGAGCAGGCCGCACAGTGCGGCTATTGCCTCAACGGCATGATCATCACCACCAAGGCGCTGCTGACGCGCAACCCGACCCCTTCCGAGCACGAGGTGCTGGAAGCGCTGCGCTACAATCTCTGCCGCTGCGGCGCGCATATCGAGATCGTCCGCGCCGCGAGGCGCGCAGCTGGCCACACACTTGAGGCGCGCGATTGATGGCCGGTTCGGAGCAACGCGCGCGCGGCTCACTGTCCGTCCTTCGCCCTGCGGTGCTGGGCGCGGAAGGCGCGTTCGAGACCTTCATCACCGTCAGCGCGGACGGTTCGGTCAATGCCTATAACGGCCATGTCGATCTCGGCACCGGCATCCGCACTGCGCTCGGGCAGATCGTCGCCGAAGAGCTCGACGTGTCGTTTGCCCGCGTCGTCGTAATCCTCGGTGACACCGCAATGGTGCCGAACCAGGGCGCGACGATCGCGAGCGAGACCATCCAGATCACCGCCGTTCCCTTGCGCAAGGCGGCGGCGCAGGCGCGGCATTTCCTGCTCGCACGCGCGGCCGAGCGGCTCGAACTGCCGCTCGGCGACCTCACGATCGAGGACGGCCTGGTCCGCGGTCACGACAACCGCAGCGTCAGCTATGGCGAATTGATCGCGGACGAGACCATCCGGCTTGAGCTCGCCGACGACGTTCCGGTCAAGGCCGTCAGCGCCTATTCGGTCGTCGGCAAGTCCGTGCCGCGGGTCGACCTGCCGGCGAAGGCCACCGGCGAGCTCGTCTATGTCCACGATGTACGCGTACCCGGCATGCTGCACGGCCGCGTCGTCCGCCCGCCTTACGCCGGCGTCGATGCCGGACCGTTCGTCGGCACCAGCCTGATCGCGGTCGATGAGGATTCGGTGCGCGACATCCCCGGCCTCGTCGCGGTGGTGCGGATCGCTGATTTCGTCGGTGTCGTTGCCGAGCGCGAGGAGAACGCCATCAAGGCCGCCGCACAGCTCAAGGTGAGCTGGAAGCCGGGACCGGCACTGACCGATCTTGCCGACATCGAGAAGGCGCTGCGCGCCAATCCCTCGACGCCGCGCCAGCTGATCGACAAGGGCGACGTCGATGCCGCGATCAAGGCGGCGGCCAAGCCGATGCAGCGGACCTATCTCTGGCCCTACCAGATGCACGGCTCGATCGGGCCGTCCTGTGCGGTTGCCGACTATAGCGAGAGCGCGATCCGCGTCTGGTCCGGCACCCAGAACCCGCACATCCTGCGCAGCGATCTTGCGCTGCTGATCCAGCGGCCGGAATCCGAGATCGACGTGATCAGGATGGAGGCCGCCGGCTGCTACGGCCGCAACTGCGCCGACGACGTCTCCGCTGATGCGCTGCTGCTGTCGCGCGCGGTCGGTCGCCCGGTGCGCGTCCAGCTCACCCGCGAGCAGGAACATGCGTGGGAGCCGAAGGGCACCGCGCAGCTGATGGACGTCAATGGCGGCCTCAACGCCGACGGCAGCGTCGCCGGTTACGATTTTTCCACGCGCTATCCGTCGAACGGCGCGCCGACGCTGGCACTGCTGCTCACCGGGCGGATCGCGCCTGAAGCCGCCGTGTTCGAGATGGGCGACCGCACCGCGATCCCGCCCTACGACTACGAGAATATGCGCGTCGTCGCCAACGACATGCCGCCGATCGTGCGCGCGTCCTGGTTTCGCGGCGTGTCGGCGCTGCCAAACACCTTTGCACATGAATCCTATATCGACGAGCTTGCCGCCGAAGCCGAGGCCGATCCAATCGAGTACCGGCTGCGCTATCTGAAGGACAAGCGCGCGATCGATCTTGTCAACGCGGTCGCCGAGCGCGCCGGCTGGACGCCGCGCCCGGTGCGCGAGGCGCCCGAGGCGGAAGGCGACATCGTTCGCGGCCGCGGCTTTGCCTATGCGCTCTACGTGCACAGCAAGTTTCCCGGCTACGGCGCGGCATGGTCGGCCTGGATTGCCGACGTCGCGGTGAACAAGGCAACCGGTGACGTCAGCGTGACGCGCGTCGTGGCCGGCCAGGATTCCGGGCTGATGATCAATCCGGACGGGGTACGGCACCAGATCGAAGGCAATGTCATCCAGTCGACCAGCCGCGCGCTCATGGAAGAAGTCTCCTTCGAGCGCGGCGCGGTGGCGGCGCGGGAATGGGGCGCCTACCCCATCATCCAATTCCCCGATCTGCCCAAGATCGATGTGTTGATGCTGCCGCGGCAGGACCAGCCGCCGCTCGGTGTCGGCGAGTCCGCCTCGGTGCCGAGCGCCGCCGCCATCGCCAATGCGATCTTTGACGCGACCGGCGTGCGTTTTCGCGAGCTGCCGTTCACACCGGAGCGCATTTTGAAGGGATTGCGTGGCGAGCAACCCGTCGCGCCCGCGCCGCTTCCACCGCCCGCGCAGACGGCTGACCTCAGATGGCAGAATCCGTTTGCAAAGCGCGGCGGTCTGCTCGCCGGCATTGCCGCGCTCTGCGCCGCGGCGATCGGTGTCGGCGCGGCCGTGCTGCCCTGGCGCGCAATCGCGCCGATCGCCCGGCCCGATACCGCGGTCTATTCCGCCGCGACGATCGCGCGCGGCAAAGAGCTTGCGGCACTCGGCGCCTGCGCGGTCTGCCACACGGCGGAGCATGGCATCGTGAACGCCGGCGGCCGGCCGCTCGAGACGCCGTTCGGCGTCATCACCACGACCAACATCACGCCCGATGTCGCGACCGGGATCGGTGCCTGGTCCTACCCCGCCTTCGAGCGCGCGATGCGCGAGGGCATTCATCGCGACGGGCGCCATCTCTATCCGGCGTTTCCATACACGCATTTTGCCAAGACTACCGATGCCGACCTGCAGGCGCTGTATGCCTATCTGATGGCGCAGGCGCCGGTGCGCGCCGAGACGCCGCCGAACACGCTGGCATTTCCGTTCAACCTGCGGCCGCTGCTCGCCGGATGGAATGCGCTGTTCCATCAGCCGGGTACGTTCCAGCCCGATCCATCGAAATCAGTGATATGGAATCGCGGTGCCTATCTGATCGAAGGTCTCGGCCATTGCAGCGCCTGTCACTCGCCACGCAACGCGCTCGGCGCCGAACGGCAGGCCGCCTATCTCGCCGGCGGCTTCGCCGAGGGCTGGGAGGCTCCGGCGCTGACGTCGCTGTCGAAGGCGCCGGTGCCCTGGAGCGAGGATGAGCTTTACGCCTATCTGCGCACCGGCGAGTCCCGCTTCCACGGCGTTGCCGCGGGCCCGATGGCGCCGGTCGTGCAGGAGCTCGTCGCGCTGCCCGATCAGGACATCCGCGCGATGGCGGTCTACCTCGCCTCGTTCAACGAGCGCGCTGACCGGCCGGCTCACGATGCACTGGTAGCCAAGCTCGAAACCGCCACCGCCGTCACCACCGCCGCGTCCGCGGGCGGGCGGATCTATCAAGGCGCCTGCGCCGTCTGCCATGAGGTCGGCGGACCGCCGCTGTTCGGCAGCCGGCCATCGCTGGCGCTCAACAGCAATTTGCACAGCGATGTCCCCGACAATCTGATCCAGGTAATCCTGCACGGCATCGCCAAGCCGGCCGTGACTGATCTCGGCTACATGCCGGCCTTCAGGGACAGCATGAGCGACGGCCAGATCGCCGAGCTCGTCACGTTCCTCCGGCGGCAATTTGCCCCGGGCAAGCCTGAATGGACCGATGTCGCCGCCACGGTCGGCCGTATACGGCGGACCATAGCGCGCTGACCTGCCATGTTCCGCTGGATACCCACTGGGCGGGCGGCGTTCGGCAGGCTAAGGTTCCCGCATGACCGTGACAGATATCGCGACCCGGACCTACAACCATGGCTGGCGGCTCGACCCGATCGTGCGCAGCCTGCTGGACACCGATTTCTACAAGCTGTTGATGCTGCAGATGATCCGGGAATGCTATCCGGACACGCGCACGACCTTTTCGGTGATCAACCGCTCGACCCATATCCGGCTCGCCGAGGTCATCGACGAGGGCGAGCTGCGCGCCCAGCTCGACCACGCCCGCACCATCCGCTTCACCAAGAAGGAACTGATCTGGCTCGCCGGCAACACGTTCTACGGCAAGACCCAGATGTTCTCGCCCGACTTCATCAACTGGCTCTCGGCCTTCCGCCTGCCCGAATACGAGCTGCACAAGGTCGACGGCCAGTACGAGCTGCATTTCCACGGGCCGTGGACCCACACCACGATGTGGGAGATCCCGGCGCTCGCGATCCTCAATGAGCTGCGCTCCCGCGCCGCGACCAAGACCTACGGACGCTTCGCGCTCGACGTGCTCTACGCCCGCGCCAAGGCCAAGCTGTGGGCCAAGGTCGAGCGGCTGCGCAAGCTGGATGGCTTGCGGCTGTCCGATTTCGGCACGCGCCGCCGCCACGGTTTCCTATGGCAGCGCTGGTGCGTCGAGGCGGTGAAGGAAGGTCTCGGTCCGTCCTTCACCGGAACGTCGAACGTGCTGCTCGCGATGGACAACGACCTCGAGGCGATCGGCACCAACGCCCATGAGCTGCCGATGGTGGCGGCCGCGCTCGCCAATGACGACGAGGCGCTGCGCTGGGCCCCCTATCGCATCCTCGACCAGTGGCGCCACACCTATGGCGGCAACCTGCTGATCGCCCTGCCCGATGCGTTCGGCACCAAACCGTTCCTGCGCGATGCGCCCGACTGGGTCGCCGACTGGACCGGCTTTCGTCCCGATAGCGCGCCGCCGATCACGGCCGGCGAAGACATCATCAAGTGGTGGAAGCAGAAGGGCCGCGATCCCAAGGAGAAGCTTTTGGTGTTCTCCGACGCGATGGATGTCGGCTCGATCGAGGAGACGTTCCATCACTTCAAGGGCCGCGTGCGCGTCAGCTTCGGCTGGGGCACCAACCTCACCAACGATTTCGTCGGCTGCGCGCCCGACGGCACCGCGGCCCTCGATCCGATCTCGATCGTCTGCAAGGTGACGTCGGTCGACGGCCGGCCCGCCGTCAAACTCTCCGACAATCCGGAGAAGGCGACCGGCATCCCGTCCGAGGTCGAGCGCTATTTGCGCGTGTTCGGCAATGTCGGCCGTGTTCGCACCGCAGTTCACGTCTAAATCAACGCACCGATCACTCCGATCGACTGACCTGACGAGTTTCGCATGCCCGCACCCAAGCCGCCTGCCTTCGAAACCCTGAGCCTGCACGCCGGCCAGCGCCCCGATCCCGCGACCGGCGCGCGCGCGGTTCCGATCTATCAGACCACGTCCTACGTCTTCCAGGACGCCGACCACGCCGCGGCGCTGTTCAACCTGGAACGCGCCGGTCACATCTATACGCGGATCTCGAACCCGACCACCGCGGTTCTGGAGGAGCGCATCGCCGCGCTCGAATGCGGCGTCGGCGCGATCTGCACCGCCAGCGGCATGGCCGCGATGCATCTGGCGATCGCAACCCTGCTCAATGCCGGCGACCATATCGTCGCCTCGGCCTCGCTCTATGGCGGCACCATCAACATTTTGGCACATACGCTGCCGCGCTTCGGCATCACCACCACCTTCGTGAAGCCGCGCGCGCTCGACGAATTCCGCGCCGCGATCAAGCCGAACACGCGGCTCGTGATCGGCGAGACCATCGGCAATCCTGGCCTCGAGGTGCTCGATATCCCGGCGGTCGCGCAGATCGCGCATGATGCGAAGATTCCGCTTCTGATCGACAACACCTTCGCGACGCCTTATCTGAGCCAGCCGATCGAGCTCGGCGCCGATATCACGATGAATTCGGCGACCAAATGGATGGGCGGCCACGGCATCGCGATCGGCGGCGTCATCGTCGACGGAGGCCGGTTCGACTGGCGCGCCTCCGGCAAATTCCCGCAGATCACCGAGCCCTATGCCGGCTATCACGGCATCGTCTTCGACGAGCAGTTCGGCAAGGCCGCCTTCATCATGCGCGCCCGCACCGAGGGCCTGCGCGATTTCGGCGCCTGCCTGTCGCCGACCAACGCATTCCAGCTGTTGCAGGGCATCGAGACGTTGGGCGTCCGCATGGACCGCCATGTCAGCAACACCCATGCGGTGCTGGACGCCCTCGCCGCGAACAAAGCGGTCGACTGGGTGCTGCATCCGTCGCTGGAGACGCATCCGGACTACGCGCTGGCAAAGAAGCTGCTGCCGCGCGGCGCCGGCTCGATCATCAGCTTCGGCATCAAGGGCGGCCGCGCCGCCGGCAAGAAGTTCATCGAGTCCCTGAAGCTGATCAGCCATCTCGCCAATGTCGGCGACGCCAAGACGCTGGTGATCCACCCCGCCAGCACCACGCATCAGCAGATGGATGCCGATCAGCTCAAGGCCGCCGGGATCGGCGAGGAGCTGGTGCGGCTCTCGGTCGGCATCGAGACCGCGCAGGACATCATCGACGATCTCGGCCAGGCGCTGCGCGCCTCGCAAAGGACCTGAGCCATGCAGCTTTCCGTCAACGGCATCGACACCTTTGTTGCGACCGGCGGCAAGCCGTTCGATGCGGAGCTCGCCACGGTGGTGATGATCCACGGCGCCGGCTTCGACTCTTCGACCTGGGCGCTGCACAGCCGCTGGTTCGCACATCATGGTTTTTCGGTGCTGGCGCCAGATCTCCCCGGCCACGGCCGCTCCGCCGGCAAGCCGCTGAAGACAATCGCCGAGATGGCCGACTGGACCGCAGCGCTGATTGCCGCGGCCGGCGCAGCGAAGGCCCGGCTGATCGGCCATTCGATGGGGTCGCTGATCGCGATCGAGACCTCGGCGCGGCATCCCGACAAGGTCTCCGGCCTTGCGCTGATCGGCACCGCCGCGACCATGACGGTCGGCCCCGACCTGTTGAAGGCCGCCGAGGCCAACGATGCCGACGCGATCGACATGGTCTCGATCTGGGGCCTCGGCTTCAAGGCCGAGCTCGGCGGTAGCCTCGCGCCGGGGATGTGGATGCACCAGGGCGCGCAGCGGGTGCTGCAGGAGGCGAAGCCGGGCGTGCTGTACAACGACCTCAACGCCTGCAACGCCTACCAGAACGCGCTCACGGCGGCGGCCGCGGTCAAGGTGCCCGCGACCTTCGTCCTCGGCGAGCGCGACATGATGACCCCGGCCAAGGCCGGCAAGACACTCGCCGCTGCGACGCCGAATGCCCGCATTGTGGTGCTGCCGGGCGCGGGCCACATGATGATGGTCGAGCAGCCCGACGAACTGCTGGCCGCGCTGCAGTAACAGCCCTCTTCCCTTCTCCCCTTGTGGGAGAAGGTGGCGTAGGCGGCCTACGGCCGCCGTCAATTAAATGACGCCGACGCATAGCGTCGGCTACGGCGCCGGATGAGGGGTCTGTCTCCGCGGATAGAGACCCCTCAGCCGGCTCCGATGCTTTCGCATTCGAAGTGCCCAGCCGCCACTACTGCTGGTGACGCTGGAGAACTCAAAAATATCGAAAACAACCCCATGCAAAGTAGCAGGGCGGCCGCCGGCAACCGGACAAGCAACTTGACGCGTCGGGCAAATCAGCGATATCTTCTATTATTCAGAAATCCCGCGGACATCCCGGCGCAAGAGCGTAGGCGTCCGTCGCGATTCTCACCCACCATGCCGGTGCAAGGGCGACTTGCCGGGTAAGCACTCGATTCCTATCAATCACCAATGGCGGGTCGTATTCCGGTGAACCGACACCGGTCCGGCGGACGTGGAGATAATCGACTACCACTAGCTGGGGCGTGTACTCATAAATCGAGGTGGCTCGGATCACGCGTGTTGGACGTCTGCCATGGCCCTGACAGGAGCGCGACAGCGGGCATTGCCGCAAGTCCGAGAGGGGCCAGAAGCGGTGATTCAAGCCAGCCAAGAGCGAATTAGCTTGCCTTGCTTTGAGTCCTTTTGCACTCTCAGGTTAGGAGGCCGATGCATGAAGATGAAGATTATGACCGTCGTGTGCACTGTCGGAGCGGCCCTGGTGCTGTGTAACCTCGGGGCGTCCGGTGCTGAAGCCCGGGCGCGGAAGGTACAAGTCGTTCATGAACGAACGAGGGTCGTTATCACGACGCCCGTGATAAGGCCGACTCCGTGGGACTATTATATTGTTCCACGATATCGCTATCGCCCCGAAGACGACCGGGTCGATCCATATGCGCCGCCCCTGGTGTCGTCTTGGCGCCTCTATGAGGGGTGGCGGTGGCCATACTGGTGGTGAACAGCGATCACGCCAAACAGATCGCATTCCGGGAAAAGTGGTGATCGCTGGCGCGGTCCTGCCCGGTGTTTTCTTGTAGCCCGACGCTGTGGCGCGCTCTAGGGCCTTCTAATGGCCGAGCCGCTCACGCCTGTTCCTGAAGCTAATGACGCATTAATTACTTTTCGCGACGCCATCTTAGATCGCCAAATCCTCTTCGACCGGGATAGCGAGGGTGTTCATGAATTGGTGTGCGCAAGGAAAGAATGTCGCCGTCGAGGTGTACATAACGAAGCTGCTCCGTACCCAGCCACTCGGTAACCCAACTTATATCGACGGTCGTTGTAAATGTGTCGCCGCTCAGTTTGAATTTTCCCGAATAAGCCAGCATCGTGTTGAATAGCTCGGCTTTGCTATGGTCGTCACCCGTTGTGGGGCGATTATTGGCGGTCAAGATAGCTATCATCCTCCCTTGTTCGCCAAAAACCACCGCCCATCGGATTTGGGCCATAGATTTCGATAATTTCCCCGTCCTCAAATTCAAAGTTCGCGGATTGGAGTACCCATCCGCCCGTCAAAAGCTTCATGGAAACATTCATCACGTACCTTCGGCTCGTAGTGTTTATCGAGAGCCGCACGCCAGCGTACGCATCACCGCGAGCCGGCATCGAGCGCGCACGCGCGATGACGTGATGCCGTTCGCTATCGGTCGCCCTCTCTTGTCGTGGTGATCAAAATCAAATGCGCCTTGGCTGGTTATTCCCGAACGAAAATATGGGACTTAACCTTCCATTCGCCGTTGGACTGGTGTTCGTAAAGCTTAACGGTACTTCCGGACAGCTTGGTCGTTTCCTCGCCTTTGACCAAGGAAGCTTTGAAGCGCGAGGTCACGTATGCGTAGTTCCCCATTGGTAGAACCTCGACAAGCTCGAGCTTGTGATTTCTGACGCTCGTCCCCCTTTTGGCAAAGAAGTCGCGTATCGCAGTCGCACCCGAAACGGGCGGTGCGCCGGGCGGGATTAGACTGGCATCGGTTTCATACATTGGCAGCAAGGCATCGAAATTTGGATCGTTGATCGCGGCGTCCCATTGCGCATTGAGTTTCGTCATGTCCTCAGTGAGCGGGTCCGCCCGCGCATGGCCGATAGTGACGAACAACAGCACCAGTAGCAGCGACAAGGTTTTGCTCATGACTTTGCCCTCTTTGATCTAATCGTGTCCGACAGTCGGGCGCACCTGTACAGCGCGCACGCTGGTGATCTGTGAATGGCCAGTTCTGAAGATCGCGCCTGCCAATGGCACCAAGGCTGCAATTTGAAGAGAAGCGGAGAGTTCGGCGTGTCTCCGTTTTGTGGGCAGCGGCTTCCGGCAAGCAAAGGGCGTGACGGTGCGAGGAAGCTACACGGTTCTCGGAATAATGCCTACGATTGCTTTTGCCTCAAGCGCGGACACCCCATTGTCGATGGCTCGCACCGTGTCGTCGGATGACGTGATGTCCGCGACAGTCTGGCGGGGATCGTCGAAGGATGGCGGTCCCTCCGCAATCTGTCGGCAGTCGCGACATAACGTGACGCCGTCGGCTATCGGTCGCCCGCTCCTGTCGTGGCGGTGCTGTCGCTGTTGTCGTCGGTCGTGATGATGCTATGAGCGCGAAGGGCTCCGGCAATGGCCGCTGGCCTCGTCCTCGACCAGATCATCAGCCGCGCGAACTCCCCCGACGCCGCTATCCGATCCCAATTTTTTCGATTTCCTCCTGAATGGCACGCATTAGCTTGCGCAACTCGTCCAGTTCGCGTTCAAACTGCAATTAGAGAACGGGGTCTTTCCCAACATCGTCACGCGCGCGCTCCGCAACGGCAACTGCCTCGGCGAACAGCTTCACTAGCTGCTGCTTTCTTTCGTCGGTCGTTTTTCCATCGCGACCTCGCTCAGGCTTCCTCGGCGTCGCTCTCGACCCGTTGAGCATAGCGCAGCTCGTCCATCAGCGCCCGCCGTCGTCTCGAAGCGGACAGTGGCGGTGGCGGCAGTGGAAGACCGGACTGGTGTGGGCACCACATTTCGGGCAGACCGGCTACGCCGGTGTGGTGTCGCCTGATAACGCGGCGGGGCGTTTTGCTGTTGACGCGCCACACAACAATCAAAGCACCAACAGCCGTATATGTGCGAACGGTATAATCGCCTTTTCTTTAGGAGATCAGCATTTGACAACGTTCTTTCCAACACGGTTCTGCAGGAAATAATTGCCGATATACATCCGCATCTCGGATATGACGCCGGCACCGATGTGTTGAGCAAATCCAAAAACTGTAGGTGTCATAATCTTCGATACGAGCTTGCCATATGAATGCGCCGTATCGCAGCCTGCGATCAGAACTCGCCCGCCGTCGCCGATTCCCCAACCAATTCGCCGCCAAAATCGGAGCGCCTCATCGCTAAGTGCGGTGCCCGCCCCGGTGGTGGGCCAAGGTTGCTCACCTTCCGGACCTATCATCGGGCCGTCTTGTATGCCGCTATGGGAAAGCGAAATGAAAGTATCTGCTGCGGCGACTGACTCCCAAAAATTCGTGCTGAACCCTGTTGGAACTCCACCAATAGGAGAAGCCGAAGGCCCGGTTGAGGGCGTCCCATCCCAGGTAACCGCAAAAATAACTGATTTCTTGCAAAAATTTGCTTTCAGGTCACGCGCTACGGCGAGGAAATTATCTTTACTGTCGCCCTGATTAGGGACAAGCAAGAGCGCAATCGTCATTTCAACTCTCCGCAGTAACGTCACATTTCGGACTAACGGGTTCCGGTCTGTGAAGGGTGATGCATACAACACCCCGCCGCGAATTATCCGGCGTCGGTCACTAAAAACCGTGACGACGCAATCGCGTGTCGTAATACGATCTGGGCTCGGATTGAGCTCAACAAAATACTGTCGAGCTTAGCAACAGCATAGCAATCGCAGTCGTCATGCAAGGAAGCATCGTAATTCCTTGCTTCACGTAAAGCTTTAAGACTAAGCGACGCGAGACGGTCGCGCGCAAATGGAAGTGCAGTTTACTAGAAAATGGATCGGATTTCAACCTTGTAGGAAGACCGGCTGACTTCAACCGAGTATACGAGCACTCTAGCGGCCGCCGAAAGGCTTGGGCTTGACGGCCCCGAACACAGACCGATGGTGTTCTTGGGAGAAGGTGGCGCGAAGCGCCGGATGAGGGGTTCTCTCCACAGATGAGATCGCGGAGAAAGACCCCTCACCCCGCTTCGCTGCGCGAAGCGACCCTCTCCCACAAGGAGAGAGAGTGCATCTCGTGCGGGGATGGGATTGTCTTACTGTTTCGCCGGCTTCCTCTCGATCGGGTGGATGTCGATCGCGCGCAGGCGGCCGAGGCGCAGCACGTCCATCGACAGCGTGCGATCGATCCGGCTGTGATCGAGCGCGCGGATCAGATCGTCGACACCGTTGATCTCGATGCCGTCGAGCCTGATCACGACGTCGCCCGGCAGCAGCGCCGCGCGCGCGGCCGGACTGTCCGGCTCGATCTGCATCAGCAGCGCGCCCATCTTGTTCTCGACGCCGGCGAGCACCGCATGCCGCCGCGGCACCGGCGCGGTCTGGCCTGCGACGCCGATATAGGCGCGGCGGACATAGCCGTGACGGATGATCTCCGACAGCACGAATTGCGCGGTGTTAGAGGCGACCGCAAAGCAGATGCCCTGCGCGCCGTTGATGATCGCGGTGTTGATCCCGATCACCTCGCCCTTCGACGACACCAGCGGGCCGCCGGAATTGCCCGGATTGAGCGCGGCGTCGGTCTGGATCACGTCCTCGATGGTCCGCCCGCTGACCGAGCGGATCGAGCGTCCCAGCGCCGAGACCACGCCGGCGGTCACCGTCGATTCGAAGCCGAGCGGATTGCCGATCGCGACCACGAGCTGGCCGCGCCGCAGCGTCTTGGAGTTACCGAGCGAGGCATAGGCCAGATCTCGCGCGCCATCGGCGCGCAGCAGCGCGAGATCGGTGTCGGGATCGACGCCGAGCACATGGGCGTCGGTGTCGAAGCCCTCGGTGTCGCGCAGGCGGATCTCCTTCGACGATCCGACCACATGGCTGTTGGTGACCACGAGCCCGTCGGGCGAGATCACGATGCCCGAACCGAGCCCGCCGCGCTCGCGCGCATTGCGTACCTTCGGCCCGGTTTCGACGCGGACCACGGCGGGGCCGACGCGTTCGGTCACATCGATCACGGCATTGGAATAGGCATCCAGCAAAGCCCGGTCATCGTCACGGGCAGCGTCAGCCGCCCGCGATGACAGCGTGTCACCGGCGGTATCTGAGGTAAAATCCAGCATGGCGAGAGTCCTTTGGTCTCCTCAGATGGTGACCGGCTCCCGCCGCCGCAAGTGGTTACGCGCCCGCGCAGGCCTGCCCGGCTGGCTAGGGCACCCGCCGCAGCACCCCGCCGCGCTCCCTGACCGGATCGAGCAGCGACCAGTCGCCGTCCGGCAGCACGTGCCCCTTGGGGAACGGTGCGCGCACCTCGAGCCCGAGCGAGCGCAGCACGCGGTCGTCGCGGTAGTAACATTGCAGCACGACGCGAATGAGCGTCGCCGCGGCAGGGCCGCCGCGGGCGCGAAATTCCTGCGCCACCGCGCTGCGCCCGGCAACGTCGAGCTCGGCGAGCGGCTTGCCGGCGAGATCAGCCAGATGATCCAGCGCCTGCGCGACCGGCGCGGTGTCGCGGCCGAGCGTTGCCAGCATGTCGGCCTGGATCGCGGCATCGTCCGCGCCCGGTACCTTGTACTCTTCACTTGCGGGAACGATCATCGCGGCGACGGTGCGGAGATCGGCGCGCTGGGCTGCGGTCAGTTCTTTTACATCGGACATGACGGTCTCAGTCGAACAGATTGGCGAGGCGCTGCTTCATCTGGTCGGCGATGTAGAGCGCGAGGGCCTGGATGGTGGAGGTCGGGTTCACGCCGCCCGAGGTGACGAAGATGCTGCCGTCGACGATGAAGAGGTTCTTCACGTCGTGCGAGCGGCCCCATTCGTTGACCACGGAGCGCGCGGGATCGGTGCCCATCCGCGCGGTGCCGAGCAGATGCCAGCCGCCCCACGAGATCGGTGCGTTGATGCAGAAATCGGTCGCGCCGGCGGCTTCGAGTACTTCGCGGCCGCGCGCCAGCGCGTGGTCCATCATCTTCCGGCTGTTCTCGCTGATCGTGTAGTCGATCCTGGGCGCGGGAATGCCGTGGCTGTCCTTCAGCACGGGATCGAGCGTGACGCGATTATGCTCCTCCGGAAGGTCTTCGCAGATCGCGGAGAATCCGAGCCGATGACCGTTGAGCTTGCGGAACGCACGGTGATGATCCTTGCCCCAGGGCAGAATGCCCTTCTGCTCGCTCGTCACGGCCTCGAATACCGGTCCCGCGCCGCGGACGAACTGGACGCCGTAGCCGCGGACGAAGCCGCGCGACAGGTCCGTGTCATACCACTCCTTGCTCCACAGGCAGGTCGGCGGCGCTCGGTTGGAATCGGTCGGCTCTTCGACATAGCCGTAAATCTGCGCATAGGGGTGGAACATCAGGTTCTTGCCGATCAGGCCGGACGAGTTCGCCAGCCCGTTCGGAAATTTCCCTGACACCGAGTTCAGCAGCAGCCGCGGCGTGCCGACGCCGTTGCAGGCGATGATGACGACCTCGGCCGGCTGAAACTGCTCGACGCCGTCCTTGTCGTAGTACACGACGCCGGACGCCATGCCGTGCTCGTTGGTCAGGATCTCGCGTACCCGGCAATGAGTCTTGACCTCGACCCCGGCGCGGATCGCGTGCGGCCAATAGGTGATGTCGGTCGAGATTGATGCAGCGCGCCCTGCCCTCATAGTCCATCGTCGCGACGGTCGTGTCCGATGGCCACCAGTGCCAGCCGAGCTTGTTCATGGCCTTGCCGATCAGCGGGCCCGATAGACCGAGCGGCTGCGGCGGCATCGGCGGATGGCTCAGCGGCGACAGCGGATCGCCCGACAGGCCCGACGTACCCATGATGCGATCGTTCTCCTCGAAGAACGGCGTCAGCGCGTCGTAATCGATCGGCCAGTCGTCGGCGACACCGTCGAGCGTCTTCACCTTGAAGTCGGACGGATGCAGCCGCGGCCAATGCGCGGTGTACATCACGGTCGAGCCGCCGACGGCGTTGAAGTTGACGACCTTGATCGGCGAATTGTCGTCGTTAACAGGGTAATCCTCGGGCCGCTTGCGGATGTTCGGGCTCGACGACCAGTCGCCGTAGAACTTCGCCTCCCAGTCGCGCCCGGTGCTCGGATATTCGGCGGGATTCATCCAGCCGCCCTGATCGAGGCAGAGGATATGCATCTTGGTATCGGCGAGGCTCCAGGCCACCGCGGCGCCGGAGGCGCCGGCGCCGATGATCAGGACGTCAACGGGATCGTTCTTCATTCTTATTCCTTGATATGTCCTCTTTCGTCATTGCGAGCGAAGCGAAGCAATCCATTCTTTCCCCACGCGACGAGATGGATTGCTTCGTCGCTTCGCTCCTCGCAATGACGGGTAATGCGGCTCAATCCACGATTATCACCGGCAAGCTTCGTATACCGCGGATGAAATTGGAATAGAGCCTTTGTGGTGGGCCCATGATCTCAAAGCGGAGGTCGCGCGCCAAAACCTCCTCCCAGAGGATGCGGAGTTGCTGCTCGGCGAGGCGGTCGCCGACGCAGCGGTGGATACCGGCGCCGAAGGCGAGATGCTGGCGCGGCTTGGCGCGGTCGATGATGAATTCATCGGCACGCTCGATCTTGTCTTCGTCGCGGTTGCCGGAGATGTACCACATCACGACCTTGTCGCCCTTCCTGATCCGGCGGCCGGCGAGCTCGACATCGTTGCGGGCGGTACGGCGCATGTGCAGCACCGGCGTGTGGTAGCGGATGGTCTCGGACACCAGGCTCGGGGTCAGCTCGCGGCGGGCGCGGACCAGCTCGAACTGCTCGGGGTTCTCGCACAGCGCCATCAGCCCGGCCGACATCGAATTGCGCGTGGTGTCGTTGCCGCCGACGATCAGAAGCGCCAGCGTGCCGAGGAATTCGCGCGGTTGCAGGTTTCGCGTCGCCTCCGAATGCACCAGCATCGAGATCAGGTCGAAGGTCGGCGGCGCGTCGGCGCGCGCATCCCACAATTTGCGAAAATACTCGCCCATCTTGACCATCTCCTCGAAACGCTCGTGCTCCGAATGCACGACAGCGTCGGGCGAATCGACGTTGGCGATTGCGACATCGGACCACCAGGTCAGCTTCATGCGATCTTCCCAGGGAAAATCGAACAAGGTCGCCAGCATCATGTTGGTGAGATTGGTCGAGACCCGCTCGACCCAGTCGAAGGTCTCGTTGCGCGGCAGCGCGTCGAGCACAGCAGAGGTGCGTTTGCGGATCAGCGGCTCGAAATTGGCGAGGTTGGACGGCGCCACGATAGGGGCCACCGTGCGGCGCTGCGCCGTATGGCCCGGCGGATCCATCCTGATGAAATTTGCGATTTCCTGGCCCTTGGGCTGATCGACCACCTGAATCCCGCCGATTTCCGACGAATAGTTGTCGTGATCCAGCTCGACGTCGAAGATGTCGTCGTAGCGCGTCACCGACCAGTACGGGCCGTAGGCCGAAGTCTCGCAATAATGCACGGGATCGTCGCGGCGAAGCTGCGCGAACAGCGGCCGCCAAATGTCGTCCTGATAGAGCCGGGGATTGCTGACATCGATTGATGCCGGCCTGCGCAGCGCCTCTGCCATCGCTTCACTCCCGCTGGTTCCGTCGCCGCTTGGCGGGCGATCGTTGTGCCGGGCCGACGATAAAGGGAATCCCGCGGCCGAGTAAAGCTGTGGAGCCCGCGATCCGCCTCACGGAATGTCGTGGACAGGCCGACGCACCCGGCAAATCCCGATAGCTGCCCCGCTCCTCGATGTTTGTCGGCAGCGGTGAGACCGGCTAGCCTTCCCGGCAATCAACCGATCAGGGAGCAACGACAGGTGGCCGCACTGCGCCAGGACAACACCCCCCAGACGGCTGCGCTGGACTACGACGTCATCATCATCGGCGCCGGCCTGTCCGGCATGTACCAGCTCTACCGGCTGCGCGAGCTCGGCCTCAAAACGCGGGTGTTCGAGGCCGGCACCGGCGTCGGCGGCACCTGGTACTGGAACCGCTATCCCGGCGCGCGCTTCGATTCGGAAAGCTATTCCTACGGCTATTCGTTCTCGAAGGAGCTGCTGCAGGAATGGGAATGGTCGGAGCATTTCGCCGGCCAGCCCGAGACCCTGCGCTACTGCAACTATGTCGCCGACAAGTTCGATCTGCGCCGCGACATCCAGTTCGAGAGCCGGATTACCGCCGCGATCTACCAGGACGAGACGCGAAGCTGGCAGATCACGCTTGAGAACGGTGCGCGCCACTCTTGCCGCTTCCTGATCACCGCGATCGGCCCGTTGTCGACACCGACCTTGCCGCGCATCGAGGGCCGCGACGATTTCAAGGGCCAGTCGTTTCACACCGCGCGCTGGCCGAAACAGAAGGTGGATTTCGCCGGCAAGCGCGTCGCCGTGATCGGCACCGGCGCGACCGGCATCCAGACCATCCAGACCATCGCCGGCGAGGTCGGACACCTCACCGTGTTCCAGCGCACCGCCAACTGGGCGGCGCCGCTGCACAACGGCAAGATCGACGCCGAGACGCAAGCGAGGATCAAGGCCGGCTATCCCGAGATCTTTGCGCGCTGCAAGGAGACCTTCGCCTGCTTCGTGCACACGCCCGATCCGCGCGGCGCGTTCGAGGTCAGCGATGCCGAGCGCGAAGCGTTCTACGAGAAGCTCTATGGCGAGCGCGGCTTCGGCATCTGGCAGGGCAATTTCAGGGATATCCTGATTGATCGCGCGGCGAATGCGACGATCAGCGATTTTGTCGCGCGAAAAATCCGTGAGCGCGTGAAGAACCAGGCGGTGGCCGAGAAGCTGATCCCCAGGAATCACGGCTTTGGCACAAGGCGGCTGCCGCTCGAGACCTTCTATTACGAAGTCTACAACCGCGACAATGTCGAGCTGGTCGACATCTTGGAGACGCCGATTGAAAAGATCACGCCCGAGGGCATCGAGACCAGCGACAGGGATTACGCCTTCGACATCATCATCTACGCCACCGGCTTCGATGCCATCACCGGCAGTTTCGACAAGATCGATTTTCGCGGTGCGCATGGTGCGCGGCTGAAGGAGAAATGGACGCACGGCCCGGAAACCTATCTCGGGCTGATGGTCGACGGCTTCCCCAACATGATGATGCTGATGGGCCCGCACACCGCGCTCGGCAACATCCCGCGCAGCATCGAGTATAGCGTCGACTGGGTTACCGGCCTGCTCCGCTTCGCGCGAGACAAAGGCCTGACCTTCCTCGACGCCACGCCCGAGGGCACCGCCGGCTGGACCGATCATGTCAAGACGCTCGGCACAGGCCTGCTCTCCAACGAGGTCGATTCCTGGATGACCGGCATCAACCGCAACGTCGAGGGCAAGCAAACTCGCATCGTCGCCCGCTACAGCGGCAGCGCGCCGGCGTATCGCGAACGCTGCGACGCGGTCGCGGCGCAGGGGTATGTTGAGTTGAGGTTGGAGTAGCTCTTGTGTCGACGAGAGGTGCCCTCCCCATCCACCGCCGTCGTCCCGGCGAAGGCCGGGACCCATACGCCGCGGCGGATGTAGTGAACGGGACTCGTCATTCCAACGACGCGCAACAAGCAGCATTTGTGGTTATGGGTCCCGGCCTTCGCCGGGACGACACTGCGTGTGTGGCGCGGCCTGTGAATCATACGTCCGCGTTCTCGCGTGAGAGAGACACCGGCGGAAGGGTTCCCTCTCCCCTTACGGGAGAGGGTTAGGGAGAGGGGTGCCGCACGACGTGCGCTCTCCGAATTCAACCCCGTAAGATGGGTGGAGCAAAGCGATACCCATTATTGCACCGCGGATGAAGAATTGATGGGTTTCGCTTCGCTCTACCCATCCTACGCATCCAGCTTCCCTACCACGCATCGATGCACGGCCTTTTGCGGTGGGTCCGCGGCTCCACCTTCGGCACCGAGCGGAGGCCGGCCATGATCCAGTGCCTGGTGTCGGCGGGGTCGATCACCTCGTCGATCTCCAAGACCGACGCGATCGAGACGGCCTTGCCGTTGGCGTAGAGCTCGGCGACCTTGGTCTGGAAATATTTCTCGCGTTCGAGGGGGTCCGCGATCGCCTCCATCTCCTTGCGGAAGCCGAGGCGGACATAGCCTTCGAGGCCCATGCCGCCGAACTCGCCGGTCGGCCACGCCACCGTGAAGAACGAGGCGTGGAAGCCGCCGCCGATCATCGATTGCGCGCCGAGACCGTAGCCCTTGCGCAGCACGATTCCGAACAGCGGCACCGTGATGCTGGCGCCGGTGACGAACATCCGCGCGACATGGCGCACGATCGCGGTCTTCTCGGCCTCGGGCCCGACCATGAAGCCCGGCGTGTCGCAGAGCGAGACGATCGGTATGTCGAAGGCGTCGCAGAGCTGCATGAAGCGCGCGGCCTTGTCGCCGGCCGCAGCATCGATCGCGCCGCCAAGATGCTTTGGATTGTTGGCGATCAGGCCGAACGGCTTGCCTTCGATGCGGATGAAAGCGGTGATCATGCCGACGCCGAAATCGCGCCGGATCTCCAGCACCGAGCCCTCGTCGGCGATCAGGTCGATCACATTGCGGATGTCATAGACCCGCAGACGATTTTCCGGGATCGCGCGGCGCAGCAGCCGCTGGTCCGGCGCGGTCCAGTCCTTCACCGCGCCCTGGAAGTAGGACAGATATTTCTGCGCCACCGCCGTCGCCTCTTCCTCGTCCTCCACGAGGATGTCGATCACGCCGTTCGGCGACTGGAACGACACAGGGCCGACCTCGGCCGGATGATAGACACCAAGCCCACCGCCCTCGATCATCGCTGGGCCACCCATGCCGATCGAGGCATTCTTGGTGGCGATGATGACATCGCAGACGCCGAGCATCGCGGCGTTACCGGCGAAGCAATAGCCAGAGACCACGCCGACCACAGGCACGAGCCCGGAGAGTTTTGCGAACTGCACGAAGGACGGACCGTCGAGGCCGGTCATGCCGAGCCGGTCGGTATCGCCGGGACGGCCGCCGCCGCCCTCGGCGTAGAACACCAGCGGAAGCCGCCACTGCTCCGTCAGCGAGAGCATGCGATCGATCTTCTTGTGGTTCATGTGGCCCTGGGTGCCGGCCAGCACGGTGTAGTCATACGAGATCACCATGCAGCGCGCGCCTTCGGGACCGAAGTCTTTCGCGTTGACGGTAGCAACGCCGGAAATCAACCCATCGGCCGGCGTGTTCTTGATGAGGTCCTCGACCTTGCGTCGGCGGCGTTGTGCGGCGATCGCGAGCGAGCCGTATTCGACGAACGAGCCCTCATCGACCAGCTGCGCGATGTTCTCGCGCGCGGTGCGCTGGTTGGTCTTGCGGCGGCGCTCCACCGAGGCCGGACGGTTCTCGTCCAGCGTGATCGCCTTGCGCGCGATCAGCTCGGCCAGATCAGGGCGGATGTGATCAAGATCGATCGCGGCCTCTTCCGCCGCATGATGGCCGTCGACCTCGGCAGGCTCGAGGAACAGGATCGGCTCGCCATGCATCAGGGTGATGCCGGGACCACCTGCGATCTTCGTCACCCGGCCGCCATGCGGCGCTGTGACGAGATGCTCCATCTTCATCGATTCCAGCACCGCGATCTGCTGGCCGGGACGGACCAGATCGCCCTCCGCGACCTCGATCGCCACGATCGTGCCCTGCAGCGGCGCGGGCACCGGCAGCGAGCCCTCGGGTGCCGCCTCAGTGGCGACGGCCTTCGTCGCTGCGGCCTCGCTCACCTCGACCAGTGGCGCCGCGAGGTCGTTCGCCGTGCCGACCAGCGCCGCCACATGGGTATCGATGAAATTGGTGCTGATCTTGTTCCGCGCAAAACTCTGATGCGCCAGGATGGCACCGAGCAAGGGGATGTTGGTCGCAACGCCGCCGATGCGGAATTCGCGCAAGGTGCGCGACGCCTTGTGCACCACGTCGGACCATTCTTGGCTCGGCGAATGCACGATCACCTTTGCCAGCAGCGAGTCGAACGCGGCACTCGTCCGGTAGCCGGAATAGCCGAACGTATCGACGCGGACGCCGGGGCCGGACGGCAGGTCGAACACACTGAGCGTGCCGCCGGTCGGCTTCGTCACGCCCTTCTCGTCCATCACCTCCATGTTGACGCGGAGCTGCATGGCATAGCCGCGCGGCAGCGGCACCGCTGATTGTGCCAGCCCAAGTGAGGCCAGCGTGGCGCCGGCGGCGACCGCGAGCTGCGAACGGACGAGATCGACGCCGAGCACCGCCTCGGTGACGGTGTGCTCGACCTGCAGCCGCGGATTGGCCTCGATGAAGGCGAAGGCACCCTCGCCTTCGCCTTTGCTTTCCTCTGCCTCGTCATCGACCAGGAACTCGAAGGTGCCGAGATTGTCGTAGCGCGCGGCCGACGCGAGCTGCTTTGCCGCCTCGATAATGCGGACGCGCAAGCCATCGCTCAGCGACGGGCTCGGCGCCACCTCGATGAGCTTCTGGTTGCGGCGCTGGATGGTGCATTCGCGCTCCCAGAGATGGCTGATGGCGCCGTGACGGTCGCCGATGATCTGCACCTCGATATGGCGCGCCTTGCGGATCAGCCGCTCGACATAGACGGCATCGTTGCCGAACGCCGCCTTGGCTTCCGACTGGCAGCGCGCATAGGCCTCCTCGAGTTTTGCGGCATCCTCGACCACCCGCATGCCCCGCCCGCCGCCGCCGGCGATCGCCTTGATCATCACCGCGGCGTTCGCGCCGAGCGAGGCGAAGAAGGCTTTTGCCTCGTCGAGCGAGGTCGCGTCGGCGGTGCCGGCAATGATCGGCACGCCGCATTTCTTGGCGAGGTCCTTTGCCTTGGCCTTGTCGCCGAACAGATCGAGCGCCTCCGGCGACGGGCCGACGAAGGTGATCTTTTCCTCGGCACAGCGCCGCGCCAGCTCCGTGTTCTCGCTGAGGAAACCATAGCCCGGATGCAGCGCATCGCAGCCCGCAGCCTTGGCCGCCGCGATCACCGCCTCGATGTCCAGATAGGCGCGCGCGCCGCGGCCGGGGATCTCGCAGGCATCGTCGGCGGCGCGGACATGCAACGAGGCCGCATCATCGGCGGGATAGATCGCGACGGTTGCAATACCGCTGTCGGCCGCGGCACGGACGATACGGATCGCGATCTCACCGCGGTTGGCAATCAGCAATTTCTTGAAGGACATGATCGATTCCAGCCTTGCGCTTCTGTTTGAACTTGAAGCCGTGCGCCGAAAGTGATGCAAGTGGAATTTTCTTCCGTTTGACGGAATTCGCGCGGCCGACCGCGCTTGCCGCGCGATGCGAAGCGAATGCTCTCAGCTTAGTTGCAGGTGAGTTGTGTCTCGAACCAGTCTTGCAACGATACTGAAAGCCGCGGCCATGCGCCCAGCACATGCGCGTATGTGGCCGCGCTCGCCCGGTAGAGGCCACGCAGTTCCTGCTCGATGGCAGGAAGGTCGACACCCACGCACCGACCATTGCTGACGATGGTGCGTCCGTTGACGACCACGTCGCGGACCAGCGACGCATTGCCGCGCGCGAACAAGAGATCGATCGGATCGGCCGGCAAGATCTGATCGCCCTCGAGGCGGTCGAGATCGATGCGGACGAAGTCGGCCGGCGCACCGGTGACGCGGCGGCCGTTGCCGATCGCGAGCGCGAAGAAATCCTGCGCCGTCCAGGTGCGCTGAAAGCCGAGACCGCCCTGCATCATCTGCACCAGGCGCGTCTCGCGCAGCACATCGTCATCCTCATCGAGCGCCAGACCATCGACGCCGACCGCAATCGCGCAGCCGCAAGCGTGCGCCGCCGCGATCGGCGCCAGCCCGGACCGCAGATGCAGGTTGGAGGAGTAATTGGTGACGATGCGCGCGCCTGACGCTGCGATCATCTCGATCTCGTCGGGCCGGGCATGGATGCAATGCGCGAGCGTCAGCCGCCCGGAGAGGAAGCCGATGTCGCGGAGATAGCGGACGATGCCGCCGGGAAAATGCTGATCGGCCCAGGCACGCTGATAGATCGTCTCGAGCAGATGCATGTGGATGCGGCGGCCGGTGTGCGCGGAATTGTCCGCGACCGCCTCCAAGAGCGGCTTCGAGCACCACTGTACCCCCGCGGGCCCGAGCTGCACATCGACCTTCGGCCCGCCGATCGCCGCGGCGATGGCATCGGTCAGCTCGATATAGGCCTTTGGCGACATCGGCGCGCGGACGAACAGCTCCTCGATCGTCTTGCGGTCGTCGCTGGCGAGACTTGCGAGCACCGGTTCGCTGTCGCCATAGACGATCGGGTTCTGGTCGCGCACCGCGATCGCAAAGCCGATGCGGATGCCGACATCGCCGGCGGCCCGCGCAATCGCTCTGGTCTCGTCGAGCAGCGGCATGATGCCGCTCGGCCGGGTGTAGTGCACCATCATCGCCGCGCAGCCGGCCTGCGCCGCGCGCGCCAGCGCGGAGGCCGCGGCGAAACAAGGATCGACCGGCGTGCCCACCACCGTGCGCAGGATCCAGCTCTCCAGCGGCATGCCGACCGCGCCGAAGGCGGACGCCCGCGGGCGGGCGTGGTCGTGGGCGTTGACGAAGGCGGGGAGGATGAGGGAGCGCGGGCCTGTCGCTGGGCTCGTGGCTTCGGAGATGTCGGTGATGACGCCGCCGTCGTGGCGGAGCACGACATTGTCGCGCGTGCCGCGGTCAGGTCCAGAAAACAGACGGGTTGCCGTGACGTCCATCGCTAACCTCCGCCGTCATTGCGAGCGCAGCGAAGCAATCCAGGTCTCAACACGAGGAGAGATGGATTGCTTCGTCGCTTCGCTCCTCGCAATGACGAGTAAGCTCAGTTCGCAGTGTACACCAGCTCCCGCTCCGCGCGCGGCGGCAGAAATTCGCGTGAAAACACTTCCGCCGGGGTCGGCGCACGGGCGAGCTGGTAGCCCTCGACGATGAAGCCGATGTTGCGGACCATGCGGTCGTCCTTGATGTCGCCGACACCGATGTCCTTCATCTCCGGCGAGACGATCAGCTTCTCGAAGGAATATTGCAGCCGGCGCTTCTCGACATCGACATTGATCAGATTGTCATAGTTCAGCGCGGCCTTCATGCCGGCATTCTGGTCCTTGGCAACCGCGATCGCGCCCTTGTTGATGGCACGCACCAGGCCGGCCACCGCCTTCGGGTTCGAGGCGATCAGCTTGCGCGACACCATCACGCCATTGGAATAGAGATCGAGCCCGTAATCGCCGAACGAGAACCATTTGAAGTCCTTGTCGGGATCCTGGCGGTTCAGCACGAGATTAAAGTAACTCGTGATGTTGAAGACCAGCGCGGCATCGATGTCACCCTTGATCAGCATCGGCTCCTGCAGGTTCGGCGCCATGTTGGAGATCTTGATCTTCTCGCCGTCGAGCCCGTTCTTGTGCACGAACACCGGCAGCAGCCGCGTGGTCGGCGTGCCCTGCGCGCCGCCGAGCGTGTGGCCCTCGAAATCCTTGATCGACTTGATGCCGCTCGAATTCTTGGCGACGATCGCGAACGGCGGCTGGTTCCACATCATGTAGACCATCACAGGCGCATCCTGCGGCCTGGTCGAGGCATTCTGGATGATGGCGTTGACGTCGCCGAAGCCGGCGTCATAGGCGCCCGACATGATGCGCGTCACCGTCGCGCCGGAGCCCTCGCCCTGGTCAATCACGACGTTGAGGCCTTCCTCCTTGAAGTAGCCATTGTCCTTCGCATAGAAGAACGCCGCATCGCTGCCTTGCGTCTTCCAGCCCAGCGTGAACTTGATGGTGGTTTCCTCGGCACGCGCCGCTCCCGCGACCAGAGCCAATCCCACGAGCGCAGCGCCTATTGTCTTCAGCATGACGACCTCCTCAACTCCAGCGATGGACGAAACAACCTTCAGGTGGCGATGACGTTGTCCTTGCGCGTCGCCCAGCCCGTGACCTGGCCCTCGATCAGCGAGAACAGGACGTAGAGCGCGACACCGAGGCCGGCGAGCACGAACAGCCCGGCGAACACCAGCGGCACATTGAAATTGGAGGACGCCGTCATCATCACGTTGCCGATGCCGCGGTTCGAGGCGACGGTCTCCGACAGCACCGCGCCGACAAAGGCGTAGGACACCGCGACCTTCAGCGAGGCAAAGAAGAACGGCATCGTCCGCGGCAGGCCGACATTCCAGAGGATGTCGAACTTGCTGGCGCCGAGCGCCTTCAGGACATCCTCGAGCTCGGGCTCGGTGGTGGCAAGACCGGTGGCGATGTTGACGACGATCGGGAAGAAGCAGATCGACAGCGAGGTCAACACAGCGGGCACCGTGCCGGAGCCGAACCACAGCACGAAGATCGGCACCACCGCGACCTTCGGGATCGACGAGAAGCCGACCAGCAGCGGATAGCAGGTGTCGTAGGCGGTCTTTGACACCCCGATCACGGCGCCGAGTGCGACGCCCAGCGCCACGCCGAGCACGAAGCCGATCATGGTGGTGACCAATGTCTGGATGATGTGCGGCCAAAGGATCGGGAATTTCTCGAACAGCGTGACGAAGATCTGCGACGGCCGCGGCAGCACGAGATCCGACATCCCCGTCATCAGGCAGAACAGCTCCCAGGCGACGAAGAACAGCACGATCAGGGCCGCGGACCAGGCCTTCTGCCTGATATCTGACACGGACATGGTCAGGCTCCCTCTTGCGCAGCGGTGCGCGCATCGACGATGAAGGCGCGGAGTTTCTGGTTGAGCGCGACAAAATCGGGCTCAAAGGTCATCGCCACGGTGCGCGGGCGCGCGAAGTCGACGCTGGAGTCGTCGAGGATGCGGCCGGGCCGCGCGCTCATCACGCAGATGCGGTTGGCGAGGAAGCCGGCCTCGCGCAGGTCATGGGTGACCAGCAGCACGGTCGGCTTGTGCGTCATCCAGAGCGCTTGCAGGATTCCCCACAGCTCCTCGCGGGTGAACTGGTCGAGCGCGCCGAACGGCTCGTCGAGCAGCAGCATGCGCGGCTCATGGATCAGCGCGCGGCACAGATTGGCGCGCTGGAGCATGCCGCCGGAGAGCTGCCAGGGATAGCGGCCGCCAAACCCTTTCAGCCCGACCTGCTCGAGCAGCGCATTGGCCTTGTCGCGGAACTCGGTCTTGCGCAGCCGGCGGAACTGCGAGCGGAACGGCTCGACGATCTTCAGCGGCAGCATGATGTTCTTTTCGATCGTCATCCACGGCAGCATGGTCGGGTTCTGGAACGCCATGCCGACCCGCAGCGCGCGCGCCGCGACCTCGCGGCCGCCGACGATGACGACGCCGGTGGTCGGCCGCACCAGGCCCGACACCAGCCGCAGGATGGTGGACTTGCCGCAGCCGGATGGGCCGACCAGCGCGACGAACTCGCCATCGGCGATCCGCAGCGTGGTCGTGGACAGAGCCGGCACGGCGCGGGCGCCGCGGCCGAAGGTCACGGAGGCTTCCGACAGCTCGATCGCGGTCGGCGCAGATCCGGCGGCAACAGGCTCGCCGGCAAATTCGGAATTTGGTTGCATGCGCATCACGAGCAAAGTGCATGCAAGCTGGATGCCAGCGCGCCGCCCGTTGAAAATCAAGGGGATCGCGCGATCAGCAGGCAAAACGCGGGATTCCTTTTAGGCAATCGGCGGCCAAAACTGCATGCAATTCGAGCGCCCGATTGTTTCGCCGGTATGATAAAGAGGCGTTCGAAGCACATTCGAGAGGGAATCGCGGCGATGGCGGGGCGCGCCGGCAACAGCAAGACGGCTGAATCGTCAGACAAGGTCAGCGTGATCTGCCGCGCGCTGCGGCGCGCGATCATCGAGCAGGCGCTGGAGCCCGGCGCAAAACTGCCCGAAGATTCGCTCGGCGAGCGTTTCGGCGTCAGCCGCACCATTGCGCGGCACGCGCTCGGGCAATTGGCCGCGGAAGGCCTCGTCGAGCTGCGCCGCAACCGCATCGCGGTGGTGGCGACGCCGAGCTGGCAGGAGGCGCGCGATGCCTTCGACATCCGCATCGAGCTGGAGCGGCTGGTGGTGCGGCAGCTCGCCGGCAAGCTGACCAAGGCGCAGGTCGCCGAACTCACCGCCCATGTCGACGCCGAGGATCGCGCCCGCGACGGCACCGACGCGGTCTCGATCCGGCTCGCCACGGAATTCCACATCCTGCTCGCCCAGATGACCAACAGCCCGATCCTGGTGCGTTATGTCAGCGAAGTCGCCTATCGCTGCTGCCTGACGCTGTCGCTGTACAGCCGGCCGCACTCCACGGAATGCGCGATCAATGAGCACCGCGCGATCATCGCTGCGCTGGTGAAGGGCGACGTCGCCAAGGTGATGGAGCTGATGCACCACCATCTGGATTCCGTCGCCACCCGCGCGCTGGTCGCACCGAGCCCGCAGCGCGGGCGGGATCTGCTGGATATTCTGGCGCCCTATGCGGATGAGGCGACCAGCGATCGGGTGGTCAAGCTGCCGAAGGCGGTGCGGCGCTGACGGTTGCGGCTACTCTATCCCCGTCATCCTGAGGAGCGCGTAGCGCGTCTCGAAGGATGCACGGCCACCGGCCGGGCCGTCGACCCTTCGAGACGGCCGCTGCGCGGCCTCCTCAGGATGACGGGGAAAGAGTCGTCACCTGGTGCCGGATGCTACCCGCTCACTCGCGCAGCTTGCGGTCCAGGAAGCCGACATAGGAATTGTCCGGCTGCAGCTTGACGGCCAGGCGAAGCGCTGCACGGGCGGCGGATTTGTCGCCGTCAGCCGTGGCTCTGTGCTCATCCAGAATCGCATCGGCCACCGTGCGCGCGGTGTCGAGACGGGCCTCGTCGATGGAATGAGGGGCAAGATAGTCCTCGACGGGCTCGCGGAGGCGCTTCAATTCGTCCACGCTGATCGAACTCAGCGGATACCAGTTATAATATTCGAGGCGCGGCCGATCATCGGTGAGGCTCGGCACATCGCCGACAAAGGCCGCGAGCTTTTCATCAGCGGCGATGAATGTCGCCAGGAAATCCTCTGGCGAGCGCAGGCCGTTTGCGGTCAGGTCTTCAGCCACCGCGGGCGCGGACATCCGCATGGCGAGCGCGCGAGGATCGATGTTCAAGGGTTCATCGGAGGCGATCGCCACGCCTTCCATTCTGGACGGCAGCCACAGCGAGACATGCTTGAACTGGCCCATCATGGCCTTGAGGATCATCTTCGGAAGAATGCCGCGGTTGAAATCCAGCGGCACCCATTGCGCGAGAACGCCGCCGAGGCGCATCCTCTGCTTTGCCAGCGCATAGAATTCCTCGGTGTAGAGGTTGATGACGCCGGCGTCGTGGGGCGGCGGGGGCTCGAGGGTGATGACGTCGAACGTCTCCTTTGTCCCGAGCAGGAAGTGGCGCCCGTCCGCGACGATCTGATGAACCCTGGGATTCTGATAGAACTGCTGGTTGATCGGCACAAAATGCGGCGCAAACTCGAAGACCGTCGAGGCCAGATCGACCGCGTCGATGGATTTTAGTTCCTGATGGGTGCTCACCGCGCCCACCGTGGTTCCGGTCCCGATGCAGATCACGACAGCCGTTTCAACCGGGCCCCGGTGCAGCAGAATAGGATAGTGCCCCATCGCGGCCATGTAGCGTCTGCCCTCGGGACGGTTGTTGGCATAGCTTTTCGAATTCACCACCAATTGCTGATAGGTTCCTGCCGCCTTTTCGCGATACTCGACCACCGCAAATGTTGCTTGCCGCGTTTCTCGCAGCTCGAGGACATCAGCGCCTTCGATCGCGGTCAGGACCCGTTCCAGATAGTGTGGGGTGAGGAGCAAGAGCGCAAAGGCGATGACGCTTGCGGCGATTGCCCCTTGCCGCCACAGGCTGCCTTCTCTCAGAAGAGCCGGTTGCGATAGTGTCGTCGCGACAAACAGCAGGACGTTCAGAACAATCAGTGCGGTGAGCGCCCCCTGGCTGCCCAGATAGGGAATCAGAAGGAATCCCGCCGCCAGCGAGCCGAGGACGCCACCGATCGTGTTCAAGGCGTAGAGCGTGCCTACCCTGCGGCCCAGTGCGCTCATCTGCATCACGGTCAGTTCGCTGGCCAGCGGAAAACTGATGCCGATCAGCGTGGTCGGCAGCAACAGGGCAACGGCGCAGATCAGGAAGAATGAAACGTCACCGCCCAAAAGCTGCTGCACCGGGACCGGGAGCAGGCCCGACACGATGGGAGACAGCACTGCTCCCACAGTACGCGCCTTGCCGAGGATTGCGACGGTCAGCGTGGCCGCAACCGCGATCAGCAGCTGCGTCACGGCGAAGTAGCGCAGCAATTGATCCTTGCGCGGCGCGAGCAGCCTGGCGCAGATCAGGGCGCCGATCACCAGGCCCAGCAGGTAAACGCCGAGCATGCCCGAGAAAGCGAAAACGCTCGAGGTGCTGACATTGGTCAGGAAGCGGAACCAGACGACTTCATAGGTGATCGACACGAAACCGGAGCACGCGAAGATCCCGATCAGGATGGACGTCCTGCCGTGCTCCCGCCCTTCGGTTTGCACCGGCGCGGCTGCCGTGACCGGCGACAGCGGGCTTGCGTTGCGCGCAACTACGAGGGCCACGCCGCCGACGCAGATGTACAGCGCCGCGGCAACCAGGCTCGATCCCGTGATCCCCCAGAGGCCCATCAGGACAAAGCCGACAACGAGCGTGCCGATAGCGGCGCCGAGGGTGTTGAACCCGTAGAGCAGGCCGATGCGATTGGCGAGGTCCGTTTGCGTGCGGGTCAGGAATTTCACCAGGAACGGCAGCGTCGCGCCCATCAACATCGTCGGCAGCGACAGGATGGCGAGCGACAGCGCGACCATCAGCGGCAACCGGAATGGAGACTCCAGGTCCAGCATCGGCGACAGCCAGCCCACCCATGTCGACCAGTGCGACAGGAACGCGGTCACCGCCAGGGAAACGACTGCGAGGGCGAGTTCGAGGAAGCCGTAGATTTTCAGGGGGCGGCTGACCGTGTCGGCGATCCGGCCGCCGAGCGCGCTGCCCAGCGAGAGACCGAAAAAGAAGCTCGCCACCGTGACGCTGACCGAGACGGTGGCACTTCCCAGCACGAATTGCAGTTGCTTGAACCAGAGCACCTGAAGGATCAGGGATGCCGCGCCCGATGCCAGAAAGATCGCGGTGACCAGAACCCGGCTCTTCAGGCCTATGGTGTCTCGAACACCACCACGATTGCGCACTGGACGGCTCTCCCGCTGAACGGGAGAACAGGTAAGGCAGATGCGGTTAATATTGCCCTTATGGGGCGGCGGACGAGGCGGGTGCAGACCGGATGGTGAAGCTGCCGAAGGTGGGCGGAACTGACGACAGCCGCGCTCTATCACCGTCATCCTGAGGAGGCCGCAACGCGGCCGTCTCGAAGGATCGACGGCCACCAGCCGGGCCGTGCATCCTTCGAGACGCCGCTTCGCGGCTCCTCAGGATGACGGGAAAAGTGCGCTGCGCCTAAGCCTCGATCCCTCGCTGCACCAGGATCCGCTCGGCGCTGTCGTTCCAGACGTCCATCTTGACGATCTGGCCACCTTTGACCACGAAGCGGTCGACATAGCGGTTGCCTTCGAACGGTGTGCCGTCGATCCACTCGCCGTAGAGCGTGCCGACGCTGTAGACGACGGTCTCGCCCGCGCCGGGGCAGACGTCGAACCGGTCCATCCGCTTCTTCACCCAGCGATAGCGCTTGGCGTTGAAGCCGGTCGGCCCGCGCGGATGGTCGAATTCGCGCCCGCCGGTGAAGGTGATCACCGTGCCAGGCTTCATATAGGCCGCCGCCGCATCGGGGTCGGGGATCATCGACGCGGTCAGGCAGGCTTCGACGATCTCGGCATCGGACAGCGGGTGGGCATCGGCTTTGGCGGTGACGGACATGGCGGGCCTCCAGGAATTCGCAAAACTCTACAATCCGGTCGGCAAAGTGTATGCATATTTTTTGGACAATCTGACTGACAAACTGCACACAATCTGGTGCTGCCGCTTCCCTGCCCTTCCGCTAGGCTGAGACCAACCTGAAATCTGCTCTCGATGATTGCGAAACCTGCATTCGACCTGGTCTTCCGTCATGCCGTGACGCGCACCTCCGCGTCGACGGTCGATATCGGCGTCGCCGGCGGCCGGATCGCCGCGATCGCGCCGCACCTCTCCTGCGAGGCCGTCGAGATCGACCTCGCGGGACGGCTGGCGCTGCCCGGCTTCGTCGACACCCATATCCATCTCGACAAGGCCTGCCTGCTCGGCCGCTGCGGCCACGACCATGCCGGCGTCGCCGAGGCCATCCGCGCGGTGGCGGCGATGAAGCGCGACTTCACGGTCGAAGACGTCTATGCCCGCGGCGCAAAAGTGATCGAGCGAGCGATCACCGCAGGCACCACGCGGATGCGGACCCATGTCGAGGCCGACCCGCGGATCGGGCTGCGTGGCTTCGAAGCGGTCAAGGCGCTGAAGCGCGACTATGCCTGGGCGCTCGATCTTTCTCTTTGTGTCTTCCCGCAGGAAGGCCTGACCAACGATCCCGGCACTGATGAGCTGTTGGTCGCGGCGCTCAACGACGGTGCCGAGGCGATCGGCGGCTGTCCTTATGTCGACAGCGATCCGAACGCGCAGATCGCGCGCATCTTCGACCTGGCGCAGCAGTTCGATATCGATGTCGACCTGCATCTCGATTTCGACCTCGATCCCTCCTGGTGGCACATGGAGGAAGTCTGCCGGCAAACCGAGCGGCGCAACTATCACGGGCGCGTCGCGATCGGGCACGCGACAAAACTCTCCGCGCTGCCGCCCGAGCGGCTGAAGACGGCGAGCGCGCGCCTCGCCGCGGCCGGCGTCGCGGTCACCGTACTGCCGGCGACCGACCTCTATCTGATGGGGCGTGAGGCCACCCACAATGCGCCGCGCGGCCTCACCGCCGCGCATCGCCTGGTCGCCGATGGCGTGCTGTGCTCGGTCGCGACCAACAATGTGCAAAATCCCTTCACGCCGTTCGGCGACGCGTCGCTGCTGCGGATGGCCAATCTCTACGCCAATGCCGCGCATGCCGGGATCGGCGAGTTCGATGCCTGCCTCGATCTCGTCACCGAGCTGCCGGCGCGGCTGATGAATCTCAGGGATTACGGCATCGCAGTCGGCAACCCCGCCGACATCGTCGTGCTCGACACCGACAGCGCAACCAACGCGATCGCCGAACTGCCCGACGTGCTCCTGGGCTTCAGGCGCGGCCGCAAGACGTTCGAACGGCAAAAGCCGACGCTGTTCCGGCCTGTGACTGCTCTCCCCCCGTCATCCTGAGGAGCCGCGAAGCGGCGTCTCGAAGGATGCGCGGCCCCGCCCTTTCCGTACGGAGAAAGCCGGGCCGTCGACCCTTCGAGACGCGCGCAAGAGCGCGCTCCTCAGGGTGACGGGACAGCAAAGCGAGCTAACACCAACGTCCGTATGTCGCAGCACCCACCTGTACGCATTGTCGCCCTGCCCTGGCGCGAATTGACGCGTCAGGCGATCCGTTGTTGGTATCCGCCCAACACCAACAACAAGCCGGGCAGGAAACCATGAGCATATCACCCACGATCAAAAGCGTCGAAACGCTCGCCTGCGATGCCGGCTGGCGGAATTATCACTTCGTTAAGGTGACGACGTCAGACGGGCTGGTCGGCTGGAGCGAATATGACGAGGGCTTTGGCGCGCCCGGCGTCACCGCGGCGATCGAGCGGCTGTCGGCGCGGGTGATCGGCAAGAACGCCTTCGAGCATGAGCGGATCTATGTCGAGCTGTTCGCCGCGACGCGTCCCGCCGCCGGCGGCGTGGTGGCGCTGGCGTTAGGTGCCATCGAGAACGCGCTGCTTGACGTCAAGGCCAAGGCGCTCGGCGTGCCCTGCTACGATTTGCTCGGCGGCAAGATCCGCGACCGCGTGCGGGTGTACTGGTCGCATTGCGCGACCTGGCGCATCAATCATCCCGACTGGTACAAGCCGGCGATCACCGACCTCGACGGCGTCAAGGCGATCGGGGCCGAGGTGCGCGAGAAGAAATTCTCGGCGATGAAGACCAACATCTTCGTCTACACCGACGGCAAGCCGATGGGCTGGCGACCCGGTTTCGGCGCGCCGTTCCAGCCCGAGATCAATGTCGACCGCACGGTGCTGCGCAATCTCTGCATGCATCTGGAGGCGATCCGCGACGGCGCCGGGCCGGATGTCGATCTGCTGCTCGACCTCAACTTCAACGCCAAGACCGAAGGCTATCTCAAGATCCTGCGCGCGATCGAGAAGATGGACATGTTCTGGGTCGAGATCGACACCTTCAACCCGCAGGCGCTCGGCTACATCCGCCGCCAGAGCCCGCACCCGATCTCGTCATGCGAGACGCTCTTGGGCTTACGCGAATTCCTGCCCTACTTCACCGAGCAGGCGATGGACGTCGCGATCATCGACACGCCGTGGAACGGGGTCTGGCAGTCGATGAAGATCGCCGCGGCCGCCGAGCATTTCGAGGTCAACGTCGCGCCGCATAATTTCTACGGCCACCTCTGCACCATGATGAACGCGCATTTCTGCGCGGCGGTGCCGAACCTGCGCATCATGGAGACCGATATCGACCGCCTGGCCTGGGACCACGAATTGTTCACCCACGTGCCGGAGTTTATCGACGGTCATCTCGTGATCCCGGATCGACCGGGCTGGGGCACCGAGCCGAACGAGGAAAGCCTGCGCGCGCATCCGCCGAAGAACAAGGGCGGGTTGTTGAATTATGGGTTGAAGAAGTAGCTCTCCCCACGCCGTCGTCCCGGCCTAGTGCGCAATTGCGCACGGGAGCAGGGACCCATAACCACCGCTCTGCGATGTGAGCGGTATCAACGCCCCAGCGGAGCAAAATAACTTCCAGTTGGGTAATGGGTCCCGGCCTTCGCCGGGACGACAAGAACTAATTATCGTCCCGCACGGTCGTGAACGCGCTATCGACCACGTCGCCGATCGGCTGCCAGGCGTTGCCGTCGAACTGCACCAGCCGCATCTGCTTGATCGGGCGGAAATCCTTCGGCCCGGTGTTGATCACGATCCCGGGCAGCGCGATCGGGCTTTGATAGTCCTTCAGCGAGGCCGCCTGCCGCATGATGTTCTCGCGGGAGAAATCATCGCCGCATTGGCGCAAGACCTGGTGCAGCGTATCGGCGGCGGCATAGCCGAACATGGCGTAGATGTCGTCCTTGCCGCCGTCGGGGAAATATCTGTCCATGAAGTCGGACCACGCCTTGATATGCGGATCGTCCTTCCAGGAGGCGTCGCCGGCGTCCTTGAGGAACGAGGTCGAGATCACGCCGAGTGAATTCTGCAGGCCGGCCGGCTGCAAGGCGCTGGCGATCGAGGCCGACGCATTGTCGAGGATGAACACCGGATGCCAATCCATCCCGGCCACGATGCGGATCGCGCGCGCCGCGATCGCCGGCGCGCCGTCGAACACCAGGATGTCGGCGCCGGAGTCCTTCAATATCCCGAGCTGGTTCTCGATCCTGGTCTCCGACGCGTCGAAGGCGAGATCGGCGACGATCATGCCGGCAGTGTCGCCGAGCCCCTCCTGCAAACCCCGGAACAGATCGCGGCCGAACTGGTCGTTCTGCCAGAGCACCGCGATCTTGCGCGACGGATAGGCGGCCTGGACGTAATTGGCGTAGATCCGCCCCTCGGCGCGGAAGGTCGGCTGCCAGCCCATGGTCCAGGGAAACGTCCTCGGATGCGCCCATTCCTCGTCGCCGGAGGCGACGAATAGCTGCGGGATATTCTTCTCGTTGAGGTACTTTCGCACGGCGAGGTTGCTCGGCGTGCCGAACGAGCCGAACATCAACAGCACGTCCTGCTTCTCGACGAGATCGCGGGTCTGCTCCATCGCGGTCTTCGGATTGGAGCTGTCATCGACCGATACGAATTTGACCTTGCGGCCGTTGATGCCGCCATGCTCGTTGACCATGTCGAAATAGGCCGCTTCCGCCCGCCCGATGGTGGCGAACGCAGCGAGCGGCCCGGTGTATGGCATCACATTGCCGACACGGATCTCACCGCCGGCGGCTTGCGGCGCCTGCTGCGCGGCGAGCGGCGCCGCCGCGAGCATCGCTGCGAAGACAAGAGATATCGAAAGCGCCGTTTGTCTTTTTGTTTGCATCAACATCGCCACAAACGCCGGCAGCGACCGGCGCTCCTCCCGAGGACTCGACCTTATCGCCCAAGGCAACACCGGGACAATGAAATGTTGATGGCGGAGGCTCACCTCAGCGCAATGTTATGTCGAGCCATCCCAACGCATTGACCGCGACGCGGTCGCCATTGCCGACCAGAACCGTCGTGGTTTCGGCCTCGATAATCGCCGGGCCGGCCAGCGAATGGCCGGGCTTGAGATCGTCGAGCGCATAGACCGGCACCTCGCGCCAGGCACTGAGCCAGGCCTGCCGCTTGCCGCGCGGCGCGCAGGGCACAGCTGACGCAGCCTCGCCGACATCGCCGCCGCCGCGCGCAACCTTGCCGACCGCGGCGACACGGGCATTGACGAACACCACCTCCTGCCCGCGCGAGGCATAGGTGTAGAGTTCCTCGTGGCGGCGATGGAAGCGGTCCTCGATCTGCGCCACCAGGTCGGCGGCGCCGAGATCGAGGTCGCCAAGCGGCACATCGATCTCGAACACCTGCTCGCCATAGCGCATCTCCGCCGAGCGCTCGATCGCGATATCGCCCTTGAACCAGTCGCGCAGCCGGCCAGCCGCCTGCTCTTCGAGTCCGGCGAACAGCTTACACACCTCATCGGCGGAAATCCGGCCCGCGCCATAATGGGTGCGGCTGACCTCGTAACGCAAATCGCTGGTCAGCATGCCCCAGGCCGACAGCACGGAGGCAACCGTCGGCACGATGATGCGCTTGATCTCGAGCTCGCGCGCGACCTCGGCGGCATGCATCCCGGCGGCGCCGCCGAAGCTGAGCAGCGCGAAGCGCCTGGGATCGACGCCACGGCGCAGCGTCATCAGGCGGATGCCGTCGGCCATCTTCAGATTGATCATCTTGTAGATGCCGGCGGCAGCCTCGATCCGCGACAGCTCCAGCGCTTCGGCAATCCGATCGACGGCCGCTTCCGAGGCCGCGCGATCGAGCGGGCGTGCGCCGCCCATGAAGGCGGCGGCATCGAGATAGCCGAGCACGACATTGGCGTCGGTGACCGTGGCCGCGGTGCCGCCATTGCCGTAGCAGGCCGGCCCCGGCACCGAGCCTGCGCTCTCCGGCCCCACGCGCAGCGTGCGGCTGCCGTCGACACCGGCGATCGAGCCGCCGCCGGCCGCGATGCTGGCGATGTCGAGGCTGCGCAACGCGATGCGCTGGCCCGCCAGCATGCCGTCGGCGGAGAGCGAGGCCTCGCCGTCTGCGATCAACGAAATGTCGGTCGAGGTGCCGCCCATGTCGAACGGCACGAGGTCGGGAATCCCAAGCATCTCCGCGCAGCGGCGGCTGCCGGAGATGCCGCCGGCAGGACCCGACAGCACGGTGCCGGCAGCGAGCCGCGAGGCCTCTTCCACCGGCGCCATGCCGCCATGCGACAGCACCACGAACAGCGAGCCCTTGAAGCCGGCTTCATGCAGGCTGCGTTCCAAATTGGTGAGATAGCGCCGCACCGTCGGTTCGACATAGGCGTTCACGATCGTGGTCGAGACGCGCTCATATTCCTTGATCTGCGGCAGCACGTCACTGGAGCGCGACACGCTGACATCGGGCAACTCCCTGGCGAGCCGTTCGACCGCGGCGAGCTCATGCGTCGGGTTGAGATAGGCGTGCAGGAAGCAGACCGCGACCGAGTTGGCGCCGGAGCGTTTCACCTCGGCGATGACCTCGCCGAGGGCTGCGGCATCCAGCGCAACCGCGGCACTGCCGTCGGCCTTCAGCCGCTCGCGCACGCCGAAGCGGCGCTCGCGCGGCACCAGCGGCTCCGGCGGCGGCGTACGCAGGTCGTAGCGATCCGGCTTCAACCCTTCGCGCATCTCGACGACGTCGCGATGGCCCTCGGTGGTCAACAGCGCAACCCTGGCGCCCTTGCGTTCCAGCAGCGCGTTGGTCGCAACTGTCGTGCCGTGCACCAGGCGATCGGTCGCGGCCAGCATTGCCGCGCGCGTCACGCCGAGCCGGCGCGCCAGTTCCTCCAGTCCCGCCATGACACCGATCGATTGATCGGCCGGCGTGGACGGTGATTTCGCGAAAACCGTGCGCCCGGTTTTGTCAGTTGCAACCAGGTCGGTGTAGGTGCCGCCGACGTCTACCCCAATCGTGTACATCGCTGCCCTATACCGCTTTCGAAACCAGACCCTGCGCGGTGTCGCGCGCCCGCGCCTCCGCCGATCGCTTCTCCGGCGGACCCCAGCCGCCGCCACCGGAGGAGCGGATCTCCAGGCAATCGCCGGGACGCAGCTCGATGCCGACCTCCTTGGTCTTGAGGACGCGCGGCTCGCGTCCCTCAGACAGCAGCCGGTAACGATGCGGCTCGCCGTCCTTACCGCCGAGCATGCCGCAGGGGCCGTGGCGCGCGCCGTCGCCGGCGGTGTTGCCCTTGGCGGGCTTTGCCGTCTCCAGCACCATGTCGAGCGCGACGCCGAGCCCGCCTCGATGCTGGCCGTCGCCTCCGGAATCCGGCCGGAATTCGTGCTGGCGGAAATGCAGCGGAAAGCGCACCTCGGCGACCTCGATGCTGCCGAATTTGAGGCCACCGACCGAGTGCCACTCGCCGATCGATGAATAGCCGTCGCCGCCGGGCGATGCGCCGCCGCCGGGCCGCGCCTGGAACATGTGCCAGATGAAGTTACGCCCGTTACGCGGGTCTTCGCCCTGAATCGCGATGCGGAATCTGCGGCCCCAGCCGCCCATCACGCGGTCCGGACAGGACGCCGACATCGCCTTGATGATCGCTTCGACGATCTCGTTGGACGGATGGCTGGTGCACAAGGTCACGGGACGGCCGGGATCGGCCCACACAATCGTGCCCTGCTTCGCCACCACCTTCAGCGGCCGCAGCGCGCCGGTGTTTTTCGGGATGTCGGCATCGATCAGATAGGCAAAGGCCATCGCGACCGCGGCCTGCATGTTGGCGTGCGAGGAGTTCACAAAACTGGTCGATTGCGGATCGGAGCCGGTGAGATCGACCTCGATGTCACTGCCTTTCTTGGTCACTTTGGCCGCGATCTTGATGTCGGTGCGGCCGTGGCCGTCATCGTCGAGCAGCGCCTCGCCGTAGAACACGCCGTCCTTCCAGGTCGACACCACGGCGCGGGTCTGCTGCTCGGTGGCGTCGAGAATGGCCTCGATCGCAGCTTCGACCGTCTCGGCGCCGAACTCGCTGAACAGTTTTGAGACGCGGCGCTCGCCGAGATGTGCAGCGCCGAGCATCGCCGCGAGGTCGCCGCGGAATTCCCTGGGATTGCGGATGTTCAACGCCAGAAGGTCGAGCAGATCCTCGCGCGGCTTACCGGCCTCGTAGAGTTTGATCGGCGGAATGCGAATGCCTTCCTGATAGATCTCGGTGGCGGCCGGATTGTAGGCGCCGTGGGTGGCGCCGCCGATGTCGCTCTGATGCGCACGCACGATGGTCCAGAGCAGCCGCTTGCCGCCATCGAACACCGGCACGAAGGCGGTGAGATCGGGCAGATGGCTGCCGCCCTGATAGGGATCGTTGAGCAGGATGACATCGCCCGGTGCGACATCCTTGAAGCGCTCCTCGACCGCGAGCGTCGCCCACGGCAAGGCGCCGACATGCACCGGGATGTGATCGGCCTGCGCGATCAGCCGCCCGCCCGTGTCGCAGATCGCCAGCGAAAAATCGCGGCTGGAATTGAGGATCTGCGAATAGGAGGTGCGAAGCATGGCTTCGCCCATTTCCTTCACGATCGACGACAGGCGGTGCTGGACGACGGAGCGGGTGATCGGATCGATCTTGGCGGACATCTTGGCCGTTGTTGGCGCCCGGATGGCGCGGGGAGGATCGGGGAACCGGCCCACCGGAACCGGAATTCCTTCTTATAGCCAGCGGCTTGCCGATCGCAAATCGGTCGGCTCGGCGGCAACGGGTCATTCCGTCGATCAGCAAGTCGTGATCGAGAAGAGACTACCCGGCGACGGAATAGAACTCACGCTGCTGCGTCCCACCCATGCAAGCCGGCCCGAGGCCGGACCGCTCGGGCTTCCCCGACAACCCCAGGGTAAACGTAGATGCTTCCTCGATCCTTCAGACCCGCTCTCGCGCCGCTCGGCGCGTCCGTCCTGCTCGCCTTTGTCGCCGCCGCGGCGTTCGCGCAAGACGCCCATCATCCGGACCAGACCGCGCAGTCGACTGAGGAGAGCGCCTTCCTCGCGGAAAACGATGCCGCGATGACCAAGATGATGAATGACATGGCCGCCAAGCCGAGCGGCGATATCGATCGCGACTTCGTTGCGATGATGACGCCGCATCATCAGGGCGCGATCGACATGGCCGTGATCGAGCTCCGCTACGGCAAGAACGAGCAACTGCGGCGGATCGCGCAGGAGATCATCGTCGAGCAGCAGCAGGAGATCGACGCCATGAAACTTGCGATCGGTGATCCGGTCACGGCATCCGCGCCCGCCCCGACGCAGCCGAGCGCGGCGCCCGCCGCGGCTCACGATCACATGAACATGTCCCACGGAATGAAGAACTAGGAGTTTTCGAACGATGAACCGTCAAGTCCTGAAGTGCCTGCTGGCCACGACCGTGCTGGCGATATCGAGTTCCGCCTTCGCCGGACAGGCGCCGGACGCGGCATCCTCGCCCGACATTGCGATCAGCCATCACGACCGCGTCTATGCCGCCGAGCAGTTCTCGAACACGGTGTCCGTCACCGATCCGGTCGACAACAAGCTGCTCGGCGTGATCCGGCTCGGCGATCCGCAACCGGGCAATTTCAGCCCACTCTACAAGGGACAGGTGCTGGTTCACGGCATGGGCTACTCACCCGATCATCAAACCCTTGCGGTGGTGTCGATCGGCTCCAACTCGGTGACCTTCATCGACACAGCAACCAACTCGGTCAAGCACACCACTTACGTCGGGCGCTCGCCGCACGAGGCCTTCTTCACGCCCGACGGCAAGGAGGTCTGGGTCACCGTTCGCGGCGAAAACTACATCTCGGTGATCGACGCAAAGACGTTCAAGGAAACGATGCGGATCGAGGTGCCGGCCGGACCGGGCATGCAGATCTTCTCGCCGGACGGCAAGTACGGCTATATCTGCTCGTCGTTCAATCCGGAGACCGACGTGGTCTCGGTGGCCGACCATCAGATCGTCGGGAAAGTGAAGCAGGAAAGCCCGTTCTGCCCGAACATCGCGGCTTCACCCGATGGCGAGCAGGTGTGGTTCACGCTGAAGGATACCGGCAAGACGCAGGTGTTCAACGCCAAGCCGCCGTTCAACCCGATCAAGACCATCGACACCGGCCCGATCACCAATCACGTCAATTTCGCCAGGACCTCCAAAGGCACATTCGCCTACGTGACCATCGGCGGTACCAACCAGGTCAAGGTGTTTCGAACCGACGACTTCTCGGAAGTCGCGACCATTCCCGTGGGCAATCTCCCGCATGGTGTCTGGCCGTCCGGCGACGGCACAAGGATCTATGTTGGTCTCGAGAATGCCGATGCGTTGGCCGCGATCGACACCGCGACCAACAAGGTGATCGCCAACATCCCGATCGGCCAGGCGCCGCAGGCCATCGCCTATGTGCCGAACGCCGCGCCGAATCCGGATGACCGCCAGAACCTGCAGGCGCTCGGCGTCGCCGGCCAAGCCGCCCATCTCGCGCTCGCGCCGAAGAAGAACGCCAAGAGTGACAAGCCGCCGACCAGCGTCTCGCTGTTCGACCAGGGGCTGATCCAGGTGCTGCAGGCATCGGTCACCGGGCTCGAACCCAAGCAGCACTACGTGCTAGGATTGGCCGAACGTGCCGATGGCACGGGATCGGTGGAGCCTCTCGCAGCCTTCATGACCAATCCCGCCGGCTCCGCCATCGTCAACGTCACGGGACCGATCCGCCAGATCGTGCAGAGCGCAGCCAAGGCCGAACGACGCTATCTCGTCATCACGTCAGGCGAACCGACGAAGCTCGGCGCGGTCATTCAGGTGCAAACGCCATGAACGACATGCTGCGCCTGGTCGAGCCGCTGATACCCGCCTTGCGGCGGTATGCGCGGGCCCTGGTCCGCGATCACGCGGCGGCCGACGACCTGGTGCAGGACTGCCTCGAACGCGCCGTCACTCACTGGGAGCAGCGGCGGTCGGACAATCCGCGGCCGTGGCTGTTCGCGATCCTGCATAATCTCGCCATCAACCAGTTTCGCCGCGCAACGGGACGCGGCGTCCATGTCGCGATCGACGAAACCAACGAGGATACATTCGGTCAGGAGGCGGAACAGGAGCATAAGGTGATGTATCGCGATGTCATGGCGAAGCTCGCAAAGCTTCCGCATGACCAGCGTGCAGTGCTCCTGCTCGTCGGCGTCGAGGATCTGTCCTATGCCGATGCCGCGAAGGTGCTCGGTGTGCCGATTGGCACGGTGATGTCGCGCCTGGCGCGCGCCCGCGAGCGGCTCCATCACGAGCTAGAGGGGACGTCAGGCCAGCTGAATCATAATATCGTGCAGTTGCGGAACAAGACATGAGCAATCGACCCATCACCGAAGACGATCTGCACGCCTATGTGGATCGCGCGCTCGAACCGGAGCGCGAGGCGGAAGTCGGCGCCTATCTGGAGAAGCATCCTGATGTGGCCAGGCGCATAGAAGCCTACTCCAATCAGCGCACCCTTCTGCGATCGGCATTGCTGCCGATTGCCGAGGAGCCGCTGCCGCCGCAGCTCAACCTCGCCAGGATGATCGAGAGCCCGCGCCGCCGTCCCGCGTCATGGCGCTGGGCCATCGCGGCCATGCTGATGATTTCGATCGGCGGCCTCGGCGGCTGGGTGATCCGTGGCGCGACGCTGGCGCCAGCCGGCGGGATTGCAGCGCTCGCTGAGGAAGCGAGCGATTCCTACAAGGTGTACGCCTCCGATCGCACGCGGCCGGTCGAGCTGCGCGACAGCGCCGAGCTTGTGCAATGGGTCTCCAACCGGTTGCGTCAGCCGGTCAAGCTGCCGGACCTGACGAAGTCGGGCTATCGCTTCATGGGCGGACGCGTGGTGCCGACCGCGCACGGCCCTGCGGCGATGTTCATGTACGACGACGATCGCGGCGACCGGCTTGTGGTCCTGACCCGTCCGATGACGTCAGACAAGAACGCCGCGATGGCCCCGCATTCGGGCGGTGACGTGGCCGGCCTGTCCTGGGCTGACGATGGCACAGGCTACAGCCTCGTGGGGCCACGCGGGCTCGGTGCCTTGAAACCGCTTGCCGACGAAATCCGCAAGCAGGCGCAGACGATCTAAAGCGTTTTCGAGCGAAGTGAACGCCGGTTCGCGTGAAGAAAACGCGTCAAAACAAAAAAACAGAGCATCGGTCCTGATTCAATCAGAACCGATGCTCTAGGCCCTGGTGTAAACCAGGAACAACACGATCCCGATCACCAGCGCACCGGCGATGAACAGCAGCACCGCCGGCAGTCCGAACAGCGCCGCGACGCCGGCGGTGCTCGATTGCAGCAACGCCGCGCCCAGGAAGAAGGCGAGATTGACCGACGACAGCGCCTTGCCGGTGTTCTGGGCGTCGACCAGCTGCCGCGTCATGCCGTAGATCAGCGGCTGCGCCGAGGTCGCGAGCCCGATCAGGATCAGCAGCACCAGATCATATTGCGACGGCATCACGGCAACGCCAAGCAGGTTCGAAACCGGGAAATGCGGCGCGCCGGCCGCCATCAGCACGAGCAGCAGCGCGGCAACGGCATGCGTTGATGCCACCATGGCGCGGCGATGTCCGAACTTGCGATCGAAGGCGCCGATGCAGGCCGGCCCAACGATCATCGCCAGCGTGAACAGGCCGAGCACATTGCCGGCCTCGATGCGGCTCAACCCCTTCACATCCATCAGCCACGGCCCGCCCCACAGGCCGCGCAGCACCAGCGAGGCGCCGAGCGACACCAGCGACAGTGCGATCAAACCGCGCAGGCCGCGCGACAGGCCGAGCCGCAGCACCTCGGCCATCTGCTGCAGCGGCGAGGAATCGTCCGCATGCGCTGCCGGCTGCCGCGGCACCAGTGCAAACACCGCGATCAGCACCACAATGCCGAAACCGGCAGAAACCCAGAAGCCGGCGCGCCAGCCGAACTGATCGACCACGAAGGCCAGCGGGCTCGCCGACAGCAGCATGCCGATATTGCCGATCGAGAGGATCAGCCCGGACCACAGGCCGAACTTCGCCGCCGACATCTGCTTGGCCGCCAGCGTCATCGGGCACATCAGCATGCCCGAGGTGGCGACGCCGAGCATGAATTGTCCGAGCACGAAGCTGGCAGGACCCGTCGCAATCGCCGAGACCAGTGTTCCGACCACGGTGCCGGCAAGCAGGCTGAGCGACACCGGCCGCACGCCAAAACGGTCCATCGCGGCGCCGACCGGGATTTGCGAGGCGGCAAAGGAGAAATGATAGATCGAGGTGAGGCTCGCCAGCGCCTGCGGCGAGGTGCCGAAATCCCGCGCCATCAGATCGAGGCTGATCGCCGGGATCGTGCGCAGCAGCGTCGACAGCATGTGGCCAGAGGCCAACGCCAGAAGCGCAAGAACCAGGGCGCGGAAACCGATCCCCGCCTCTTCCTTCGTCACCACGCCATCCACGAATCGCCTCTTCCCTGAGCGCTTTCGGGAGGGCGTAACACTATTGGGTGCGGGGTGCCAACTTTAGAGGCAGTGCAACTTTACCTCCCCCGCAAGCGGGAGAGGGAGCGCACCTATCTCGCGGCTACTCTTCACCCTTACTGCTTATGGAACACCAGCGTACGCAGCTCGATGCTCTCGCGCGGCGCGGCGTCCGCCGGCGTGGTCGGATCGACAAACGCCGTGTGCGGCCCAAATCGCGTGCGGCCGTCGGTCGCCGAGTCGTAGCATTTCAGCAGGATCGCCTCGTCCGGCGTCATCTCGGGAATGTAGAACCAGCGATGGTTCGGATTGTACTTCACCGAATAGGTCTCGCCGCTGCGGTTCGGATAGATCAGGTCGGAGGCGATCAGATCCTCCGGCGCCACCGTGGTGCCGTCAGCCATCGCGAGCGGTGAATCGCGCAGGGGACCGCGGATCGGACGCCACAGGTTGATCACCTGGACGCGCCCCTTGACGAGTTCATTGGCTTCATTGGGCAGGTGCTCGAACACGCGGTTGTGGCCGGAGATTGCGGTCTGGTCGACGTGAACGCGCGTCGCGGGCTGGCGCGGGCCGCCGCCGCGGATATCCGCTGCACCCTCGACGCGCTTGCGCACGGTATGGTCGAAGACGAAGACGCGGTCCGCCTTCAGCGTCGCCTTCAGGAAGGCTTCGACGGCGGGGTAGTAGACGTTGCGGACTTCGTTGTCGTCGTAATAGTCCTTCACGCTGGTCGGATGCTTGACCAGCGCAAAGCCCTCGCGGTCGAGCGAGAAACTGTCGGCGATCAGGCGGCCGTCAAAGATCGGAACGTTGTGGGCTTCGGGCAGCGCGGTGGATTTGGCTTCGCCGGGCGGCGGATCGAAAGCGTAGGTCCGGGGCTTGCCCGGCGTCGGTGCGAGATAGTTCAGTTCAGCGGTCACAAACGGCAGCGACTCGATGCGAGTTTGTTGAAGGCCCATGGTGATCTCCCGGACTCGATTGTTCGTCCGTCTGATCTTGGCAGCGCCGGTGGGTACGACAAGGCCGCGGCGAAAATAGCAACGTTGCGGTTTTGGAAGGCGCCGAACGGGGAAAATCCTTGCTGGGCGGCGCTTGCGGACCGAATGGATGTTTTGAGGGATCACGGATTCGTTAGCGGCGCGTTGACCAGATCGCTTCCGCAGACCGATCACCTCTCCCGCTTGCGGGGGAGGTCGGATCGCATCGCCAGATGCGATCCGGGTGGGGGCTCTCTCCACGATATGACACGCGGAGAGAGCCCCCACCCCGGCCCTCCCCCGCAAGCGGGAGAGGGACTGCAATGCCGATGCGGCGCTTAAGCGCGCTACAACCCCGCGCCCTTCTCCACGGCTGCGCCAAACGACCGGTCGACGATGTCGGCGGCGCTGACCTGCTGCCGAATCAGGCCCCAGCGGTCGTAGAGATCGATGGTCTTCTGCTCGTCGGCCACGACGCCGTCGTCGATCGGCGCGATGCGGATTTTTGCCCGCGTCAGCCAGTTCAGCGGCACTGCGGGCGGGATGTTCATCAGCCTGCCCCAGGTCGCCGCGTACCCCTCGACATTGTTCTGCGACCAGGCGCGCGCGGCCGCGAGGCGGCGCACGAAATCCTCCGAGCTCGGCGCGCTTGTCCTTGATCGCGTCAGGTGTCGCGACCTGGAAGCCGAGGCCGGGCGTGATGCCGTCGGCCGTGATGACGCGGCGCGACTTGAACAGCACCTCCTCCTGGCTGACATAGGGCTCCCAGGTCGACCAGGCGTCGACCGAGCCTTGCGTGTAGGCGACCTTCGCATCCGACGGCGCGAGGAACACGATCTGCACGTCGGCCGCCTGCCATCCCTTCGCTTCCAGCGCCGCCAGGATCAACTGATGGCCGATCGAGCCGCGGCCGGTTGCGATCTTCTTGCCGCGCAGATCGTCAAAGCTCTTGATCGCGGAGTTCTCCGGCACCACGATCGCGAGCCCGTCGCGCGACTGCCTGACAGCCGCGATCGCCTTGACCGGAATTTTCGCGGCGGCCGCAAAGGTGAACGGCGCGTCGCCGACCAGGCCGGTGTCGATCGCACCCGCCCCTAGCGCCTCCAGCAGCGGCGCCGCCGCGGCGAACTCCTTCCATTCGATCTTATAGGGAACATCCTTGAGCACGCCGGCTGCTTCCATCACGGCCTGCGAATTGCCCTTCTGGTCGCCGACGCGCAGCGTGGTCTGCGCGAAGGCTGCATCGATGCTGGCGAGCGCAAGCGCCGCCGCGACAATGAGACGGATCATTCGGCCGCGATCCCCCGCTGCTGGTCGCGTGCTTCGATCAGCCTGCGGGTCAGCGGGATCAGCTCACGGCCGTAGTCGATGGCATCGACCAGCGGATCGAAACCGCGGATCAGGAAGTGGCTGACGCCGAGATCGTAATAGTCGGCGAACACCTCGGCGACCTGCTCGGGCGTGCCGACCAGCGCGGTGGTGTTGCTGTTGGCGCCGGTGAGTTTTGCGATCTCGGTCCACAGCCGCTTGTCGATCCGGGTGCCCTGATCGGCGAGCGCCAGCAGCCGCTTGGCACCGTCGGTCGCGTGGTTGGGGCGGCGATAACCGGTCTGGTCCTGCAGCGCGGTGGCGCGCTCGAGGATATGCTCCGCCTTCGCCCACGCCTTCTCCTCGGTGTCGGCCAGGATCGGCCGCACCGACAGGCTGAAGCGCGGCGTCGGCCGGCCATGCCTGGCCGCAGCGGCGCGCACCCGCGCGGTGACGTCGCGCACCTGGGCGTAGGATTCACCCCACAGCGCGAAGGTGTCGGCGTGCTTGCCGGCGACCTCGACCGCGGCGTCCGAGCCGCCGCCGACGAAGGTGTAGATGCCGCCCTTCTGCAGCGGCTTCACCTGCGAGAAACCGTTCTCGACGTTGTAATACTTGCCGCTGTAGTTGAACGGCTTCTGGCTGGTCCATTCCAGCCGCACCACGTCGAGGAATTCGCTGGTGCGGGCGTAGCGCTCGTCCTTGTCGTCGAGCGTGTTGCCGTCCTGGCGCAGCTCGATGGCGTTGCCGCCGGTGATGACGTGCAGCGAGACGCGGCCGCCATAGAACTGATCCAGCGTCGCGAGCTGACGCGCCAGCAATGTCGGCGCGGTGAAGCCCGGCCGCTGCGCGATCATCACCTTCAGCTGCTTGGTGATGGTCAGCACATGCTGCGCGACCTGCAATGCGTCCGGCGTCGTCGAGTGGAATGCCAGCAGCGCGCGATCGAAGCCGGCGAGCTCATGGGCCTTGGCGACCGTCTCGATATAGGGCGGATCGAGCACCGGGCCTGTGCGGACGATGGTCTCGGAGGCATTGTTGTTGGTGATGAAGCCGATGAACTCGACCGGCATGACGGGAAACTCCGTTGTTGTTGGCTATTGTTTTCAGACGCCCAGCGCGGAGCGTCCGGCGGAGACACGGGTGGCATCGTCCTGCGGGGTATGGACGCGGCCGCACAGCACGTCACGGTAATGCCGCTCCAGCGGATTGGTTCGCGACAGGCCGTGATTGCTGGTCAGCGACAAGGCATCCTCCACCACTGCTGCGGCGTTATTGGTCACCGTCAGCTTGATGATGTTAGACTCGATCGCGGAAAGCGGGAAGCCGTCATCGAAATCGGTTGCAAAGCTGTCGATCAGGCGGGCATTGACCGCCAGCCGCGCTTCAATCCCGCCGACAACCTCCTGCATGCGCGGCAGCGTCGCCAGCGGCGCGCCGAGATTGGCGGGCACCCGTTCCTTCAGGAATTTGACCAGCCAGTCGCGGGCCGCACGGGCGATACCGTCATAGATCGCGGCGACGAAGATCGCGTGCACGGTCGCATGGGTGACGTCAGGAACCTTCCAGTCGTCGGGCTTGCGGACGTCGATCTCGTAATCCAGCGGAAACAACACGTCGTCGAAGACCACTGTGTGGCTGCCGCTGGCGCGCAGGCCGAGATGATCCCAGCTTTCCTCGATCCGCGTTCCGGGAAGCCCGGCGGGAACCAGAAACAGTCCGACACGGGTCTCCGCCTCGTCGGTCTTCGCCCAGACCGCGTACCATTTCAGGATCGGCGCGCCGGTCGAATAGATCTTGCGGCCGGTCAGCCGCCAGCCGGTCTCGGTGCGACGCGCCGTTGTCGCCGGCAGGCCGCCGCGCGCGGGCGAACCGAGCTCGGGCTCGACGCGCAACGCATTGATCAACGCCACGCCCTCGACGGTCTCCTTGGCGAGCTTGCGCGACAGACGGGTGGGCCAGCGCGTGCTGCGCGCCATCACCAGATGCTGGATATAATGCATCGACAGCACCAGCGCGGTCGACGGATCGGCCTTGCCGATGATGCCGAGCACGCGGGTGGCATCGCGGGCGCCCGCTCCGCCGCCGCCGAGCGCCGCCGGCACGGTCAGCGCCAGCAGCCCTTCGCGCGAAAGGTCAACGAAATTCTCGAACGGAAAGCTGGCGTCGCGGTCATGTGCGGGTGCACGCGCGGCAAATACCTCGGCAAGCCGCAACGCGCGCGCGATGTGCTCCGGCTCGTTCGCCGGCGGCAGCTCCCTCGCCGCTGTCGTCACCATGTCGCCTCCAGCCCGAGCAGACCGAGGATCTGCTTGCGCAACTCGGCCAGATAAGGATCGCCGCGATGCCGCGGGTATGGCCGGGCGACAGCGATGTCGGCCTTGATCCGCGCCGGCCGGTCGGAGAGCACGATGACGCGGTTGGCGAGCACCAGCGCTTCCTCGACATCATGGGTGACCAGCAGCGTGGTAAAGCCCTTGCGCTGCCACAATGCGACGAGCTCGGACTGCATCGCGATCCGCGTCAGCGAGTCGAGCTTGCCGAGCGGCTCGTCGAGCACCAGGATTTTCGGATCGTTGACCAGCGCACGCGCCAGCGCCACGCGCTGCGCCATGCCGCCGGAGAGCTGGTGCGGATAGGCATTCCGGAACGACGACAGGCCGACCAGCTCGATGACAGCATCGACCCGGTGCCGCTGCGCCTTCAGGATGCCCTGTGCCTCAAGCCCGAGCGCGACATTGTCCCAGACCGAGCGCCACGGAAACAGCGTCGGATCCTGGAACACGACGACGCGCGACGGATGCGGGCCGGCAATCCGCACTTCATCCTCGCGCAGCGTGCCGCTGCGCGGCTTCTCCAGCCCGGCCACCAGCCGCAGCAAGGTCGACTTGCCGCAGCCCGACGGACCGAGCAGCGCGACGAACTCGCCCGGCGCGATCGAAAGATTGACATTGTCGAGCACCGGCAGAACAGCTCCGTCGATGTCGAAGGCATGGCTGACGCCTTCGATGTCGAGCTCGGCGCCGACCGCGGGATAGGTGATCGCCTCGGCGGCGGATTGCACTACCATTTGACGACGCCCTTCTGCCAGACCAGCAGGCGGTCGCGGGTGCGGAACAGCAGCGTGATCGCGCCGGAGCAGAGCAGCGACATCACGATCAGCGCCGCATACATGTTGGCATAGGCCGCCCAGCCTTGCGCCCATTGCAGGTACCAGCCGAGCCCGGCCTTGACGCCGATCATCTCGGCGACAACGAGCACGGCAAAGGACGAGCCGAGCCCCATGAACAGGCCGACGAACACATGCGGCAACGCCGCCGGGATCGCGACCTTCAGCACCAGGAATGAGGGCTTGGCGCCGAGCGTGCGCGCGACGTCGTAATAGGCGCTGCTGACGCTGGCGACACCCGACCAGGTCAAGACCGTCACCGGGAAACCGGTGGCGAGCGCGATCAGGAAGGTCGAGGCGCTCCAGCTCGACGGGAACGTGAAGAAGGCGATCGGCAGCCAGGCGGTGGCCGGCAGCGGGCCGATGAAGCGCAGCACCGGATGCACCCAGTAGCCGATCTTCTGCGACCAGCCGATCGAGACGCCAGTCACGAAGCCGACCGTCGCGCCGATGACGTAGCCGCCGAGCTGCAGCTTGATCGAGGCGAACACGCTGTCGAGCAGTTTCGGCAGATCGTCGGTGTAGACCTCGAGGATCGACTGCGGCGGCGGGAAGAACGGCAGCGGCAGCCAGGCGAATTTCGCGGTGGCGACCTCCCAGAGCGTCACGAACGCGCCGAAGGCCACCAACCATGGCGCCCGCTTGCGCAGCGCCTGCCCGGCGCTGCCGAGATAATCGGCGGCAAATGTGCCGAACAGGATGAAGGCCGCGATCACGATGGCGCCGATGCCGAGCGACGAGGTCCGCGACCAGTCGCCGACATCAGGCCAATACAGGCACGACAGGCCGAAGGCGAGCCAGGCGAGGCTCGCCGCGAGCCCGACGCCATAGCTGCCGGAGAGGTTCGAGAACGTGACCGTGGCGCGCGGCGCGGCCGCGGCCGTCGTGTCAGACACTGAATACGTCGACATAGATCCGCTCCGCGAATTTGGCCGTGTCGGTGCTCTGCTTGAACACCTGCACCGATTTCAAATCGTCGGCGTAGCCCTTCAGTTCGCTCTTGAGCACCGCGCCGGTCGGATGATGGTGATGGGTGTGGTAGCGCGCCATCGCCTCGAGATCGGCGAGGCTCGCCGCCTTCGGCGCATAGGGCTGGAACGATTTCGCCGCCTTGTCCGGGTTCTGCGAGGTGAACATGGCGGCATCGAGCAGCGCCTGGGTGACGGCGCGCGCGACGTGAGGCTCTTCCCGTACCAAACTGCCGCGCAGGCCGACGATGCAGCAGCTCTTGTCACGGTACTCGCCGTCGAGATTGGAGGCGACCTCCTTGTACTGCGCGTCCTTCAGCCAGAGATAGGCCAGCGGGTCCGACGACAGGAAGGCCTGCACCTCGCCCTTCTCGACCGCGACATTGAGCAGGTTGCCGGGATAGGCGCGCCAGTCGACATCCTTGACCGGGTCGATGCCGAGCTTGGAGAGCTGGATCGAGAAGAAGTTCTTGTCGGGTCCGGCAAGGTCGCCGACCGCGACAATCTTGCCCTTGAGATCGGCGAGCTTGTCGACGCCGGAGCTGGTGCGGGTCAGGACGCGCATGCAGCCGCCGTGGGTGCCGGCGGCGATCTTGACGTCAAAGCCCTGCTCCAGCGGCTTCAGCCAGCGCAGCGCCATGCCGAGACCGGCGTCGCTCTTGCCGGTGGCGATCGCCTCCAGCAGCTGGTCGGTCGAGCCGGAATAGTTGACGAGCTCGACGTCGAGGTTCTGCTTCTGGAAGAAGCCATGGTCGATCGCGACCGGCAGCGGCGCGAGGCAGACCGCGCCGGCGTTCCAGGACAGTTTCAGCTTGCGCGGCGCGCCGGTCAGAGGCGGCGCATCGGATACGGTCTTGCAGATCGGGAATTCCGAGAAGTCGATCGCCGGCGTGATCGCCCGCGGCGCGAAGGCCTGCGCGCTATAGGCCCCGATCGGCGCGCCAAAGGCCGCAGCGGCGCCCGCACGCAGCAATGTGCGGCGATCCATCACCGTCTTCTTGTTGTCGACAGACATGTTCACTCCTGCATTTCGGCAAGGCTCCGCCCCGCGCGCAAAACGTCGTCGTCTGCGCGCCCCGTCGTTCGAAGCTCATGGTTTTAGAAAAAGCGGATTTCTCCGGCGCTATTGCACTCAAAGCAACGCGCAAATGATGCGGCGCGACAAGTTCATCGTCAATGAAATGGAATTTCGAATGTTGTCGGCGCGACAGCTGATATCTCCACGATCGCATCGCGCAACGATGAAAGGATTTTGCTGTTATCGCGACGCGCGACATGCGGCGTCGTCACCGCGACTGCATCAAATTTGAGCGTTTTGCGGCCGCGTGCGCGATGTCTTCTACGCGCGGCACGCTTGACGAGATCATCCTTGCCGTGCGGGGAGCGAATTCAGATTTCCGTTTCGTTGACGGCGAACGGCTTGCTCATAGACTCGATCAAACGCTGCCGCGCGTTCCGCCGCGCAGCGAACTTCTCGGAAAGAAAAGTCATATGCGCAAACTGACCCGCTCGGGCCCTCCTTATACCTTCACCCGCCGCACCGCGGCCGCGCTGTTTGCCGCCGCGATCACGCTGTCGACATCAGCAGCGGCGTTCGCGACTGACGCGATCGTGCTGCGGGTCGGCGACCAGAAGGGTGGCAACCGCTCGCTGCTCGAGATTTCCGGCCTCGCCAAGGGCCTGCCCTACAAGATCGAGTGGTCGGAATTTCCGGCCGCAGCACCGATCCTGGAGGCAATCAATGCCGGCGCGCTCGACGTCGGCTACACCGGCGACCTGTCGTTCCTCACGGTCTATGCGTCGGGCGCGCCGATCAAGGCGATCGGCGGCACGCGCTCCGACGCGCGGACGCAGGCGATCCTGGTGCGTGGGGATTCGCCGATCAAGACGGCGGCCGATCTCAGGGGCAAGCGGCTCGCCGGCACGCGGGGCGGCTGGGGCCAGTTCCTGATCAACGCGACGCTGGAGAAGGCCGGCAGCAAGATCGAGGATGCTACCTTCGCGCCGCTCGGCCCGGTCGACGCCAAGATCGCGCTGCTCGCCGGCTCGATCGACGCCTGGGCGGTGTGGGAGCCCTGTATCTCGTATGCCACGCTGAAGGACAACGCGCGGGTCGTCGCCGACGGCGAGGGACTGACGCCGACCATCACCTTCATCGTCGCCTCCGACAACGCGATCGCGACCAAGCGCGCGGCGGTGCAGGATCTGGTGCAGCGGCTCAACAAGGCGCGGCTGTGGTCGCTCGACCATGTCGCCGAATACGCCAGGAACACGGCCGAGCTGACCAAACTGCCGGAGGACGTGCTGCTCGCCGCCTACACAGCGCAGAAGACCTCACCGATCGCAATCGACGAGGCCGTGGTGAAGGAAGTGCAGGCCGCATCCGATCGCGCCACGCGCTACGGCATCCTCGGCAAGACGCTCGATGTCAGCAAGGCCGTCGACCGCAGCTTTACGGCGGGCGCAAGCTTGAACTAGCGGCGTCTTCACCTCCCCTTAAAAAGGGGAGATCGGTTTGCGCAGCAAACCGGGTGGGGATCCTGCCTCCGCAGACGCCAGCGCCCGCGGCGAGCAACCCCCACCCGCCCTCCCCCTTTCAAGGGGGAGGAAGCCTGAGCGGCGGTGCTCACCTCACTTGGCATTCGTCCGCGCCCCATAATGGAGACATCCGATGTCCGGCCCGCTCCATCTCGCACTAATCGTCACGGCACACCTGCTCTGCATGACCTTGTTGGTCGCATTGTCGGTTTGATAGCGTTCTCGCCGGGATCATGCCCAGGGAGAACAACAATGAACCTATCAATGAAAGACCGCGTCGCCGTGGTCACCGGCGGCAGCAAGGGCATCGGGATTGCGGTTGCGCGGCGGTTTGCGGAATCCGGCGCCAGGGTCGCGATCCTCGCCCGCGGCGCCGCCGACCTCGCCGCGGCGCGCGAAGCGCTTGCCAGGGATGGCCTCGTGGTACGCGATTACGTCTGCGACGTCGCGAAGGCCGCCGACATCACCAAGGCGCATGACCGGATCGTGGCCGATCTCGGCAAGATCGACGTGCTGGTCAACAACGCCGGCACGGCGCGCACGCTGGCTTTCGAGAGCATCAGCGACGAGGACTGGCAGGAGGACCTCGACCTGAAGCTGTTTGCCGCGATCCGCTTCAGCCGGCTTGTCTGGGGCGGCATGAAGCAGCGCAAATGGGGCCGCATCATCAACGTGCTCAACACCTTTGCCAAGGCGCCGGCCGGCAATTCCGCGCCGACCTCGGTGTCGCGCGCCGCCGGCATGGCGCTGACCAAGGTGATGGCCAACGAAGGCGGCGAGCACAACATCCTGGTCAATGCGCTCCTGGTCGGCCTGATCATGAGCGATCAATGGGTCAAGCGGCACGCCGCCCAGGCGCCGGACACGGATTTCGGGGAATTCGCCAAGGGTCTTGCCAAGGGCACGCCGCTCGGCCGCATCGGCACGGCGGAGGAGTTCGCCAACCTCGCCTGCTTCCTGGCCTCGGAGCAAGGCTCCTACATCACCGGCACCGCCATCAATGTCGATGGTGGCCGATCGCCGGTGGTCTAGAGCTCCGGTTCCGGTTCAACCAGAACCGAAGCTCCAGATTTTGCTTTGGCGCGTTTTCTTCACGCGAACCGGTGTCCACTTCGCTCGAAAACGCAGCTGGCAACCTACGGCAGGAAGCGACGGCTCAAAAGCAAAAGGCCTCCGTCACCGGAGGCCTTTCATCTTAAACCGCGTCCTTGGCGGCCTTGACCGGCCGAGCGCGGACGATCTTCCGGGCCGGCTTGGCCTTGAACATCATCTCTTCGCCGGTGAAGGGGTTGGTGCCCTTGCGCGCCTTGGTCGCAGGCTTCTTGACGACAACGAACTTCGCGAAGCCGGGGACGAGGAATACCCCGGCCTTCTTCAGCTCCTTGTGGCCGACATCGACAAGCGAGTCCAAGACGTTCTTGACGTCGCGCTTGGAGAGTTCGGTGGTGGTCGCGATCTTCTCGATCACTTGCGACTTCGACAATTGGGTAGCCATGGTTGCTCCATTGATTCTGGAATGGGCACGATATGGCGGAAAACGCCGAGAAAAACAGTGTTTTCTGCACTCCCCACAGCAATATCGCTGTGGACAGCCCCCGAATCAGGGATTTTTCCAGTGTTTTTTCAAGTCAAGGTGCTTCCGACCCCTAAAATTACAGGGTTTGCGCGGCTTCGGGGCTCCCGAAACAGGCCCCCGAGAGAATCACCGCACACACCTTGAAGCGTCCGGGAGCGACAATGCGGCGCGCAATTCGGGTTGCGACGCGCTGCGACACGCCACTTCAGGTTTCGGAAACGATCCTCCAAAAGGGCGAGGCATTAGAAAATGACTCGGGTTCCCATTCCATCGTAACATCGTCAAAGGCCGCCACAACCGACCAGCTGGCCGGCCGATACGTGCCCTTATGTAAGTTCTGGAGACCCGCGTATGGATTTGACCCGCCTTGAGATTAACCGCCGCACGGCCCTGCTGACCTCGGCCGCGATTGCGGCCAATGTCATCAATCCGATGCGGGCATTCGCGCAGGAAACCCCGCGCAAGGGCGGCGTGTTCAACGTCCATTACGGCGCAGAGCAGCGCCAGCTCAACCCGAGCATCCAGGCCTCGACCGGCGTCTACATCATCGGCGGCAAGATTCAGGAGAATCTGGTCGACCTCGACGCCCAGGGACAGCCGATCGGCGTGCTCGCCGAGAGCTGGGAGGCGGCGCCTGACGGCAAGACCGTCACCTTCAAGCTGCGCAAGGGCGTCACCTGGCACGACGGCAAGCCGTTCACCTCGGAGGACGTCGCTTTCACCGCGATGAACATGTGGAAGAAGATCCTCAACTACGGATCGACGCTGCAGCTGTTCCTCACCGCGGTCGACACGCCCGATCCGCAGACCGCGATCTTCCGCTACGAGCGGCCGATGCCGTTGAACCTCCTGCTCCGCGCCCTGCCCGACCTCGGCTACGTCTCGGCAAAGCATCTCTATGAGAGCGGCGACATCAGGCAGAACCCGACCAATCTGGCGCCGGTCGGCACCGGCCCGTTCAAATTCGTCAAATATGAGCGCGGGCAATACATCATCGCCGACCGCAACCCGGACTATTGGCGGCCGAACGCGCCCTATCTCGACCGCATCGTCTGGAAGGTGATCACCGACCGCGCCGCCGCGGCCGCGCAGATGGAGGCCGGCGAGCTGCACTACAGCCCGTTCTCGGGGCTGACGATCTCGGACATGGCGCGGCTCGGCAAGGACAAGCGCTTCATCGTCGCGACCAAGGGCAATGAGGGCAACGCCCGCACCAACACCATCGAGTTCAACTTCCGCCGCAAGGAACTGTCCGACATCCGCGTCCGCCGCGCCATCGCGCATGCGGTCAACGTACCGTTCTTCATCGACAATTTCCTCGGCGATTTCGCCAAGCTCGGCACCGGGCCGATCCCCTCGACCTCGACCGACTTCTATCCCGGGCCGAACACGCCGCAATATCCATACGACAAGGCCAAGGCGATCGCGCTGCTCGACGAGGCCGGCTTCAAGGCCTCCGGCGGCAACCGCTTCTCGCTCAAATTGCTGCCGGCGCCGTGGGGCGAGGACATCTCGCTGTGGTCGACCTTCATCCAGCAGTCGCTGGGAGAAGTCGGCATCCAGGTCGACATCGTGCGCAACGACGGCGGCGGCTTCCTCAAGCAGGTCTATGACGAGCACGCCTTCGATCTCGCGACCGGCTGGCACCAGTACCGCAACGACCCCGCGGTCTCGACCACGGTGTGGTACCGCTCCGGCCAGCCCAAGGGCGCGCCGTGGACCAACCAGTGGGGCTGGGAGGACAAGACCGTCGACAAGACCATCGACGATGCCGCGACCGAAGTCGATCCGGCCAAGCGCAAGGCGCTCTATGCCGATTTCGTCAAGGAGGTGAACACCGAGCTGCCGGTCTGGATGCCGATCGAGCAGATCTTCGTCACCGTGATCACGGCCAAGGCGCGCAACCACTCCAACACGCCGCGCTGGGGCTCAGCGAGCTGGCACGATCTCTGGCTTTCGGCCTGAGGCTCCTTCTCCCTCTCCCCGTTCTTCACGGGGAGAGGGTTGGGGTGAGGGGCCGTCTCCGCGAGATTAGTCTATCGATAGACCTGTACCCCCTCACCCGGATCGCATCGTGCGATGCGATCCGACCTCTCCCCGCAAGCGGGGCGAGGTGACCGAGAGACCTGCGCCAATCCGATGCAGACCGGTGTCCACGTCGTCTGAACACGCTATAGATAACGCATGCGTATCCTGAGCCTTGCGGGGCGGCGGCTTGCTGCCTCGATCCCGACCCTGTTCCTGATCCTGATCGGCGTGTTCCTGCTGTTGCAGCTGGCGCCGGGCGACACCGTCGATGCGCTGATGGCGCAGATGGGCGGCGGCGATGCAGCGACCGCAAAGGAATTGCGCAAGTTCTACGGGCTCGACCTCTCGGTGCCGGCGCAGCTCGCCAACTATCTGTGGCGGCTGGTGCGGCTCGATCTCGGCTTCTCCTCGATCTACGGCAAGCCGGTGGCGACCGTGATCCTGGAGCGGCTGCCGCCGACCATCCTGTTGATGACCGCGTCGCTGTCGTTCGCGTTCTTCTTCGGCCTGCTGTTCGGCGTGATCGCCGCGCGCGGCGTCAACCGCTGGCCGGATACCATGATCTCCACCCTCGGCCTGATCTTCTACGCCACCCCCTCATTCTGGTTCGGGCTGATGGCGATCGTGGTGTTCTCGGTCTATCTGCAATGGTTGCCGCCGGGCGGCTTCGAGGACATCGGCACGGTGCAGACCGGGATCTGGCGCGTGCTCGATATCGCCGCCCATCTGGTGCTGCCGACGCTGACGCTCGGGCTGATCTTTCTGGCGATCTATCTGCGCATTATGCGGGCCTCGATGCTGGAGGTCTTGAACCTCGATTTCGTGCGCACCGCCCGGGCCAAGGGTCTCGACGAGACCCATGTCATCACCCGCCATGTGCTACGCAACGCGCTGCTGCCGATGGTGACGCTGATCGGACTTCAGGCCGGCACCATGCTCGGCGGCTCGGTCGTGGTGGAGAGCGTGTTCTCGCTGCCCGGCCTCGGCCGGCTCGCATATGAATCGGTGGTGCAGCGCGACCTCAACACCCTGCTCGGCATCGTCTTCGTGTCCGCGCTGCTGGTCATCATCGTGAACTTCGTCGTCGACCTGCTCTACGCGCGGCTCGATCCGCGCATCGCGGCGGAGGGCTGACGATGGACGCGGTGAAACGCTACTTCCGCAGCCCGGCCGCGGTGATCGGCCTGATCCTGCTGCTGCTTGTGATCGCGATGGCGATCAGCGCCGGTTTGCTCTATCCGCGCGATCCCCTCGCTTTGGCGGGCCGGCCGCTGATCTGGCCATTCTCCAATCCGCGCTTCCTGCTCGGCACCGACAATTCCGGCCGCGACATCGCAGCTCAAATCTTTTACGGCGCGCGGATATCGCTCCTGATCGGCGGCGTCGCCACCGTGATCGCGATCCTGATCGGCATCCTGGTCGGCGCCTTCGCCGGCTATTACGGCGGCTGGGTCGACAATGTGCTGATGCGGATCACCGAGGCGTTCCAGACCCTGCCGAACTTCGTGCTGCTGCTGGTCTTGGTCGCGGTGTTCGGTTCGACGCTGACCACGGTAACCATCGCGGTCGGCGTGGTGTCGTGGCCGGCGCCTGCGCGGCTGACCCGCGCCGAATTCCTGTCGCTGCGCAACCGGGAATTCGTGCAGGCCGGCAAGACGCTCGGCATGAAGGACGTCCAGCTGATCCTCGGCGAGATCCTGCCCAGCGCGCTGCCGCCCGTGATCGTCTATGCCAGCGTGGTGATGGCGGTCGCGATCCTCCTGGAAAGCGCGCTGGCGTTCCTGAGGCTGTCCGACCCCAACGTCGCCTCCTGGGGCAATCTGATCGGGCTCGGCCGCGATGTGCTCCGCGTGCAATGGTACGTCTCGGCAATCCCCGGCATTGCGATCCTGGTCACCGTGCTCGCGGTGTCGCTGGTCGGCCAGGGCCTCAACGATGCGCTCAATCCGAGGCTGAAGAGCCGATGAGCGAGACCGTCCTTTCGCTCAACGGACTGACGGTGCGCCTGCCCAAAGGCGCCGACCGGCCGCACGCGCTGGCCGACGTTTCCCTGTCGATTGCATCGAATGAAATCCTCTGCGTGGTCGGCGAGTCCGGCTCCGGCAAATCGATGATGGCGAACGCCATCATGCGGCTGCTGCCGAATGAGGTGACCATCGAACAGGGCCGGATGATATTCGATGGGCGCAACCTCTGCGCCGCAGATAGTGCCGAGATGCGCGAGGTGCGCGGCGCCGGAATCGCGATGATCTTCCAGGAGCCGATGACTGCACTCAATCCGCTGCGCACCATCGGCGACCAGATCGGCGAGATGTTCTCGATTCACACCGGCCTGTCGAAGGCCGAAATCAATGCGCGCGTGTTGGCGCTGCTCGAGGACGTCCGCATCCCCGACCCCAAGGCTGCCGCAAAGGCCTATCCGCACGAGCTCTCCGGCGGCCAGCGCCAGCGCGCCATGATCGCGATGGCGCTGGCGCTCGACCCCAAGCTTTTGATCGCGGACGAGCCGACCACCGCGCTCGACGTCACGACGCAGGCGCAAATCCTGAAGCTGATCCGCGACCTGCAGCAGCGCAAGAAGACGGCGGTGCTGTTCATCACCCATGATTTCGGCGTCGTCGCCGAGATCGCCGATCGCGTCGTGGTGATGCAGCATGGCGCGATTGTCGAGCAAGGCGCCGCCGACAAGGTGCTGAGCGATCCGCAGCATGCCTATACGAAGCAACTCATATCAGCGGTTCCGCCGCTGAAGGCGCCGCCGCCGCGCATCCTTTCCGGCAAGGACATCCTGACCATCGACGGCGTCTCCAAAACCTACCGCACCGGCGGCTTCCTCGGCCGCGGCGCGCGGATCACGGAAGCAGTCAAGAACGTCTCGCTGCATTTGCCGCGCGGCGCGACGCTCGGCATCGTCGGTGAGTCCGGCTCCGGCAAATCGACGCTCGCGCGCTGCATCGTGCGACTGATCGATCCCGACACCGGATCGATCGTGCTCGACGGCAAGGACTGGGCGAAGCTGACACGCGAGGAGATCAGGCGCGAGACCCGCCACATCCAGATGGTGTTCCAGGATCCGTTCGCCTCGCTCAACCCGCGCCGCAAGGCGGCCGAGCTGGTGGCGCAAGGACCGATCGTGCACGGCACCGACCGCACAACGGCGATCGCGGAAGCACGAAGGCTGTTCGAACTGGTCGGCCTCGACCCGTCCGCCGGCGACCGCTTCCCGCACGAATTTTCCGGCGGGCAGCGGCAGCGCATCGGGCTCGCGCGGGCGCTGGCGCTGAAGCCGGACGTGCTGGTCGCCGACGAGCCGGTCTCGGCGCTCGACGTCTCGGTGCAGGCGCAGGTGCTGAAACTGCTCGCCGGACTGCGCCAGCAGCTCGGCCTCTCCATCATCTTCATCACTCACGATCTGCGGGTTGCTGCACAAATCTGCGATCTGGTCGCCGTGATGAAGGATGGCGCCGTGGTCGAGCAAGGGCCGACCGCGGAGGTGTTCGGCAGGCCGCAGCATCCCTACACGCAGGCGCTGCTGTCAGCGATCCCCGGCGGCGACTTCACGCGCAAGCGCGATGCCTTGATCGCCTAATCAGGGCATCGCGTAGCGTTGGTCCGCGTTCACCGTGAGCGGCGCGAAGCCAGGAAATACTCCGCCCAGCGCAGCAGCTCGAAGCGATCGCCCTTGACCAGCTCCTGTGCATCGCGGCGCCGGTACAGCACCAGCATCCACGGCGCGAGCTTGCGCAGGAGTCCGTGCGCCACATACTGCACCGGCTCGGTGAACGGCAGCGCTAGCTCGCTTTCCGGCACGCCCTGGACCGCCCGCGCCAATTCGCGGCCGAGTGGAATCGTCAGCGCCACCGCGCGGCCGTTGCAGCCGGTCCAGCCATAGGCGTTCGGTCCCAGCCGGTGCATACGCGGCAGGAAATCCGCCGTCATCCCGACATAGCCGTTCCAGACATAGTCGAAGGACACGTCGCCGATCTGCGGCCATATCAGCTGCAGCCGCTCGGTCACCCGCGCCTTGAGCCGCGCGGTCTTGTCGCCCGGGCCGAGCACGGCGCCGCCGGTGACGAGCCGATTGCGCGCGTCGTAGCGCGCAAAATACAGCTCGCCATGGGTGTCCGACATCGCCTGCCTGGCGGGGATGATGGTCTTGCGGACATTGTCCGACAGCGGCTGGGTCGCCATCTGCCACGACAGCACCGGCATCACCTCGGTTGCGATCTCCGGCACCAGCGATTTGGTGAACTCGCCGCTATAGGCATTGGTCGCGACCACCAGCGCGCGGCCGGAGATTTCGCCCTGCTCGGTCTTCACCACCCAGCGGTCACCACGGCGCTCGAAACTCGTCGCGGGCGAACGGGCATAGATCCGCGCACCGAGGCCGAGCACGGTGCGCGCAAGGCCACGCGCCAGCGCCAGCGGATTGACGTGACCGCCGGTCCGGTTCCAGAAGCCGCCATACCACGCATCCGAGCCGAGCATGTCCCTGGTCTGATCGCGCGACAGCAGTTCGACCGGCGCGCCGAATTTCGACCATTGCTGCACCCGCCGCTCCGCGATCTTGATGCGGCCGGGCGAATGCACCGGCTGCACCCAGCCGGCCTGCTCTTGCTCGGCCGCGATGTCGTAGCGCTTGACGACGTCGAACAGCATGGACGCACTGTCTCGCAGCATCGCGACGAAGCGCTCGCCAGCCGCGCCGTGCCTGGCAATGATGTCATCGGGATCGGGACGCGACAGCGTCGGAATTACCTGGCCGTTGTTGCGGCCGGAGGCGCCCCAGCCCGGCTCCGCAGCCTCGACGATCGCGACGTCGACATTGGCCTCGCGCAGATGCAGCGCGGTCGATAGACCAGTGAAACCGCCGCCGATGATGACGACGTCGGCCTGCTGCGCGCCGGTCAGTTCGGGACAATCAGGGCCGGATGGCGTCACTGCTGCCCAGAGCGAATTGGGCGAGCGCACGGCATTGCTGCTCATCATGATCCTTTCTTGCGGGCGCCCGATCGTTCTGGTTAGATTTATAGCGTTTTCGAGCGAAGTGGATACCGGTTCGCGTGAAGAAAACGCGTCAAAACAAAAGCCAATCCCTCATTCCAGCCGGGAAGACAACAAGTGGCACTCAAGAACGTCATCGGAATCGATCACGCCGTGGTCATGGTCAAGGACCTCGACAAGGCCGCCGAGAATTACAAGCGGCTCGGCTTCACCGTGTCGCCGCGCGGCACCCACAGCGCGCATATGGGATCGGGCAACTACACCATCATGTTTGATCCCGATTACATGGAATTGCTCGGCGTGCTGACGCCGACGGAGCACAATGCGCCGGCGCGCGCCTTCCTGGAGAAGCGCGGCGAAGGCATCGAACGCATCGCATTCACCGCGGTGGATTCCGCTGCCGGCGCCGAGGAGATCCGCGCCCGCGGTTATACGCCGGTCGGGCCGACCGATTTCGAACGCCCGGTGATGCTGCCGAACGGCACGGTCTCGGCGGCGAAATTCCGCACCTTCCAGTGGCCGACCGCGGAAGCGCCCGGCGGCGTCCGCATCTTCGCCTGCCAGCACAAGACGCGCGAGACGGTGTGGATTCCTGAATTGATGACGCACGCCAATGGGGCAAAACGCCTCAAGCAGGTGCTGATCGTCTCGCCCGATCCCGCGACCGATGCCGCGCATCTCTCCAGGATGATCGATATCGCCGTCAGGCACGATGCCGACGGTGCCGTTGCAGTGCCGTCCGGCGGCGACCGCGCCGACTTCGTGTTCCTGACCAAAGACCAACTCGGCAAGCGCTACCCCGGCGTATCGCTGGATGGCCTGTCTGAGCGCGGCGGCGCCGGCCTCGTGATCGCGGCCGACCTTGCCGCGACCGAGAAAGCGCTGGGCACGAGCGGCGTGAAGAGCGGCGCCAGCATCACCGTGCCGCCGGCTGCCGGCAATGGCACCCTGCTCGCCTTCGTCAAGGCATAGCTGCCATTACATTACATGCGCGGCGCGGCGTTATGCAGCGGCGTCGCGCATGTGGGACTAGGCAGATCGAGTTGAGACGCTAGTATCCCTCCCAAACAAGAACCGTCTGGGAGAGAAACATGTCGCATCACCTGATCTCGCGCCGGCAGATGCTGGCCGGCACCGCCGCCGCCGGCGCGGTTGGATTGACCGGATTTCCGGCCCGCGCCGAGGTCAACTGGAAGAAATATTCCGGCACCACGCTCGAGGTGATCCTCGCCAAGGGGCCGCGTGGCGACAATCTGCAAAAATACATCAGGGAATTCACCGAGCTCTCCGGCATCAAGGTCGAGTCGGAGCAGATTCCCGAGCAGCAGCAGCGCCAGAAATGCGTCATCGAGCTGTCCTCGGGCAAGCCGAGCTTCGACGTGGTTCACCTGAGCTATCACGTGCAGAAGCGGCAGTTCGAGAAGGGCGGCTGGCTCGCCGATATGAGCGGCTATCTCAAGGACCCGAGCCTGACGCCGCCGGACCTGATCGAGAGCGATTTCTCCGCGGCCGGCCTGCAATATGCGCGCAACGACAAGGGCCAGATGTTCTCGCTGCCGTGGTCGGTCGACTATTTCATCCTCTACTGCAACAAGGAGTTGTTCCAGAAGAAGGGCGTCGAGGTCCCGAAGACGCTGGAGGAGATGGCGGTCGCCGCCGAAAAGCTGACCGATCCGAAGGAAGGCATCTACGGCTTCGTCGGCCGCGGCCTGCGCAATGCCAACATGGCGATGTGGACCAACTTCTACCTGAACTTTGGCGGCGAATTCCTCGATGCCAAGGGCAACATCCTGACCGACGGCCCCGAGGCGATCGAGGCCACAAAACTCTATCAGCGGCTGCTGACCAAATGCGCGCCGCCCGGCGTCGCCGGCTTCAACTGGATGGAGTCGATGGCCTCGTTCACGCAGGGACGCTCGGCGATGTGGATCGATGCCGACGGCTGGGCGCCGCCACTGGAAGATCCCGCCGCCTCGCGCATCGTCGGCAAGGTCGGCTACACGCTGGTGCCCGCCGGACCCAAGGGCAAGTTCTCCTCGACCTATGGCGACGGCATCGGCATCGCCGCGGCGAGCAAGAACAAGGAAGCGGCCTATCTGCTCTGCCAATGGGTGGTCTCGCGGGGACAGGGCGCCCGCCTGCTGCAAGCCGGCGGCGGCGTGCCGTTCCGCAACTCCATCGTCGACGATGCCGAGGTCGCCAAGGGCGTGAAGACCAAGGAATGGCTGCAATCGGTGATCGACTCCGCCAAGATCTCGAAGCTCGGCCTGCCCGTCATCATCCCGGTCGCCGAATTCCGCGACATCGTCGGTGCGGCGCTGACCGCGACGCTGTCAGGCGCCGATCCCGCCACCGAGCTGAAGAAGGCGCACGAGCAATTCCGGCCGATCCTGGAGCGCAGTGAAAAAGCGTGAGCGTGGTGACACAGGCTGAGCCGGCGGCAAAAGCGTTTTCAAGCGAAGTGGGTACCGGTTCGCGTGAAGAAAACGCGTCAAAGCAAGAGTCCAGAGCCGATGGCTCTGGAGACGCCGCGCCGGCGCGTGAATGGCGTCCGCCGTCCTACTGGCCGTTCGTGATTCCAGCGCTCGTCGTGGTGCTGGCGGTGATCATCTTTCCGTGGGTGTTCACGATCTGGATGAGCATGCAGGAATGGAAGGTCGGCTCGCCGACCACCTTCGTCGGGCTTGCCAATTATTTGCGGCTGCCGACCGATCCGCGCTTCGTCGAGGCGGTCGGGCACACGCTGTCCTACACGGCGCTGTCGGTGCTGCTGCCGTTGGTGTTCGGCACGCTGGCGGCGGTGGTGTTTCACCAGAAGTTCGCCGCGCGCGGCTTCTGGCGCGGCATCTTCATCATGCCGATGATGGCCACTCCCGTGGCGATCGCGCTGGTGTGGACCATGATGTTCCACCCGCAGCTTGGCGTGCTGAACTATCTGCTGTCGCTGGTCGGCCTGCCGCCGCAGCTCTGGGTGTTCAACCCGGCGACCGTGATCCCGTCGCTGGTGCTGGTGGAGACCTGGCAATGGACGCCGCTGGTGATGCTGATCGTGCTCGGCGGCCTCGCCGCGATCCCGACCGAACCCTATGAGAGCACGCAGATCGACGGCGCCAATTTCTGGCAGGTGTTCCGCTTCATCACGCTGCCTTTGATCATGCCGTTCCTGTTCATCGCCGGCATGATCCGCATGATCGACGCGGTGAAGAGTTTCGACATCATCTTCGCGATCACCCAGGGCGGGCCGGGCTCGGCGTCGGAAACCATCAACGTCTATCTCTACAGCGTCGCCTTCGTCTATTACGACCTCGGCTACGGCTCGGCGATCGCGGTGGTGTTCTTCCTTCTGATCGTCGCGCTCGCAGCGCTGCTGCTTTACTTACGCAAGCGCATGCTGTGGACGTCAGAGCTCGGAGACGGCGCATGAACCCGCGTCAGATGGCTTTGCGTCAGATTCTGGGCCGGATCGGGCTGTGGCTGTCGGTGTTCGTCATCGTCTCGCCGGCGATCCTGTTCTTCCTCTGGATGGCGTCGCTGTCGCTGAAGTTCGAGATCGACAACGCCTCCTATCCGCCGGTGTTCATCCCGGAGCATTTCGCGTGGAAGAACTACGCCGACGTGTTCGCCTCCAACCGCTTCCTGACCTATTTCACCAACAGCCTTGTTGTCACCGGTTGCGCCACCGGCCTCGCGATGCTGGTCGGCGTGCCCGCCGGCTACGGCATTGCCCGGATGGCCGCGCATAAATCGGCGATCGTGATTCTGATCGCGCGCATCACGCCGGGCCTGTCGTACCTGATCCCGCTGTTCCTGCTGTTCCAGTGGCTCGGCCTGCTCGGCACGCTGGTGCCGCAGATCATCATCCATCTCGTGGTCACGGTGCCGATCGTGATCTGGATCATGATCGGCTATTTCGAGACCACGCCGCTGGAGCTGGAGGAAGCCGCATTGATCGACGGCGCCACCCGCTGGCAGGTGTTCCGCCATGTCGCGCTGCCGATCGCCAGGCCCGGGCTCGCGGTCGCCTTCATCCTCGCGGTGATCTTCTCCTGGAACAATTTCGTGTTCGGCATCGTGCTGGCCGGGCGCGAGACCCGCACGCTGCCGGTCGCAGTCTACAACATGATCTCGTTCGACCAGCTGAGCTGGGGCCCGCTCGCCGCCGCCGCGCTGATCGTGACGGCACCGGTGTTGCTGCTCACCGTGATGGCGCAGCGGCAGATCGTCGCCGGGCTCACCGCCGGCGCGGTGAAAGGCGGTTAGAGCGATATGAACTTATGGGGCCGTCGCAGGGCGCGCTGCCAAAATATCGAAAACAACCCCATGCAAAGTAGCCGGCGGCGTCCGGCGTTCGACCAGGCAACTTGACACGTCGGGCAACTCAGGCACATTCTTCTAATATTCCGAAATGCGGACATCTGGGCCAAGGTCATTCGGCAACTTCTGCTTCCTGAACGTCCCCTTGCCTTCCTCCGCCGTCAGATCGTCGAGCCGCTCGGTACCGGCCAGGCGATAGGCCGTGATGCCGGTGGAACAGCTTCGAAAACGCTGCCGCTGTCTCGTAACCGACCCGGCTCGCAATTCGTGCGATCGGCTCGTCGCTGGTTTCGAGCAGGAACGCTGCTTCCGCCATCCGGCGTTCGATCACATAGCGGTGCATGGACTGGCCGACGAGCCTGGTAAAGCGCGCGGAAAATACCGAGCGGCCGAGCCCCACGCGGTGGCCAAGGTCGCTCAGGGTCCAGGGGCGCTCCGGGTTTTCGTGAATCAGCTTGAGCGCCGGTCCGATATGCGGATCAGATATGGCCCCGAGCCAGCCGCCTTGTCCGGGGCTGAGAGACGCGATCCAGTTTCGGAGCACCTCGACAAAGAGCACTTCCGTCAGTCGTGAAAGCGCGACGCGTTGGCCAGGACGCTCGAGCGCGGACTCGCTGACCATGCGGCGCAAGATTGCTTCAAGCCAACCACCGTCCGCCGTCGGCTTCAGCAGGAGCACGGGCGGAAGTAGCTCCAGCACGCTACCAAACAGTGGCCGTGACACCGTGAAATTTCCGCAAATCATGGTCGAGAGCGGCTTTGCACGGCCGCCGTGACGAACGACGCCAAGACGCGGCGACGATCGATCGATATCCATAATCCGCAACGGCTCGGCCCGGCGATCCGAATAAAAGACGTGGGGCTCTCCGCGTGTGATGACGACAAAATCGCCCTCGGTCATCTGGATTTCCTCTCCCTGTTCGAGCGCGAAGGTCGCCGAGCCCTGGCTGAGATAGTGAAACAGGGCGTAGGGGCGCGCCGGCAACTCAAGATGCCAGGGATGGCCGAGCTCGAAGTGAAAGAGCAGCGTCCCGCTGAGACGAACGCGATCGAGCACTTGGGCGAGGATATCCATGTCGCCGAGATTAGACCGGTGGACGATAGGACACAACATCCGGACGATTGATCTCTATCGTCCGAAAGGCCGGCGGAATAGGTCACGTCGCGGCGGGCCGACATCACGTACGGCAACCATTTAGCCAACGGCAGATGGAAGAACCGCGACCTTGCTGGGAAACGCCTGTCCAGTCCCCCGGACAGTGTTCGTCCGACATGCCAACAGGAACAATCAATGCGAAATATCCTCCTCTCAGCCGCCACCGCACTCCTGGCCGGATCGACCTTGGTCGGCTCCGCCCATTCCGCCGAACTGCCCAAGGGAGCAGCCCACAACATCGTGCTCGTGCACGGCGCTTTCGTGGACCAGACGAGCTGGCAGCCCGTTGCCGATATTCTCACGAAGAAGGGCTACAGCGTCACGCTCGTGGAAAATCCGCTCACCTCGCTCGCCGCTGATGTCGATGCCACCAAACAGGCGCTTGCGAAGCAGGATGGCAAGACCGTTCTCGTCGGCCATTCATGGGGCGGCGTGGTGATCACGGAAGCCGGCAACGATCCCAAGGTCTCGGCGCTGGTCTATGTTTCCGCCTTCGCGCCGGAGGTGGGCGAATCCCTGGCGTCGCTGGCAAAGGCCGGCCCGCCGACCGAAGGCGGCAATGCGATCCATCCCGACGCGAAGGGCAATTTGTACATCGATCCCAAAGTGTTTCCGTCAGCCGTCGCGGCCGACCTTCCTCCGGAAATCGCTGAGCACCTGGCCAACTCGCAGCTTCCGTTGAATCACGTTGCGTTCGAAGCCCCCGTCGACATTGCGGCCTGGCACGACAAGCCGACGTTCTATGTCATCAGCACGAAGGACAAAGTCCTCGCGCCCGAGGCCCAGAAGTCGTTCGCAGCCAGGATGAAGGCTCAGACCACGGAAGTCGCCGGCAGCCATGCCTCGCTCGTCGTCCATGCGAAGCAAGTTGCCGAGGTCATCGAAAAGGCCGCGCTCTCGAAGTGACGGTACCGCTCCCGGCGCTTTCGCGCCGGGAGTGCGCACGCTCGCTCAGAGAATTCAGTACTCATCGGACCGCGACGGCGAAAACCAGCCAAGGCCGCGGAAGCGCCAGCGCCTCCCGAAGGAAGGCCTCGGTCGCTGCGTCGCGCCGGTCCCCCACTCGAATATTTTATGCCAAGCATCCGGAGGATGACATGACTCAACCCGACATCGCGAGCCAGGACGCCGCCACGCTCGAAACGGCGCCGACCCGCTACATCGAAGGCCACGGAATCCGCTTCGCCTATCGCCGCCTCGGCTCCGCTACCGGAACGCCGCTTGTTCTCCTGCAGCACTTCTCGGGCAACATCGATGCATGGGATCCCGCCGTCGTCAACGCTCTCGCCACCGATCGCCCTGTAATCGCATTCGACAACGCCGGGGTCGGTCGCTCGACCGGCCAAACGCCCGACAATATCGCAGCGATGGCAAGAGATGCAGTCGCCTTCATCAATCTGCTCGGTCTTTCTGAGGTCGACCTGCTGGGCTTTTCCCTCGGCGGCTGCATCGCCCAGCAGATCGCCGCCGAGCACGGACGGCTCGTCCGCAAGCTCATCCTCGTCGGTACCGCGCCGAAAGGCGGAGAGGAACACCTGCTGGCGGTTCTGCGGGAAGCGTTTTCGCAAACCGATGCGCCGGATCCCCGTCTGCCGCTGTTCTTCACAAATTCATCCGCCAGCCGGTCGTCCGGCTTGGCCTTCCTGAAGCGGACGAAGGTGCGCAAGGACGATCGGGACACCGATAACGGCAGCGCGGTAACCGATCCGCAGGCCAAGGCGCTGATCACATGGTGCGCCACACCTGACCCCGGGCACGCCATTCTGCGCGCCATCCACCAACCCGCCCTTGTGGTCAGCGGCAGCCACGACACGATGCTGCCCGCGAACAACGCCTACGCAATGTTCAAGGAGCTCAGCAACGCTCAGCTGGTCCTCTATCCCGATTCAGGGCACGGCGCCCTGTTTCAGCACCACGAGATGTTCGTCAGCCACGTCCGGACCTTCGTGGATGCGCAGTCCGCGGCTGTATGACACCCGGCGCGTTCCGACGCGATCAGGCACTTTATCCATGAGAGTTGTTACGGAGGACAAATGACAATCGTCAAAGTCGAGGTGGAGCGTTTCAGCCTCACGAGCTCAAAACCATTCGACGCTGTTGTGGCTGCGCTCAAGTCTGCGGTCGGGCACCCCAACATGGTCGAATTTTTCAAGGAGACGAGGGCGACAAAATCCTTCCCGGATTTGGAGCGCGTTGTACAAAGCGGCCTCGGCCGAACAGACCTTATGCTCTTCGCAGAATTTGACCTGGGCGACATTCTACGTCGCGAAACCGGATCCAAGACGCCCAGGATCATACGGCTTGTGATCGGCAATCCACTCATCATGAAAGAAATGGTCAAGCACGTGCCCGATGCTGGATCCTACGCTCCAGTCACTGTGCTCATCGATGAGCGTCCCGATGGCGTGCACGTCTCTTATGACAAAATGGAGAGTTATCTGCTGCATTATGGCAGCGCCGAAGCCCTTGCCGTCGCCCGAAATCTCGATACGAAAATCGCAACCTTGCTAAGCGAATGTGCGAGCTAAAACGTCCTGATGACGCCTTCGGCCGATGGAAGTGGTAACTCATACCAATCGCGGAACGCGGCGGGTGTTGTCATGACGCGAGCCAGACATTCGAAGGGAAATTCCTGCATGTACAAGACACTTCTTGTCACTCTCGCTGCCTCGGCTCTTGCCACCGGGAATGTCGCGTCTGCTCCCGCCGTCAGGAAAGAGCCGCTGGATGCTGCTACTCTCAGCGCGATAAAATCGAAGTTCGGCAGGCTGATGGAATTGGCCAACAACCACGATTTCAAGGCTCTGCATGGGATGTTCTGGCAATCGCCCTCGACCCTGTTGGTGGCCAAGAGCGCGATCCAGTCCGAAGGGAACTGGGCCGGCTTTTGGGGCACCGAGGCGGTTGATCAAAAGCTGCATGATATCGGTAGCTCCGGTCCGGTCGTGCTCGAGCCGGATTATTCGAAGCTCAAGGTTGTCGGCCTGACGCGCGACGTCGCCGAGTCCTACGTGCCGATGAACATCACGGTCTCTTATGCGGGGCAGGATGGAACAGCCAGGCCGTTTCTAATGATCATCAATTGGCTTCGCGTCGGGAAGGACTGGAAGGTCGCTTCCGAAATCATTCTGCCGGTGCCGCCCGTACCCGCCGCGAAGGGCTAGGTACGGGCCTCAACTGTTCGGCACGACGCCTCGCATTCTTCGGCACTGAACGCAACGACCCGGGACCGTCTTCACACATTAATGAGTCCGCATCCCATCTCATCTTGCTCTAGGCAGCGAGCGCCTTCAACACGGCGGCAGAATCGGCGACCCAGCCGAAAATGCCGCCCTGGGCCTTGATCATCTTCAGGCCCATCTCGTGGAATTCCGGGAAGTAGGACGCGCAGCCGTCGGAGATCACGACGCAGCGGTAGCCGCGGTCGTTGGCCTCGCGCACCGTTGTGTTGACGCAGACTTCGGTGGTGACGCCGCACACCAGCAGATTCTCGACGCCGTATTTCTGCAGGATGTCGCCGAATTCGGTGGCGTAGAACGCGCCCTTGCCGGGCTTGTCGATCACGATCTCGCTGTCGAGCGGATAGAGCTCGGGGATGATGTCGTGGCCGGCTTCGCCGCGGATCAGAATTCGTCCCATCGGCCCGGGATCGCCGATCCGCAGTGACGGCGCGCCGCGCTCGAGCTTTGCCGGCGGCGCGTCCGAGAGGTCAGGCAGATGGCCCTCCCGCGTGTGGACCACGAGCAGCCCTGCGTCGCGCACCGCCGCGAGCACCGCGGCGATCGGCCTCACCGCGCGGGCAAGCTGGCTGACGTCGTTGCCGAGCGTCTCGCCGAAGCCGCCGGGCTCCATGAAATCGCGCTGCATATCGATGATGACGAGCGCGGTCTTGCTCCAGTCGAGCGCGATCGGCTCCGGCTCCGCCGCGATTGTCCCGCTTGAATCCGCCATGACGCATGCCTCGAATGCGAAAAGACCCGCGCCTGATTAAGCAAACCGCATGCCATCATGCAACAATGATGCTGGCATGATCGTTGCTAGCCGAGAGCCGGATCGAACGACGTTGATCGTTCGCGAAAAGACCCAAGCGTCTCAAACAAGCGGGAGGACAGGCATGAATGGACTTGGCGGTCTCAACAAATCACCCAACGGCGTGGTGATCGGACTGGTGCAGCTGCAACTGCCCGTGGTCGCGACCAAGGCCGATCTGGCGCGACAGACCGAACGCATCGTCTGGATGGTCGGCAAGGCGCGGCGCAATCTCGGCACCATGGATCTTGTGGTGTTCCCCGAATATTCGCTGCACGGCCTGTCGATGGACACCAATCCGGAGATCATGTGCCGGCTCGACGGGCCTGAAGTCGCGGCGTTCAAGAAGGCCTGCATCGACCACAAGATCTGGGGCTGCTTCTCCATCATGGAGTTCAACCCGCGCGGCAATCCCTACAATTCAGGGCTGATCATCGACGACCACGGCGAGATCAAGCTCTATTATCGCAAACTCCATCCCTGGATTCCGGTCGAGCCGTGGGAGCCGGGCGATATCGGCATTCCCGTGATCGACGGACCGAACGGCGCGAAGATCGCACTGATCATCTGTCACGACGGCATGTTCCCGGAAATGGCGCGCGAATGCGCCTACAAGGGCGCGGAGATCATGATCCGCACCGCAGGCTACACCGCGCCGATCCGCAACAGCTGGCGCTTCACCAACCAGGCCAACGCGTTCCAGAACCTGATGGTGACAGCCAATGTCTGCATGTGCGGCTCGGATGGATCGTTCGATTCGATGGGCGAAGGCATGATCGTCAATTTCGACGGCAGCATCATCGCGCACGGCACCACGGGACGTGCCGACGAGATCATCACCGCCGAGGTGCGGCCCGACCTCGTGCGCGAGGCGCGGATCAACTGGGGCGTCGAGAACAACATCTATCAGCTCTGGCACCGCGGCTATGTCGCGGTGAAGGGCGGCGCGATGGATTGCCCCTACACCTTCATGCAGGACATGGTGTCCGGCCGCTTCCGCCTGCCCTGGGAAGATCAGGTCAAGATCACCGACGGCACGTCCTGCGGCTTTGCTGCGCCGACACGGGTGTTCGGCAAGACCGCGAAGGCCGCCGAGTAGCCGGCTAGAGCGGTATGAGTTTTGGTTGACTCGGCTTGCCGCGCTTTCGGTTCACCTCTCCCCGTCGGGGAGAGGTCGGATTGCTCTCGGCGATGCGATGCATCGTCCGGTGCAATCCGGGTGAGGGCTCTTGCTCTTTCGATAGACCGTAACCCCTCACCCGATTTGCTGCGCAAATCGACCTCTCCCAAGGGAGAGGTGAACTTTCGACACCCTTCCAGCTCAACCTGATCTCATCATGCTCTACTTGAAGAAATGCACGAGGCCGATGCTGAGGCCCAGCAGTAGCAGCAGCGACAGCGTGACCGCTGCTGTCACCCGGCCGCCGACGGTCGAGAGCACGCGCACATCGACGCCGAGCCCAAGGGCTGCCATCGAGACGACGGTGAGGATCGCCGCCGTCTTGGTGACCGGCACAATCGCGATGTCAGGCACGAGCTGGAACGAGCGCAGCGCGGCCAGCACCAGAAAGCCGATGATGAACCAGGGCACCAGCTTGAACGGGCTGATCGACGTCGCCTTTGTGTCGCCGGCCTTGGCGGTACCGGCCTTGCGCCGCCGCGCCACGAACAGTGAGAGACCGACCACGATCGGGCCCAGCATCAACACCCGCACCAACTTCACCAGCGTGCCGATCTGGGTCGAGACGATGCCGGCCGGCACGGTCGCCGCCAGCACCTGCGGCACGGCATAGACCGTGAGCCCGGCGAGGATGCCGTATTGCGTCGCGGTCAGCTTCAACAGCGGGATCAGCAGCGGCAAGCCGAGCACCATCAGCACGCCCAGAATGGCGGTGAACGAGATCGACGAGGCGATGTCGTCGCCATCGGCCCCGATCACGGGCGCCACCGCTGCGATCGCGGAGTTGCCGCAGATCGAATTGCCGCAGGCGATCAGGATCGCAAGTTTGGTCTTGAGCCCGAGCAGGCGGCTCAGCCCATAGCTCACCGCCAGCATGATCACGACGGTCACGGCGATGGCGCCGATCAGGACATAACCCGAGGCCACGATCGCGGCGAAGCTGATCGACGCGCCGAGCAACATCACCGCGACCTCGAGCAGCTGCTTGGCGCTGAAGGCAATGCCCGAGCGCCAGCGCTCCGATGGCGCCCAGGCGGTGCGCACCGCCATGCCGAGCAGGATCGCGACCACCAGCGCCTCGATATAGGGATGGTCGAAAACGCGCTCCTCGGCGGCCTGGATGCCGAGCGAGATGACCGTGACCACCCCGCAGAGCAGAATGCCCGGAATGAGCCGGAAAATGCGCTTCAGCGCCCCCTGCTTCTGCCCCTGGTCTCGTTCTTGTTCCGGCACGGAATCCTCTTTTCGGAGAAGATTTTATGCGCCAGAGGACGCCGCTTGGCTAATATATTTTCGGACTGCCCCGATAGAGAGAAGTTATGTCCCTCAACCTGCATCTGCTCCGCCTGTTCGCGGCCGTGGCGAAAACGGGGAGTTTCTCCCGCGCCGCCGAGCTCCTGCACATCAGCCAGCCGGCGATCTCCAAGGGCGTGCGGGATTTTGAGCTGCAGGTCGGCTGCCGTCTGCTCGACCGCACGCCGAAGGGGGTGCGACCGACCCGGGAGGGCGCGGCGCTGGCGCGGCATGCCGAAACGCTGTTCGCGGCCGAGCGTGCCGCCGAGGACGAGTTGCAGGCGCTGCGCAACCTCGACAGCGGCTCGCTGCGCATCGGCGCCAGCACGACGATCGCGACCTATATGATCCCGGAATATCTCGGCGTCTTCCACCGCGCCTTTCCCGGCATCGACCTGCATGTGGTGAGCGCCAACACCTTCGATATCGCCGCGCTGATGCTGGGGCATGAGATCGAGATCGCCCTGGTCGAGGGGCCGGTGGAGGACGAGAACCTGACCAGCGCAGCCTGGCGCACCGATGTGATGGCGCTGATCGCGGCACCCGATCACCGCTTCGCGGCGGCTCAAGCGCCAATCGACATTCGCTCGCTGAACGATGAGATCCTGATCGTGCGCGAGCCGGGCTCAGGCACCCGCGAGGTGGTCGCGCAGGCGCTCGCCGCCCACCGCGTCGAGCCGCAGCGGACGCTCGAGATCGGCAGCACCGAGGCGATCAAGCAGGCGGTGGCATCAGGCGTCGGCGTCGCCATCGTGTCTGTTGCGACGATCGACGATCAGGTCAGGCTTGGGAAATTGCGGGTAATCCCGATCAAGGGCGTCCACATCGAGCGCACGCTCTGGCAGCTGAAATCGCCCGGCCGGCTGGACGTGCCGGCGGCGGTCGCGTTCGAGGGGATCATTCGGGAGACGCAAGCGGCGAAGACGGCGCCGCGGATGCCGGCGGCTAGAGCGCGGCGAACAGACCCTGCGCCCAGGCAACGGCACGCTCGAAGCTGAACACGCCGGGCTCGAAATAGACGGCGCGGGCCAGCACGATGCCGGCCACCAGCACCCAGAACACGCTGGTGCCTGCGGTCTTCAGCCATTTCGACACGCCCTCGCTCGCGATCGAAGGATCGACCGCGGGGACCGGCTCGCCGAAGGGATCGAATGCGGATTGGCTCATGTCGTGACCACCAGGGAATGTCAGGAGAATGTCGCGACGATGGGGCCGGAAGCAAGGGTAGTGGAATGCCTTTTGCGGCGGTTACTTGGAAGGACCTTTTCCGGTCCGGAGGCCGGGGAGTATTTCCTTCTCGACGCCCCCTTTGGGCGTCAACTGTCGGTCCCGCGCTGCGGCGCCACGCGTGGCAGCGTGATCCGGACGCTCGTCCCCCTGCCCGGGGAACTGTCGAGATGGAGCTCTCCGCCCAGCCGGTTGGTGACGATATTGTGGACGATGTGGAGGCCGAGCCCGATCCGGCCGATGTCGCGGCGCGTGGTGAAGAATGGATCGAAGGCTTGCCGCAGCACGTCGCGGTCCATCCCGCAGCCATCGTCGGCGAACAGGATTTTCACGTGGTCTGTGCCTGACGCACGCAGCCGGATCGCAATGGTGCCGCCTTTGCCATCCGGAAAGGCGTGCGCGACCGAATTGACGAACAGATTGGTCAGCACCTGGCCGTAAGGGCCGGGATAGCTGTTCATCGCAAGACCGGGCGGGCAATCGACCTCGAGCGCCAGATTGTTCTTCGGCAAGGCCGGCCGCAGGTTCGAAAGCACCTGCTCGGTCGCCTTGCCGAGATCGAACCGGCTGCGGTCGAAATAGCTTCGATCGACGGCCACCTGCTTGAATGATTGCACAAGATCCGCGGCGCGCTTGAGATTGCCGACCAGCAGCGACGATGCGCTTTCGACAACCTCGATGAAATCGCTCAGGCTGGAGCGCTTCAGCTTGCCGCGCGCCGCTTCGGCGGCGAAGTCGGCGCATTTCTGCTCAAGGACCGAGGCGACCGTGAGGCTGGTGCCGACCGGACTGTTGATCTCGTGCGCGACGCCCGCCACCAGCCGTCCCAGCGCCGCAAGCTTTTCCGCCTCGATCAGGGACGCCTGGGTCTCCTGCAGATGGTGCAAGGCCTTCTCGGCCGCGTCGCGGGCGGCACGGATCTCGCGTTCGCTGCGCTTGCGATCCGTGATCTCTTCGGCCGCGACATTGACACCGACGATGCTGCCGTTCGGTTCACGCTGCGGATGCCAATGCGTGATCCAGCATCGCTCGTCATTGTGGCCCGGACGCTGGCCGTAAACCTCCACTCCGGTCACGGGCTCTCCGGTCTCCATGATCGACCGGACGATACCCTCGACCGCCGTGGCCAGCGCGGGCACGCAATCATGCACCGTACGTCCGAGATGACCTTCGACCGAAATGCCGCAGATCTCGGTGAGCCGCTGGTTGATCTGAAGGTAACGGCAATCGGGAGAAAGGTAGGCAAGACCGATCGGCGCAGTGTCATAGATCAGCTGCAGCGCCGGTTGTTTTGGGAACTGAACGTCCTGGACGACGGACGACCTCATGTCCTTTCCCCCGTTGACGCAAGTCTAGCGCTTCACGGCGAGCCCGCAAAGAGCCTCAACCAGGCCGGGAGCGGCGGTCAGACCTGTCCAAATTCGGCACGAGCCGGACCATGGCGAAATCAAGGCAGGGTACCGCGCATGCCGATGCGGCACTGACCGCCAAGCGCGCCAGCTTCAGCTGTTCGCCGCGTCGCGCGGCCGGAAATTCTCGATGACACGCAGCAGCACCCGCGCGGCGGTGTCGGCATCGGCGAGTTCGACGTGTTCGGCCGGATTGTGGCTGATGCCGCCGCGGCAGCGCACGAAGATCATGCCGATATCGGCGACATCGACCATTGCCATCCCGTCATGCCCTGCCCCGCTCGGCAGCTCGAACACGGCATGGCCCTCGGCCGCGACGGCCTCGGCGATCTGGGTTTTCAGCCACGGCGCGCAGGGCACGCTGCGGTTCTCATGGGTGACATCGATCTGCAGTGCGAGCTCGCGGCGTCTTGCGATCGCCTCGATCTGCCGCACGATGTCGGCAACCGCGCGCTTGCGATGCATGTCGCTCTGCGAGCGGATGTCCATCGTAAAGGACACCTTGCCTGATATCACGTTGGTGGCGCCGGGCATGGCGTCGATATAGCCGACGGTGCCGACCAGGCCGGCTTCGTCGCTCCTGCAGAATTCCTCGATCGCGACGATGCATTCGGCGGCGCCCGCCAGCGCGTCACGCCGCAGCGGCATCGGCACAGTGCCGGCATGGCCGGCGACGCCGGTGAGATTGGCGGCGAGCCGGGTCGCGCCTGAAATCGCGGTGACGACGCCGACCGGCAGCGCCTTCTCTTCCAGCACGGGGCCCTGTTCGATGTGCAGCTCGACATAGCCGAACAGCTCGCGGCGGGCGCGCGCCGCCTTGCCGATATGATCGGGATCGAGCCCGAAGGCGATCAGCGCGTCGCGCATCGACGTTCCGGCCCGATCGCGCGTGTTGAGCACGCTCTCATCGAACGTACCGGCCACCGCGCGGCTGCCGAGCAGGGTCGAGGCGAAGCGCACGCCCTCCTCGTCGGCAAAACCCACGATCTCGATCGCGAATGGCAGCCGCCTGCCGCGCCGGTTCAGATCGGCGACGCAAGCGATCGCGGTGATGACGCCGAGCGGGCCGTCCCATCTGCCGGCGTCGCGCACGGTGTCGTAATGCGAGCCGAGCATCAGGGCCGGCAGGTGCGGCCGCTCGCCCTCGTAGCGCCCACAGACATTGCCGATGGCGTCGAGATGCGCACTCATGCCGGCCTCGCGCATCCAGGACAGGATGAGATCGGCCGCCTTGCGATGCTCGTCGGTGAGGAAGACGCGCGCCAGTTGCTCCGGCGTCTCGGAGATTGTCGCGAGTTGATCGATCCGCGCCACGATCGCGTCGCCAAGGCAGGACGGATTCGAGGACGGTTTCTTCTCGCTCATACTGTTTCCCATCAGTCCAACCCGACGCCGCAGCCCGCTTCACTCGTAGCAGGCCCGGTCCGATTCACCAGCCGGCAAATCGGGTGCCCGGAGCCGATCCCGACCGGGGGCGCAGCGGCCGCCCGGCGGTTGGCGGGTGCTTAACGGCATTGCATACAACGGCGATTGATCGCTCATAAAATAGGCAGATCAACCTCGATCGACATCCGATGCCGCTCACGTTGATCCTTATTTCCATTCATATCCAATTACTTACCGAATCTTGATTGCCAAACATGCTCTGGCACGAAGCTTGCGACACTCCGTCTGAGCGCCGCCGTCACGACGGTTGCGACAAGGACAGGCGGGCCGGACCCCGCCGGAGGGAGCACGCGATGGATTTTGGCAGGATTTCAAGACGGAATTTATTGCAGGGAAGCGCCGCGCTGGCGCTCGGCGGCACGGTCGGCATTCGCGGCGCGGCTGCAGCGGAAACCACGATCGGCTTCATCTATGTCGGGTCGCGCGACGACTACGGCTACAACCAGGCCCACGCCCAGGGCGCGGCGGCGGTGAAGAAGCTGCCCGGCATCAAGGTGGTCGAGGAAGAGAAGGTGCCGGAGACCGATGCGGTCGAGAAGACCATCGAGTCCATGATCAACCTCGACGGCGCGACGCTGCTGTTTCCGACCTCGTTCGGCTACTACAACCCGCACGTGCTCAAGATGGCGGCCAAGTTTCCGAAACTACGTTTCGAGCATTGCGGCGGCCTGTGGTCGGACAAGGACCCGAAGAGCGCCGGCAGCTATTTCGGCTACATCGACGAAGCCCAATACATCTCCGGCATCGTCGCCGGCTATTCGACCAAGAGCAGCAAGCTCGGCTTCGTCGCGGCCAAGCCGATCCCGCAGGTGCTGCGCAACATCAACGCGTTCACGCTCGGCGCCCGGCTCGCCAATCCGAAGGCGACCACGCAGGTGATCTTCACCGGCGACTGGTCGATGCCGGTCAAGGAAGCCGAGGCGACCAACAGCCTGATCGACCAGGGCGTCGACGTGCTGACCTGCCATGTCGACGGACCGAAGACGATGGTCGAGAACGCCGCGCGCCGCGGCGCCATGGTCTGCGGCTATCACGTCAACCAGTCGCCGCTGGCGCCGAAGGCCTATCTGACCGGCGCCGAGTGGAATTGGGAGGCGCTCTATCCGAAATTCGTCAAGATGATCACGGCGGGCGAAGCGATCCCGAACTTCTATCGCGGCGGCCTGAAGGAAGAGATCGTCAAGGTCTCGCCCTATGGCGAGATGGTCTCGGCGGAAGCGCGCAAGCATGCCGACGACGTCAAGGCCAAGTTCATGGCCGGCGAGTTCACCATCTTCAAAGGCCCGATCGCCGACAACAAGGGCAAGACGGTGATCGCTGGTGGCACCGACCGCGGCCAGCAGGATCCCGAACTCGAGAAGATGGATTATCTGGTCGAGGGCGTGATCGGAGCCACCGCGTGACGACGGAGGCGGCGGAATCGGTGGAGGCGGCCGGCGGCGTTGCTCCGGCCGCCGATCCCGGATTTCTCCAGCGCTACGGCGCGAGCATCGAGTACATCCTGATCCCGGGCGCGGCGCTGATCGGCGCGCTCGCGGTATTCGGCGGCTTTGTCGCGCTCTACGGCAAGAACCCGCTCGACCTCTATTTCTACATGTATTACGGCGCGTTCGGCACCTGGTTCTCGTGGCAGAACACGCTGACCCGCGCCGCGCCCTTGATCCTGACCGCGCTGTGCACGGCGCTGCCGGCGCAGCTCGGCATGGTGATCATCGGTGGCGAAGGCGCGCTCCTGATCGGCGCGCTGTCGGCGACCGCAGCCGCCCTGGCTGTGCAAGGCGCGGCGCCGATCGTGGTACAGATCGCGATGGTGATCGCGGGCATGATCGGCGGCGGGCTGTGGATCACGCTGTCCGGCGGACTACGGCAATATCGCGGGGTCAACGAGACGATTTCGAGCCTGCTGCTGGTCTATATCGCGCTGGCGATCCTCAACCATCTGGTCGAGGGGCCGATGCGCGATCCGGCGAGCCTCAACAAACCATCGACGCGCGAGATCGGCGCCGCCAACATGATCGGCAGCATTCCCGGCACCGACGTGCATTGGGGCCTGGTGTTCGGGCTGATCGCCGCCGTCGCCGCCTACATCTTGATCTATCACACCACCTTCGGCTTCGCCGCGCGCGTCGCCGGCGGCAACATCCGCGCCGCCAAGATCGTGGGGCTTTCCGTCGGCAAGCTGATCCTGACCATCTGCTTCCTTGCCGGCAGCTGCGCCGGGCTTGCCGGCATGATCGAGGTCGCGGCCGTGCAGGGCCGCACCAACGCCAACCTCGCCGCCGGCTACGGCTTCACCGGCATCCTCGTCGCGTTCCTGGCGCGGCAGAATCCGCTGGCGATCATTCCGGTGGCGATCCTGCTCGGCGGCATCTCGGCCTCCGGCGGCCTGTTGCAGCGGCGGCTCGGCCTGCCCGACGCCTCGGTGCTGGTGCTGCAGGGCATCATCTTCGTGTTCGTGCTGGCGAGCGATGCGCTCTACGGGCGGATCGGCTTCCTGAAGGGAAAATCCTGACATGGCGGATGCTTCGCTCGGGCTCTGGACCGTTCCGCTCGCCGTGTTCGGCGGCGCCATCCGTGTCTCGACGCCGTTCCTGTTCGTCAGCCTCGGCGAATGCATCACCGAGCGATCTGGCCGCATCAATCTCGGTCTCGAGGGCACGCTGGTGATGGGCGCGATGAGTGCCTACGGCATCTCCTATCTCTCCGGCTCGCCATGGCTCGGCGTGCTCGCCGCCGGGATCACCGGCGCCCTGTTCGGCGCGCTGCATGCCGGCATCTGCTCGTTGCCGCGGGTCAACGACATCGCGGTCGGCATCGCGCTGATGCTGCTCGGCACCGGGCTTGCCTTCTTCCTCGGCAAGCCGCTGATCGAGCCCACTGCCCCAAGATTGCCGGCGATCGATTTCGGCTGGTGGAGCGACATCCCGCAACTGCGCGCGGCGCTGCGCATCAACGTGCTGTTCCTGATCGGCGTTGCGATCGCGCCGCTGCTCTATTGGGCGTTCAAGACCACGCGCTGGGGCCTGTTGATCCGCACCGCCGGCGAAAGCGCGGACGCGGCGCGTGCGATGGGCCATTCGGTGCTGTTGATCCGGCTGCGCGCCACCATGGTCGGCGGCTTCCTCGCCGGCATCGGCGGCTCGTTTCTGTCGCTGTTCTATCCAGGCAGCTGGAACGAAGGGCTCTCATCGGGCCAGGGTATCACCGCGGTGGCGCTGGTGATCTTCGCGCGCTGGGACCCGATGCTCTGCCTGTGGGCCTCGCTCGCCTTTGGCGGTGCCGCCGCGCTCGGGCCGGCGCTGCAATCGGTCGGCATCACCTCCGGCTATCATTTGTTCAACGCCGCGCCCTACATCCTGACCCTGGCGATCATGATCATCACCTGCTCGCCGAAGCGCACGCTGACCGGCGCGCCGGCCGAATTGTCCATCACCCGATAGCATCTCGCGAGATCATTCCATGCCCGAGCGCTTCATCAAATCTGAGCCCTACGCCTGGCCCTACAATGGCGACCTGCGGCCTGAGAACACCGCGCTGATCATCATCGACATGCAGACCGATTTCTGCGGTGTCGGCGGCTATGTCGACAAGATGGGCTACGACCTTTCGCTGACCCGGGCGCCGATCGAGCCGATCAAGAAGCTGCTCGCCGTGATGCGGGCGCAGGGCTTTCACATCATCCACACCCGCGAAGGCCACCGGCCCGATCTGGCCGACCTGCCCGCCAACAAGCGCTGGCGCTCACGCCAGATCGGCGCCGGCATCGGCGATCCCGGCCCCTGCGGCCGCATCCTGGTGCGCGGCGAGCCCGGCTGGGACATCATCCCCGATCTTGCGCCGTTGCCGGGCGAGCCGATCATCGACAAGCCCGGCAAGGGCTCGTTCTGCGCCACCGACCTCGAGCTGATGCTGCGGCTGCGCGGCATCGAGAACATCGTGCTGACCGGCATCACCACCGACGTCTGCGTCCACACCACGATGCGCGAGGCCAATGACCGCGGCTTCGAATGCGTGCTGGTCGAGGATTGCTGCGGCGCGACCGACCGGAGCAACCACGACCACGCGCTGAAGATGATCAAGATGCAGGGCGGCGTGTTCGGCGCGGTGGCGAAATCCACCGACCTGATCGGGGCGCTGTCGTGATCATCGGCGAGCCGCCGCTACCATCAGGCGCATTCGGCGTCGACGCCATCGCCATGACGATGCGGTTCGGCGATTTCACAGCGCTCGACAATGTCGAGCTCAAGGTGCGTCCCGGCTCGTTCCATGCGCTGCTCGGCGAGAACGGCGCCGGGAAGAGCACGCTCGTGAAATGCATCATGGGCTATTACCACGCCACCGAAGGCGAGATCATCGTCGGTGACCGCCAACAGACCATCGCCAATCCGAAGGATGCCCACGCACTCGGGCTCGGCATGGTCTACCAACACTTTACGCTGGTGCCGGCCATGACAGTTGCGGAAAACCTGGTGCTGGCGCGCGACGACGTTCCGGCCGTCGTGGACTGGCGCAAGGAGAAGAAAGAGCTCGAGGCCTTCCTAGCGCGGATGCCGTTCAAGGTGCCGCTCGACGCGAGAGTCTCCGACATCTCCGCCGGCGAACGGCAGAAATGCGAGATCCTCAAGCAGCTCTATCTGAAGCGCCGATTCCTGATCCTGGACGAGCCGACCTCGGTGCTGACGCCGGGCGAAGCCGACGAGGTGCTCGGCATGCTGCGCGCGATGGTGGTCGCGGGCGAACTGACCATCCTGATGATCACGCACAAGTTCCGCGAGGTGATGGCGTTTGCCGACGACGTCACGATCCTGCGCCGCGGCAAGCTCGCCGGCACCGGCCGGGTTGCCGACCTGACGCCCGACGAGATGGCGCGCACCATGATCGGCGCCGAGCAGTTGACGGTGCAGCCGCCGCGCACCGGCGAGACCGGCGCGCCGCGGCTCGAGCTCGACAAGCTCACCGCGCGCGACGATGCCGGCGCGATCGCCGTGCGCGGCGTGTCGCTGACCGTGAAGAGCGGCGAGATCGTCGGCATCGCCGGCGTCTCCGGCAACGGCCAGCGCCAGCTGGTCGAGGTGCTGGCCGGCCAGCGCGAAGCCGAGAGCGGCGTGATCCGTGTCCAGGGCGAGAGTTACGCGGCGAGCCGCGAGGAGATGCGCCGCCACAAGATGTCGCTATTGCCGGAGGAGCCGCTGAAGAACGCCTGCGTGGGCGGCATGAGCGTCGCCGACAACATCGCGTTCCGTGAATTCGACCGCGTCCCGTTCGCACGCGGCGGCTGGTGGCTGAACCGCGCAGCATTCCGCCAGGATGCCGAGCGCAAGATCAACCGCTACAAGATCAAGACCCGCACGCCTGATACGCCGATCGCGGCGCTGTCGGGCGGCAACGTGCAGCGCGCAGTGCTGGCGCGCGAACTCTCGGGCGATGTCGAGGTGCTGATCGCCGCCAATCCGTGCTTCGGGCTCGACTTCGCGGCGGTGGCGCAGATCCACGCCGAGATCATGGCCGCCCGCAACCGCGGCGCGGCGGTGCTGCTGGTCAGCGAAGATCTCGACGAGCTGCTGGAATTGTCGGACCGGCTGGTCGTGATGTTCCACGGCGCCTTCGTCCACGACGTCAGCGCCAGCGAGGCTGACCTGACCGAGATCGGCCGCCACATGGCGGGGCATTAGGAGCTGAAGCAGCCGCAACGGCACCGCGCTCCCTCGCCCCGTTCTTACGGGGAGAGGGTTGGGGTGAGGGGCTGCTGCTGCATATTCACTAACAGGGGGCCTCGCGGTGGATCCCCCTCACCCGGATCGCATTTCATGCGATCCGACCTCTCCCCGCACGCGGGGCGAGGTGAAGGAGAGCCCCCAAACGCTCCATCGCAAATCAGCCGATCTCGAACGCGTCCGCGGCGAGATGCTTCAGATTGGCGTGCCAGTGCTCGGCGATCGCAAGCCGGGTCGGCACCCAGACCCGCTCGTGCTTCTGGATGTAATCGAGGAAGCGCATCAGCGCGGCGGCGCGGCCGGGACGGCCGACGACCCGGCAATGCAGGCCGACCGACATCATCTTCGGTCGCGTCGCGCCCTCGGCATAGAGCACGTCAAAACTGTCTTTCAGGTAGGTGTAGAACTCGTCGCCGCCGCCAAAGCCCTGCGCGTTGATGAAGCGCATGTCGTTGGCATCGAGCGTGTAGGGGATCACGAGATGCGGCTCGGTCCCCGGCGCCTTGATCCAGTACGGCAGATCGTCGGCATAGGAATCGCAGAGATAGCGCAGGCCGCCGGTCTCCATCAAAAGCCGCAGCGTGTTGATCGAGGAGCGGCCGGTGTACCAGCCGAGCGGCCGCGCGCCGGTCGCCTCGGTATGCACGGCCATGGCGCGCGCGATCTCCGCGCGCTCCTCATCCTCCGACATGTCCTTGTGCTCGACCCAGCGCAGGCTGTGGCTCGCGATATCCCAGCCCGCCTCCTGCATCGCCGCAACCACGTCCGGATTGCGCTTCAGCGCCATCGCGACGCCGAACACCGTGGCCGGCAGCTTGCGCTCGGTGAACATCCGCCACAGCCGCCAGAAGCCAGCGCGCGAGCCATACTCGAACATGGTCTCGATATTGGCGTGACGCTGGCCGACCCAGGGCTGCGCGCCCAAGACGTCGGACAGGAATGCTTCCGAGGCGCGATCCCCATGCAGGATGTTGTTCTCGCCGCCTTCCTCGAAATTGACCACGAACTGCACGGCGACGCGCGCAGCGTCGGGCCATTTCGGATCGGGCGGATTGCGGCCGTAGCCGCGGAGATCGCGCGGGTAGCGGGCCTCGGTCACATCAGATTTCCTCGATGCGGATCTGCTGCGCGCCCTTCCACAACACGGTCTTGCCGAAGGTGGTGAGGTTTTCCAGCCCCGAGGTCAGCGTGATGAAATGATTGCCGGCGAGCTGGCCCATCTTGCTGGCGAAGTGCACGCCACCATAGGCGAGCAGGATCTCGGTCTCGCTGATGCCGCCGGGATAGAGGATGATCTGGCCCGGCGCCGGATAGCTGGTGTGGTTCTCGTAGGAGACGCCGAAATCGAGATCGCCGAGCGGCATCCAGACGCCCTCGCCGCTCCAGCGCACATGGATTGCCTGGCTCTCGAACGGCATCGCCTTGCGGAAGGCGGCGACCGTCTTCGGCGCCAGCTGCTCCTCGAAACGGGCGTCAAAGGTGAACTCGCCGGCGCGGACAATCAGTTTGCTCATCGATCTCTCGTGGGTGGGCTGGAAGGAGTGACGCCCCAACCATTGCCGCCGCCCCGCGCCGGACGCAAGGCCGATTCCGGCCGGGAACGCCGGTTTTACGCCGCATGCGGCCCGCGGCAACGCAGATTTGAGCAGGGTTGCGTTGCACCTCGCCTCCCAGTTTGCGAACCTGCCGCAGCACGTCAAACAGGGTGAGGCGATGACAACAAACAGTCTGCATGGACATGTGGCGCTGGTGACCGGCGGCTCGCGCGGCATCGGCGCTGCGATCGTAAAGCAGCTGGCGGACGCCGGCGCCGCCGTCGCGATCAATTATCGCGAACGCTCGGCTGAGGCGGAGACGCTGGCGAAGGGCATCATTGCCGCCGGCGGCCGGGCCGTCGCGATCGCCGCCGACGTCTCGGAAGCTGGCGCTGTCACCCGCCTGGTCGAGCGCGCCAAATCCGAGCTCGGCCCGGTCGACATCCTCGTCAACAATGCCGGCATCGCCATCGTCCGGGGCGTCGACGACCTCACCGAAGAGGATTTCGACCGCACCATCACGGTCAATCTCAAATCGGCGTTTTTCTGCACGCAGGCGGTGCTGCCGATGATGCGGACGCGGAAATGGGGCCGCATCGTCAACATCTCCTCCGGTGCTGCGCGCGGCGCAGGCTCCATCGGACCGCATTACAACGCGTCAAAGGCGGCGATGGAGGGCCTGACCCGCGGCTATGCCGCGCGCCTCGTCAAGGAAGGCATCACCGTCAACGCCGTCGCGCCCTCGCTGATCGAGACCGACATGATGAAGGGACAGAGCGGCCTCGTCAGCCGGATCCCGATCGGCCGCTTCGGCACCGCCGAGGAGGTCGCGCAGGCCGTGATGCTGCTGGTCAACAATCCCTACATGACCGGACAGACCATTGCGATGAGCGGCGGCATGGCGTTCAACTAGGGCTGGCAATGTCTTGACCGCATCGCGTGTTTGCCCTACCGCTTGTGGCATGAACCGCTCGATCCTCATCAGCAATTTCTGGTGGCTCGCCGACTGACAGGCGGGCCGAAACGCGTTCATGCATTTTCGGGGCCGCCGCATGGGGCGGCCTTTTTCATCTCATCCAGCCCGCATGCGGTGTCCCCATTCAACCGAATGGAGATACCATGACCAAACCGATCATCCTCACCGGCGACCGCACCACCGGGCCGCTGCATCTCGGCCATTACGTGGGCTCACTGCGAAGCCGTCTTGAGTTCCAGGACAGCCATCAGCAGTTCCTGCTGCTCGCCGACATGCAGGCTTTGACCGACAATGCGCACGACATCGGCAAGGTCAGCCGCAACGTCATCGAGGTCGCGCTGGATTATCTTGCCGTCGGGATCGATCCGGAGCGCACCTCGATCTGCCTGCAATCGCAGCTACCGGCGTTGGCGGAACTGTCGATGCTCTACCTCAACCTCGTCACCGTGGCGCGGCTGGAACGCAATCCCACCATCAAGGACGAGATCCGCGCCCGCGGCTTCGGACGCGATATCCCGGCCGGCTTCCTGTGCTATCCGGTGGCGCAGGCCGCCGATATCACGGCGTTCCGGGCCACGGTCGTGCCGGTCGGCGAGGACCAGGCGCCCCTGATCGAGCAGACCAACGAGATTATCAGGCGCGTCAACGCGCTCGCCGGCAGGCCATTGCTGCCAGAAGCCGAAGCCATCATCCCGCGCGCTGGACGGCTGCCCGGCGTCGATGGGCGCGCGAAGATGAGCAAATCCGCGGGCAACGCAATTCCGCTTTCGGCCTCGCCCGATGATATCTCGTCCGCGGTGCGCGCGATGTTCACCGATCCGGATCACCTGCGCGTCGCCGACCCCGGCAAGGTCGAAGGCAATGTCGTCTTCACCTATCTCGACGCGTTCGACGACGATCATCATGCCGTCGAGGAACTGAAGGCGCATTATCGGCGCGGCGGGCTTGGCGACGCCACCGTCAAGCGGCGGCTGGAGGACATTCTGCAAGCCCTGATCGCACCAATCCGAACCCGGCGCGCTGAGCTGGCGACCGATCGCGACTACGTCGCTGACGTGATCAGGCGCGGAACCCTGAGGGCGCGCGAGATCACTGAGCGCACCAAGCGCGATGTCATGGAAGGGCTCGGTTTGGAAGGACTTGGCTTGTTCCAGCTCTGAACGCGCTGTCATCAAGCCATGGCAGGAACTGTGCTTGGCTGTAAACAGTTGTCCGCTTGGCGAAACCGGATTTGGAGCATGTCGTGATCGATCCGAAAACGCTTCTCGAACGCGCCGCGCAGCTGGCCGATCAGGCCAAGGGCGAGGAAGATACCGGCATCCGCGACCGACTGCTACGCATGGCCGAGCATTACCGCGATCTCGCCGCGCACGAGGCCTGGGCTCACGAAAATCCGCCGTCGGTCGGCGCGCTCACGAGCGCGCTCGGCCCCCGCGCGCATTGAGCTGATCGCGAGAGCAGGCCGTCAGCTGACGCGAACGCGATAGCTCAGCGACTGACGCGCGCCGGGCGCGATGTGCATCAGGCCCGGCTTGTCGGCGAACTCGCCGTCGAAATCCGCGGGGCTGGCAAAACCGTGCCACGGCTCGATGCAGAGAAACGGCGCGCCGCCGAGCTTCGACCAGATGCCGAGTTCGCGAAAGCCGCGCCAGGACATTTCGATCGCCGGGCCTTGCGTGGCTGCTGCCGGGCCTAGTGTCGCCGTGAAGAGGATCGATGTACTTGCGACCTGATCGAAGACCATCGCGTCGTCATCGAACAGCTCCTCCGACAGCGCAAGCGTTCTGCCCTTGACCGGATTGGGTTCAGGCTGCCGCCGCATCAATCCATCCTTCAACCGCCGGATCGGCGCGGGTTCAGTCTTGGAGAAGGTCAGCGTGTAAGCCTCCTTCGGCAGCCCCGGCACCAGCGGCCAGTTGAAAGCGGGGTGACCGCCGAGCGAGGCCGGCAGCATCTCGTTGCCGGTGTTGACGATGTCGAAGCCGACGTCGAGATCGGCGCCATCAACGGTGTAGGTGACCTCGAGCCTGAAGGTGAAGGGATAGCGTGCCCGCGTTTCCGCATCGTCGGTCAGCGCCAGCTTGCAGGATCGCGGGCCCTGCTCCATCCAGGCAAAGCGGCGGTCCCGCGCAAAGCCGTGCTGCGTCATCGGATAGGTCTTGCCGTTGTGGCGCAGCGTGTCGTTCTTCAATCGGCCGACGATCGGGAACAGGATCGGCGCGTGGCGCGGCCATTGCGGGCCGGCCTGCCACAGCAATTCGGTCCCCTCGGCATTCCTGAGCGACGACAATTCGGCGCCCTGTGCCGAAATGGTCGCGGCGATCTTCTCGCCGCGCAACGTATGACTGTCGCTCATGCTCGCCTCGCCGGGTTGCGCTGTGCTGTGACACGAGATGTGCGATGGCGGCGAAGCCGTCAACCCCGAAGTGATGGGGCCGCCCATGCGGGGCGGCCCCAAGCTCTGGGGTTACCCGGCGATCTTGGAAAAATCAGGCTGGCGGCGCTCGGCAAAGGCGGCAAACGCCTCGCGCGCCTCCGCGCTCATCAGCCGTTCCTGGAAGATCTCGCCCTCGCGCGCCATTTGCGCGCTGATCCTGGCGGGGTCGCGCATCAGCGCCTTGGTGTGCTGGAGCGAGCCGAACGGCCGCTTCGCCAGTGCGTCGGCCGCCGCGCGGGCCTTGGCGCGGAGATCTTCGAGCGGCACGACCGCATTGGCAAGACCGATCGCAACAGCCGTCTCCGCCTCGAGCGGCTCGCCGAGCGCGAACATCGCATAGGCCCGTGCGTAGCCGATCCGCTGCGGCAGCAGATAGGTCGAAGCCGCCTCCGGCACCAGCGCGAGGTTGACGAACGGCGTGATCAACCGCGCGGTCGGCGCGAGGTAAACGAGGTCGCAATGCAACAGCATGGTGGTGCCGATGCCGACCGCATTGCCCTGCACGGCGGCAACCAGCGGCCGCGTCGCCTTGGCGAGGCCGGCAAGGAACCGCGTCACGTGACGCTCGCCCTGTACGCCACGCGACACCGCGGCGAAATCGGCGAGATCGTTGCCCGCGGTAAAGCTGTCGCCGTCGCCCTGCAACAGCACGGCGCGGATCGAGGAGTCGCCTTCCGCGCGCTCGAGCGCGTCCGCCATCGCGCCATACATCGCGTTGGTGATCGCGTTCTTCTTGTCCGGACGCGCCATCGTCACGGTGAGAACGCCACCGTCCAGCGCTACGACCACTTCACTCATGTCTTGCTCCTGTTGCTTGCTTCCTGTTCGAGGCGTTTGCTTCACGCGGACCGGTACCCACTTCGCTTGAAAACGCTCTAGCCGTCTTTGTCCTTCGGGAATTTCTCTTGCAGGCTGGTCAGCCAGCGCGACACCACGTCGATTTCCGCTTCCGAGAACCCGTCCATCAGGCGGTTGTTGATCACCCTGGTCCACGTCGCGGCGCGCTTGCCGAGTTCCTGCCCCGCCACGGTCAGATACAGCCGCTGGCTGCGCCCATCCTCGCCGTCGCGCCGGCGCTTCACGAGGCCGGCACGTTCCATCCGGTCGGCGAGCCCGCTCATCGCCGACGGCACGATGTCGAGCGCCTGCGAGACGTCGCCGATCAGCGCGCCATCATTGCGCCCGAGAAAGAACAGCACGCCGGCCTGGGCCGACGTCAGATCGTGCGCGGACGTCTCCTGGTCCATGGCGCGCTGCAGCCGCCGATAGGCCACGGTCAGAAGAAAGATCAGCCGGTGTTCCGCTCTCATGCCGCCGTTATATATTTCGTATGCGAAATATCAAGATACTTCGCGTACGAAATATCCGGTGGTTTTTCGCCCTCCAGCACCGCGCGCGCAGCATACCGGCCAGAACGGGCGCCCTCCACCGGGTGTATTGCGACATTTTGATCGCGCCGCCGGATCGTTGCGCTGCGGTTCAGCAGAAAACCCTTGATCGCGATCGATCAAACGGGAAATCTTTCCGTCCGGGAGCCGCCCGTTGCCTCACGGTTCCGGCGGGGTCACGAGAGTGTCATGACGTTAGCGGCAGGTCCGGCCAGGGAGCGCGTTGTCCGCCCGAAGCGGCCGCGGCATCTCAGCGAGGCCATGCGTTGTGAGACTGCGTTTCGCCTGATCCTGTCCGAATGCCTCGAGGAAGTCGCGACCAACCACGAGGCCTTGAGCTCCGGCGATCCCGCAGCCCTCCACCAGACCCGTATTGCACTGACGCGGCTGAAGGCTGCGATCGCGTTCTACGGCCCGATGGTGGCGGACAGCGAATGGACGCGACTGAAATCCGAGCTGAAATGGCTCAGCGCCTATCTCGGCGCAACGCGCGATCTCGACGTCGCGATCGAGAACAGCAAGGGCTTGCCCGAAGAGCGCATGCTGATGACGGCACGAACCGATGCGTTCGAAGCCCTCAGGGAGGCGCTGCAAAGCGACCGGTACTGGCAATGGTTCGACGGCATGTGGGACTGGGTCGGCAGCGGCCCCTGGACCACGCGGCAGGATCCCCGCGCGGCGCAACGGCGCGCCGTGCCGGTCTCGGTCTTTCACGCGCGTCGGCTGGCGCAATGGCATGGCAAGCTGTGTCACAAGAGCCGCGGGCTGCAAGGCATGGGCAAGAACAAGCGCCACCGCGTCCGCCTCGCCAGCAAGCGGCTGCGTTACGCCATCGAGTTCTCGGAAGGCGGATTGCCTGCCGATGTCTATGCATCGTGGCGCAACGTGCTGAAGCATCTGCGCAAGGGACAGCAGCTGCTCGGCGAACTGAACGATGACGAGGTCCGCCGCAAGCTGTTCGAAAGTGCCGATGCACTGGATCAGGGCGCCGACGAAGGCAAGGCCAGGCACCAGCGCGTGCACGAGCGCAAACGCAAGAGCCAGCTGCTGCGCCGCGCCGCGGCGATCTACCGGAAGATTGCCGAATGAACGCAACTGCCCGCTCCCGCTCCGCCAATTTCCTTCATCCCCTTCCCTGCGGTCATCCCCATGCCTGACGGCTCCTCCACGGCACATCTCTATCGTCCCAAGCTTGTCACCACGCTGACCGAAGGCTACGGCGTTGCCGCCTTCCGACATGATGTGATGGCCGGGCTGACGGTGGCTGTGGTGGCATTGCCGCTGTCGATGGCAATCGCAGTGGCTTCGGGCGTGACGCCGGAGCGCGGGCTGTTCACCGCCATCGTCGGCGGCTTCCTGGTCTCCGCGCTGGGCGGCAGCCGCTTTCAGATCGGCGGACCGGCCGGCGCCTTCATCGTCCTCGTCGCGGCAACGGCCGCGCAGTTCGGTGTCGAGGGCCTCATGCTTACCGTGCTGGTGTCCGGCCTGATGCTGACGCTGATCGGCGCCTCGGGACTTGGATCGCTGATCCGCTACATCCCGCACCCCGTCACCGTCGGTTTCACCTGCGGAATCGCAGTCACCATTCTGGCGAGCCAGCTGCGCGATCTGGGCGGGCTGACGCTTGCCGGTGCCGAGCCCGGGCCGCTTCTGCCGAAGCTCGCAGCGCTCGGCCACGCGCTTCCGACCTTGAGCTGGTCCGCGCTCGCGGTCGGCGCCGGCTCGGCGGCCGTGATCTTCGTGCTGCGCGCATGGCGGCCAACCTGGCCGGCGATGCTGATCGCGATCGTGCTCGCGTCGATTGCGGTCGTGCTGCTGCATCTGCCGGTCGAAACCATCGGCAGCCGGTTCGGTGAAATCCCACGCGGCCTGCCGGTGCCGCATGTGCCGGAGTTCTCGTGGGCGCTGCTGCTGCAAATCCTGCCGGCGTCGCTCTCCTTCACGCTGCTCGGCGGCGTCGAGAGCCTGCTCTCGGCAAAGGTCGCCGACAGCATGACCGGCCGCAAGCACCGCTCCAACATGGAGCTGGTGGCGCAGGGCATCGCCAACATCGCTTCCGCTTTGTTCGGCGGGATCAGCGTCACCGGCACGATCGCCCGCACCGCGACCAATATCCGTGCCGGAGCGTGCAGCCCGCTGTCCGGCATGATGCACTCGGCCTTTCTGCTGTCGTTCATGATGCTCGCCGCGCCGCTTGCGAGCTACATTCCGCTCTCTGCGCTGGCCGCGGTCCTGGTCGTGGTGTGCTGGTACATGGCAGAGAAGGAGGAATTCCTGCGCTTGATCAGGGATCGGCGCAGCGCCGCGGTGCTGATCACGACCTTCGCGCTGACGGTGTTCAAGGATCTGACCTTCGGCATCATCGCCGGGTGCCTGGTCGCGGCAATGTTCGCCGGCATCGATCGCTGGACCGCAGACAAGAAGGGCTAAGCGGCTCCAGCATCGCTAGAGCTCGGTTCTGATTGAATCAGAACCAAGGCTCTAGATTCTTGTTTTGACGCGTTTTCTTTACGCGAACCGGTGTCCACTTCGCTCGAAAACGCTCTAGCCGCTGTCGCGCAGCACCAGCTCGAAGCCGAGATCGATGCGGCGCTCGCCGCCGCGCTCCAGCGTCAGCGTCGCCGCAGTGCGGCCGATCGCATCGCCATGCACGCTGATCGTGCTCAGCGTCGGCGAGATCAGCTGGCCCATTTCGAGATCGCCGAGCCCGATTACTGCGACCGGCTGCGCCGATGCAGGCCCTTCGCGCAGCACCCCGGCCTTGCGCAGCCCTGACATAAAGCCGATCGCATGCGCATCGTTGGCGGCAAACACCGCATCGACACCAGGCAGGCGGGCATGCGCCGCCACGCTTCCCGAATCCTTGCGGTCCAGGATCAGCCGGCGCGGCTCGGCGAGGCCGCTTGCCAGGGCCTCGTCCCTGAAGCCGAGCCAGCGGCGGGTGCCGCGCGGATCGTCGCCGCCGATGAAGGCAAGCTGCTTGCGTCCCTGCGCAACCAGATGCTTTGCGACGGCAACACCAGCCTTGTAATTGTCGAAGCCCGCGACCGCGTCGATCGGGTTTGCCGGCAGATCCCAGGTCTCGACGATCGGGATGCGCGCGTTGCGCAGCAGGCGGCTGCCCTCCGCCGTGGCGGGCGAGCCAACCATGATGATCGCCTCAGGCCGCCGCGACAGCAGCGCCGCCAGCACGCGGTCCTCGCGCACCGCGTCGTAGCGCGACTGCGCCAGGATCACCGAGAAGCCGAGCGGCTCGAGCTTGTCGGACAGGCCCTGCACCGTGTCGGCGAAGATCGAGTTGGCGATGGTCGGCACCAGCACGCCGACCGAATTGGTCCGCGCACTCGCCAACGCGCCCGCCACCAGGTTCGGGACATAGCCGAGGTCGCGCATCGCCAGTTCGACCCGCGCCCGGGTCTCCGGGGCGACCAGGTCGGGCATCCGCACCACCCGGCTCACCGTGATCGAGGAAACGCCGGCACGCTTGGCCACCTCCGAGAGGGTGGGTGCGGCGTCCGCTGGGCCAGTCCGGGGGGCAGTCACATCGGAGCTCATGGACAGACCCTGCACGATTCCGGGTTGCCAAGCCATTATGTTAGCGCTAGCATCGCCTCATGTTAGCGCTAACATGGAACAAAATCGGAGAAACAGCATGATTTCGGACGAGCAGGCCCAAGCCTACAAGCGCGATGGGGTGATCGTGGTCCCCGAGGTGCTCAACCAGGGGACCCTCGCCAAAGTGCGCACGGTGCTCGCAGAGCTGGTGGCCGGCGCCGCCTCGGTCAGCGAGCATACCGACGTCTACGACCTCGAGCCGGGCCATACGCCGGAGACCCCCCGCGTCCGCCGCATCAAGGCGCCGCACAAGGTGCACCCGATCTTCGACGAGATCATCCGCAGCCCCGCCGTGATCTCGATCCTGACCAGACTGATCGGCCCCGGGCTTCGCCTGCACGGCTCAAAACTCAACATGAAGTCGGCGCAATACGGCTCGCCGGTGGAGTGGCATCAGGACTGGGCGTTCTATCCGCACACCAATGACGACATCCTCGCGATCGGCGTGCTGCTCGACGATTGCGATATCGAGAACGGCCCGATGCTGGTGACGCCGGGATCGCACACCGGCAGCACGATGTGGGATCACCACGGCGAGGACGGCCACTTCGCGGGCCTGATCGATCCGGACCAGATCGAGGGCGACATCAAGCGCGCGGTGCCCTGCATGGGCAAGGCCGGCAGCATGTCGTTCCATCATGTCCGCGCGCTGCACGGCTCGGCGACCAACACATCGGACCGGCCGCGCAACCTCCTGCTCTATGAAGTCGCCGCCAGCGACGCCTGGCCGCTCCTGGGCGTGAAGGATTTTGACGAGTTCAACAGCCGCCTGCTGGCGGGTCCGCCGGTGGTCGCCCCGCGGCTCACCGAGGTGCCGGTGCGGATGCCACTGCCGCCGGCCAAACGGCAGGGATCGATCTACGAGACCCAGTCAGCTGCGAAGAAATCCTACTTCACGCGCGCCGCTTAAGACCGACGACAATGCCCGCGGGCCAAGCCGCGGGCATTACTGCTTTCACGAGCATGATCCGGAACCACGCGATCGCGCTCGAACAAGACGACCATAAAAACAGACATAACGGGGAAACGAATGACCAAGATGGCAAGAGAGGGTGCCAGCACATCGCGCCTGCGTGTGATCCTGGCCGCAAGCATCGGCTCCGCGCTCGAATGGTATGATTTCTTCCTCTACGGCACCGCGGCCGCGCTGGTGTTCGGCGAGCTGTTCTTTCCAAAGAGCGATCCGGTCGTCGGCACGCTGCTGTCGTTCCTGACCTTCGGCGTCGGCTTCGTGGTGCGGCCGATCGGCGGCCTGGTGTTCGGCATCCTCGGCGATCGCTACGGCCGCAAGCCGGTGCTGGTCGCAACCCTTCTGATGATCGGCATCGGCACCACCGCGATCGGCTTCCTGCCGACCTATGCGCAGATCGGTGTCTGGGCGCCGATCCTGCTGGTCGCGATGCGCGTCATCCAGGGTCTCGGCGCCGGCGCCGAGTATGGCGGCGCGGTGATCTACCTGGTCGAGAACGCGCCGCCGAAGCATCGCGGCTTCTGGGGCGGCTTCGCGCCGCTCGGCGTGTCCGTCGGCAATCTGCTCGCCGCCGCCGCCTTCGCGCTGGTGACGATGCTGCCGCGCGAGGATTTGATGAGCTGGGGCTGGCGCCTGCCCTTTCTGGCGAGCTTCCTCCTGATCGTCGTCGGCATCTTCGTCCGCATGCGGATCACCGAGACGCCGGTCTATACCAATGCGGTGGTCGCGCGCGGCAAGGTCGAGAGCAATCCGGCAATGGAGGCGTTACGCCGGCATCCGCGCAACTTCTTCGTCGTGCTCGGCGCGCGCATGGCCGAGAACGGGCTCGGCTATTTCTTCCCGGTGTTTGGGCTGAGCTACATCATCACCACCTTGGGCGTGCCGAAAGCCGATGCGCTCAGCGCCTTGATGCTGGCCTTCACGGTCGAGCTGTTTGCGATCCTCGGCTTTGCGGCCTTGTCGGACCGGATCGGACGGCGGCCGGTCTACATGTTCGGCGCGCTGGCCGGCGTCGCGCTCGCGTTCCCGTTCTTCTGGATGGTCGGCACCAAGCAGTGGATCATGATCGCGCTCGCCTTCATCCTGGCGCGCGCCGTGGTGACGGCGGCGATGTTCGGGCCGCAGGCGGCGTATTTCGCCGAGCTGTTCCCGCCGCAGCGCCGCTTCGCCGGCTTTGCCTTCGCCCGCGAGCTCGGCTCGCTGCTGTCGGGCGGCCCGGCACCGTTCGTCGCCACCGCGCTGGTGGCCGCCTACGGCACCTGGTGGCCGGTTGCCTGCTACGCCATGTTCCTGTCGGCCTGCACGGTGGTTGCGATCTGGATCGGGCCCGAGACCTATCAGGAGAACATCGCCGCCGACGCGAGCGAACAAGCCGAGCTGCCCGCGGCGATCCCGGCGCGAGCCTGATCGGTGGCGCAGCAACTGCGTGTCCTGCAGTCGCTCTGGGCGATGGAGCGACGGCTGGCCGATGAGGGCGAATGGCCGCTGCAAACCCAGCTCGCGATGATCCGCGATGCCGGGTTTGACGGCGCCGGCGTGCGCTTCATCGATCCCGCCTTCGCGCGCGAGGTGACGGGCTTCCTTCGCGCGCACGGCATGATCTGGCAGGCGCAATGCTACCCGAAGCGGGTCGACGATCTTAAGCCGGTGCTTGAGCTGGTGGCGCAGCTCGGCGCCGATCATGTCAACCTGCAGCCGGACATTCGTCCGCGCCTGCTCGCCGATTGCATTCCCCTGCTCGAAGGCTGGCGGCGGCTTGCCGCGGAAGCCGGCGTTGCCGTGCATGTCGAGACCCACCGCGACCGCATGACGACCGACCTGTTCTTTACGCTCGATTTGCTCGACTGCTTTCCCGATCTGCGGCTGACCGCCGATCTCTCGCACTATTTGGTCGGGCGTGAATTCGCCTGGCCGGTCGACGACGTCAACCACGCGATGATCCACCGCATCCTCGACAATGCCTGGGGCATCCACGGCCGCATCGCGAGCCGCGAGCAGGTGCAGATCTCGCTCGGCTTTCCGCAGCATCAGGGCTGGGTGTCGCTGTTCACGGACTGGTGGGACTACGCCATCCGCTCCTGGCGCAAGCGTGCCGGCCCCGATGCGACCCTGACCTTCCTGTGCGAGCTCGGTCCCTCGCCCTACGCAATCACCGGACCCGACGGCAGGGAATTGTCCGACCGCTGGCACGACGCGCTGGTCATGAAGGACATGATCCGCGCGCTGTGGGAGCGCATCGCCAACGAGCCGCAGGACCCGTTGCCGCGTTGATTCGAACAGGCCGCGGCGGCATTCTGAACCGACCCAATTCGGAACGCCGCGAGGACCCGTGCGCGACTACTCGGCCTACCCGCTTCGATGCCTCGCATCCATCGTCTGCGCCGCGACTGCCTTCGTCTGCACGACGGCGACCGCGGCGGAGCTGAGGCTCGACGCTGCGACCATGCCGCGCGTCGCGACGATCGACCCGCGCTTCCAGTCCTACAATATCGAGATGGTCGAAGTGACCGGCGGACGATTCTGGAAGCCCTATGCAGCCGCCAGGACACGTTCGCGTCCAGACGCGGAGCGGTTTGCGGCGCGTACGCCGATTGATCTGCATGATGCCAGGCTGCGAAACCTCGCCGCGGCGCTCTCTCCGGCCTATCTCCGCATCAGCGGAACCTGGGCCAACAGCACGTTCGTTGCGGAGTCCGAGACGCCGCCATCCGCGCCGCCGGCCGGCTTCAACGGCGTGCTGACACGGCAACAATGGCGCGACGCGATCGACTTCTCGCACGCCGTCGACGCGCCTATCGTCACGTCCTTTGCGATCAGTGCCGGCACGCGTGACGCTGCGGGGCGATGGCTTCCGGAGCAGGCCCGCCGCTTTCTCGACGTCACACGATCGGCCGGCGGCCACATCGCCGCAGCCGAGTTCATGAACGAGCCCGATCTGCCCGCCATCGGCGGCGCCCCTGAGGGTTACGACGCCGCGGCCTACGGCCGGGACTTTGCCGCGTTCCGCGCATTCATGAAGGACACCGCGCCTGACGTGACGATCCTCGGCCCGGGCACGATCGGCACAGGTGCGGATGCTCAAGCGCTGTTCGCGGCAACGGCTGTGGGCATCGACACGGTCTCCTATCATCACTATGGCGCGCTCTCGGCCCGATGCGCCGGCGATCGCACGCCGAAGCGAGCATTGTCGGACGAATGGCTGGCACGCTCCGGCAAGACATTCGCCTTCTACCAGGCGCTGCGCGACCAGCTTGCACCGGACAAGCCGATCTGGCTGACCGAGACCGCAGAGACCGCGTGCGGCGGCAACCGCTGGGCCGCGACGTTCATCGATACGTTCCGCTACCTCGATCAGCTCGGGCGCCTTGCCAAGGCCGGCGTCCAGGTGGTGATGCACAACACGCTCGCCGCGAGCGACTATGGGCTGCTCGACGAACAAACCCATCTGCCGCGGCCGAACTACTGGGCGGCGTTGCTATGGCGCCGATTGATGGGAACAACTGTGCTGAATGCCGGTATCGCTGGCCGTCACGGCTTCCACGTCTATGCGCACTGCGCGCGCGACATGCCGGGCGGAATTGCCCTGCTCGTCATCAACAATGATCGGCGAATAAGGCGCAAGCTGACGCTGCCGGCCGGCTCGCAACGTTACACCCTGGCGAGCGCCACGCCCGCAGACGGCAACGTCCAGCTCAACGGCGCGACGCTTTTGCTTGGGACCGCGGACCGGATTCCCGCGCTGCACGGCGACGCGACCGCTCCCGGGACAATGGTCTTCGCACCCAGAACGATCACGTTTCTGACCGTCGCCGATGCCGGCAACACCAATTGCCCGTAGCCCCCGACGCCGTCTTACGCGGCGTCGCGGCCGGCGTCGGCGGATTCGAGTGGGCGTACCACAAGATGGCCGAGCATGATCGCGGTCATCAGCCGCTCCATCTCAAGCCATGCGGTGACGTGTGACATGGTCGGTCGGCCACCACGCGCGAACTGATCGATGTCGTCGATCGCCGTCAGTCCGCGCGGATAGAATTCGCGGAAGATCACCCGTTCGGCCAATCCATCGACCAGGCGGAAATTCAGCGTCTTCGACAGCTCGCTCAGGGCCTCGCCGACCAGGCGTTTGTTGCGCGAGCCGAGCGTGGAGAGACGGTTGCGTAGCACCACCCATTCGAACGCCGGCAGCTCATGCGCGCTGCGCTCGCGCCGCGCTTCCTCCACCATCTTCGAATAGTGGCTGATGCCGGTCACCTTGAAGTCGTTCGGATCGACGGTGCCGAGCACGTCGAAATCGAGAAAGCTGTCGTTGAGCGGCGTGATCAACGTATTCGCCAGCGAATGCGTGAACGTCGTCAGATAAGTGTCATGGCCGGGGCAGTCGATGACGACGAAGTCATGCGACCGGCTGAGCCGCTCGACGATCTCGGCAAGCGCGCTGCGGCCGAGCGTCTCGACCTCGCTGCTCCTGCCGCCGACCGTCTCGAAGCACATATGCGTCGGGATGCCGAGATCGAGCGAGGACTCCCGCGCCCAGTCGCGCCGGTTCTCGACATAGTGCGTCAGCGACTTCTGCTTGTTGTCGAGATCGATGGTGGCGACACGCTGACCCGCCTTGATCAGCGCGATGGCGACGTGCATGGCAATTGTCGACTTGCCCGAGCCGCCCTTGTTGTTCCCGACGACGATGACGCGTGCGCTTGTCATGAGATTCCTCACCCGACGCTGGAGTCAAAGCAGGACGCAATTGAATTTAAGTATGGAATCGAATCTCACTGATTCGACGAATCTCGACAAGAGTCGTCGCACGATCGTCGTGATCGAAATTGATGCGGCTGCGACATCATTGCCACAACCAAGCCTTGTCAGAGCACGTACCGTGAACGCCGCGAACGTCCCTGGTACTAACGTCCCAGGAACACCGCAGCGCGCCGTTCGACAAACGACTTGATGCCTTCGGCCGCATCGGCGGTGTTGAGCACGCGTTCGCGGATCTGCGGAATGATTGCGATCGCCGCCTGCTCGCCGGCTTCGATGAACTTGCGGCCCGCCTCCTTCGTCACCTGGATTCCGAGCGGCGCGTTTCGCGCGATGATTGCTGCCAGTTCCATCGCACGTTCGATCTGCTGACCTGCCGGCACGACCTCCTGCACGAGGCCGATCCGATGGGCCTCGGCAGCGGAGAACTCGTCGCACAGCAGCAAATGATACATCGCATCGCCCCATCCGGCGCGGCTGATGTAGCGGAAATGCGCGCCCGCCAGCGGCGCGATGCCGCGCTTCGCCTCCATCTGGCAGAAACGGCTGTCGTCCGCGGCGACGACGATATCGCCGGCCAGCATCATCTCGATGCCGACGGTGAACACGATGCCCTGCACCGCCGTGACGATCGGCTTCCGGCACCGCTTCGACAAGCCGAACGGATCGACATTGCCCTCCGGCAACGGCTTGCGCGATGCGGTCGGACCGAAGAATTTCGGCATGTCGAGGCCGGCGGTGAAACTGCCACCGGCGGCGCAGAGCACGCCGACCCACAGGCCGTCGTCATTGTCGAGCAGCGTCAGCGCGTCGGACAGTTCAGACATCATCTCCGGGCTGAAGGCGTTCTTCTTCGCGGGATTGTCGATGATGATCTTCAGGATGCGGTCATGCCGCTCGTGACGGACCCGCCCCTCGCTCGCGCTGCCGGACATCTGCTCCTCCCTGCTTTGTGACTGACAAATATTCTGGATGATAGTTGTCATCCAGATGCATGATGGCCATAATCCGGAAAGAGAGTCAAACAGGGGCGATGCGAGATGGGCCATTCCCAGGCCGACAAGGCCAGGAGCCGCGAGCGCATTCTGAACGAGGCCGCGACGCAGATCCGCGACGCGGGGCTCGACGCGCTCAGCATCGGCAGCCTGATGCAGCAGGTGAAATTGACCCATGGCGGCTTCTACGGGCACTTCGCCTCGCGGTCGGACCTGATCGCCGCGGCGCTGGAACAGGCGCTGAATGCGGGCGAAGCGACGGCGCGCGCGTCGCGCGATCCCGACAAGCCGGTCAGCGTCAATTCACTGGCGCGAAGCTATCTCAGCCGCACCCATCGCGACTCCCGCAAGACAGGCTGCGCGATCGGCGCGTTGATCTCGGATGTCGGCCGCGCCGACGAGCAATGCCGCGCGGTGATGGAACCGCACATCGAAGCCTTCATCGCCAAGGTCGCTGATGCGTTCGGCGACGATGACGATGCCCGCGCAATCGTGGCGGTGAGCGCTATGATCGGTGCGATCGCGGTCTCGCGCGTCCTCACCGATCAGAGGCGGTCCGACGCCATCCTGCGCACGGTGCGCGACGGCATCGTCGCGATGGCCTCGGACGAATGATTTCGCCCGCGCTGCGGGCAGCATGATGGAGTGAGCCATGAACGACCGAACCGCGCTCGAGCCGACCGCCGTGCAGGGAAGCGTGCTGATTGCCGGCGTCGGCGCATCGCACGGCCTCGGCGCCGCGATCGCGCGGCGCTTTGCCGCCGGCGGCTATCCCGTCGCGATCGCCGGCCGCAATGCCGAGAAGCTCGCCGTGACCGCCGCCGAACTCGCAGCTGATGGCGCCAGGGTCACCCATGTCGTGGGCGATGCCTCGATTGCCGCGGATGTGGCCCGCTTCGTCGAGGCGGCCGGGAAGCTCGCGCCGCTCGCGATGGCCGTGCACAATGCCGGCTCCAACCGGCCGGCGCCGTTCCTCAAGGTCAGCGAACAGCGTTTCGAGGAGCACTGGCGCGAACATGCGCTCGGCGGTTTCCAACTGGCGCAGGCCGCGATCCCCGCTCTGCTGGCGCGCCGCGGCGGCACGCTGGTGTTCACCGGCGCCAGCGGCTCGCTGCGCGGCAAGGCCAACTACTCGCCGTTTGCTTCGGCGAAGGCCGCGTTGCGCGCGATGGCGCAGAGCGTGGCGCGCGAATTCGGGCCGCAGGGCATCCATGTCGGCCATGTCGTGGTCGACGGCGGCATCGAGGGCGATCGGCTGCTGAGCATGCGTCCGCAGTTGAAGGACGATCGCGGCCCGGATGGGCTGCTCAACATCGCGGCCATCGCGGAGGCCTATTGGGTGCTTCACCACCAGCATCGCAGCGCCTGGACGCTGGAGCTCGACCTGCGGCCGTGGGCGGAGTCGTTCTGACGGCGCCGCCAGCCAGCCGGACGGAAACCCAGCGTTTCGCCACGTGGCCTTGTTCCACCGTGAACGGTCCTTAGCTTCCCGGTATCTCCAACCGAAGGCTCCACAGCGCAGGTTGCGGACACGTCCGCAATGCGACTTCTCAACCTGCGTGCGATGGGTGGCCCGCGGCGGATGCTCCGCCGCGCCGACAACCGGACTGACTGATGACCACCTCCCTTGAATTCGGGCTCGATACATTCGGCGACGTCACCAAGGACGCCGCCGGGGCACCGCTGCCGCATGCCCAGGTGATCCGCAACGTCGTCGACGAGGCGGTGCTGGCCGATCAACTCGGGATCGATTTCATCGGGCTCGGCGAGCACCACCGGGCCGATTTTGCGATCTCCACCCCCGAGACCGTGCTGGCCGCGATCGCCGCGCGCACGCAGAACATCCGCCTCGGCTCCGCGGTGACCGTGCTGAGCTCGGACGATCCGATCCGCGTGTTCCAGCGCTTCGCCACCGTCGACGCGCTCTCGAACGGCCGCGCCGAGGTGATTCTCGGCCGCGGCTCCTTCACCGAATCGTTCCCGCTGTTCGGCTTCGACCTCAAGCAATACAACGAGCTCTTCGAGGAGAAGCTCGACCTGTTCACCGAGGTCTTGAAGCAGGAGCCGGTGACCTGGCAGGGCAAGCTGCGGCCGCCGCTCGGCAACCAGTCGGTCTATCCGCCGGTCGAGCACGGCCGGCTGAAGACCTGGATCGGCGTCGGCGGCAGCCCCGAATCGGTGGTGCGCGCCGCGCATTACGACCTGCCGCTGATGCTCGCCATCATCGGCGGCGATCCCAGGCGCTTTGCGCCCTATGTCGACCTGCACCAACGCGCCTACCAGCAGTTCGGCCGGGCGCCGCAGCCGATCGGCGTCCATTCGCCGGGCTATGTCGCCGAGACGGACGCGCAAGCCAGGGAGGAGCTGTGGCCGGACTACAAGGTCATGCGCGACCGCATCGGCAAGGAGCGCGGCTGGCCGCCAATGGGCCGCGACGAGTTCGTGGCTGAGGCCGAGCACGGCTCGCTCTATGTCGGCGCCCCCGAAACCGTGGCCCGCAAGATCGCGGCGACCGTGAAGGCGCTCGGCACTGCGCGCTTCCAGCTGAAATACTCGGCCGGCCCGCTGCCGCACGAGAAGCTGATGAAGAGCATCGAACTCTACGGCAGCAAGGTGGTGCCGATGGTGCGCGACCTGCTCGCGGCGTGACGCACGATCGCTAGCCCGAAAAGCAAAACCCCCGGCGTGTTGGCGCCGGGGGCTCTGTTAGATCGCAGCCAGATCAACCGGTATTACCAGTTGCGCCGAGCGCGGAGCGGGGCGGCCTCGACGCCGCCCCCACCATGCTGATCATGAATACATGTTATTTTGCCATCGCCGTCCTGGCGGCCTCGATTTTCGCCTTCACGGAATCGAGATTGAAACTCGCGCCTTTCTGCATCGGCGGAAACTCGATCGCCGTCATCGCCAGCTTTTCCACCTGCTGCTGAACAAACACAAAGCGCCAGAATTCGAATTTGAACCAGTCGAAGTATTGTTGCGCGCCGTATTTGGTCCCGCTATCGGGCCATCCCGTTCGCTCGAAAGGATCGAGGCGAAGGTTAATCAGGTAGGGCACGTCAGGCTTGGTTTTTTCACCCAGCCAGCCTCCAGGCTGGTCGATGAAGCGATACTTGTAGTCGTCGATGCGCACGGCACCCAGTTCGCTTTCCCCGAAGTACCAGATTTCGTGCCGATTCGACGGCCCCTTGCCGGTAATCATGTCCGTCTGGTTATAGCCGTCCAGATGACATTTGTAGGTCGTGTCACCGATCTGCTTGCCCTTCTTCAGCTCTTCGACAATGTTCGGGTTGCCGGCCGCCGCAAGGAGGGTCGGAAACCAGTCCAGCCCGGAGATGATGCCGTTCTCGATCTTGCCCGCCGGCACCTTGCCCGGCCAGCGGATCATCGCCGGCGCGCGGAAACCGCCTTCCATGACAGTACCTTTGCTCTGCGCGAAAGGCGTCTGTCCGCCATCCGGCCAAGTGAAGACCTCGGTGCCGTTATCGGTTGTGAAGATGACAATGGTGTTGTCATCCACGCCCATGTCCTTGAGCTTTTGCATTACTATGCCGACATCGTCGTCGAGCTGCGCCATGCCGGCCTCATGGATGGACCAGCCGTTCTTGGAGTTGCGCAGCGCTTCGTACTTCGGCGACAGATGGGTGACGATGTGCATGCGGGTCGGATTGAGCCACAGGAAGAACGGCTTGTTGTCGGCCTTGGCCTTGTCGATGAACTTGAGCGCCAAGTCGCGGATTTCGTCGTCCACGGTTTCCATCCGCTTGGGATAGAGCGTGCCCGCGTCCTCGATCTTCTGTTTGCCGACCTTGCCCCAGCGTGGATCCACGGTAGCGTCGTCGACATTGGTCGCATAACAATGGACCATGTTGCGTGGACCGACGGTGTTCAGCAACTCCTGAGGATAGGCGGGATGCGCTGGATCTTCCATCGCATCGAGGTGATACAGGTAGCCAAAGAACTCGTCGAAACCGTGCACCGTCGGCAGAAACTCGTTTTTGTCGCCAAGGTGGTTCTTGCCGAACTGGCCGGTGGCGTAACCCATTCCTTTCAGCGCGGTAGCGATGGTTACGGCCTGCGCGGGTATGCCTGTGGGTGCGCCGGCCTGGCCGACCGTTGTCATGCCGGTGCGGATCGGTAGCTCGCCGGTGATGAAGTTGGCGCGGCCTGCGGTGCAGCTCGCCTCGGCGTAATAATCGGTAAACAGCATGCCTTCTGCGGCGATCTTGTCGAGATTCGGCGTCCGGCCCGCCATCATGCCGCGGTGGTAGGCGCCGATATTCCAGATGCCGATGTCGTCACCCATGATGACGACGATGTTCGGCCGTTGTCCGGCGGGCGCCGTTGCCGGTTGCTGCGCTTGCGCGACGCTTGTCAGTCCGACGGCCGAGAGCGCGGACGCCGCGACGAGCGAACTGCCGCTCAACAAGAGATCGCGGCGTTTCAATCCTGCGCTGGTGGGTCCCGTGCTCATCTCAGGCTTTTCCGGAATCGTATCGTTACTCATGACGTGATCCTCTTCCTGGTGATGCACCTGAAGCCGACATGGCTTGCTGAGGTGTCGATCGGCTCGGCATGACGCGCGGCCGGACGATAGCGGCGGCAGTAGCTGGGGGCGCAAAGATGCGAGCCGCCTTTAAGCACCTTGCGTGGAATCCTGAGGTTCGGCTGACGAGAGTCGTAGCTCGCGCCCTCGGACCCGCCGCGGGGATTTTGCGGGATGCAGCAGGCTTTCGGGGCGTCTGCGTCGTGCTTCTGTGAATACCAATCAGCCGTCCATTCCCAGACATTGCCGATCATGTCATGAAGGCCGTAGCCATTGACCGGGAATGCGGTGACGGGCGAGGTGCGTTCGAAGCCATCAGCCACCAGATTCTGGTGCGGGAAATTGCCCTGCCAGGTATTCGCCATGTGCCTGCCGCCGGGAAGTTGCTCGTCACCCCAAGCGAATTCCGCGCCGTCGAGTCCGCCACGCGCGGCAAACTCCCATTCGGCTTCGGTCGGCAAGTCCTTGCCAGCCCACGCCGCGTAGGCCTCAGCATCACGATAGGCAATGTGGACCACGGGATGATCGTCGAGGCCGCTGATCGAACTGCGGGGGCCGTATGGCCGGCGCCAGTTGGCGCCAAATTTGAAACTCCACCATTGCGACCAGTCGCGCAAATCGACCGGACACTTCGGTGGCGTGAAAACCAGCGAGCCTGCCTTGAGCATGTGCGGCAGCGCGCCTGGATAGTCCTTTGCGTCAGGCCGCGTCTCCGCGAATGTCACGTAGCCTGTTGCGTTGACGAACTTGCGAAAATCGCGATTGGTGACCGGCGTCCGGTCCATCCAGAAGCCGCTCACCGAGACGCGATGGACCGGCGCCTCTTCGGCATAGTGCCTGTCGGAGCCCATGCGGAACGTGCCGCCCGGAATCCAGATCATGCCCCTTTGGCTGGGCCCATCCGACAAAGGTACGCCTGCCGCAACGCCAACGTCGTGCATGGGCTACTCGCACTGAACGAGTTTCAAAGTTACGAACGCTGCCCCGAGCAAGAATCTCTAGGCAGCTTTCTAGCTCGCCGATTGCTTGGGGGACGGTTTCACGCCTTGGTCAGTCAAAAGACGATCGAGTATCTGAAGTGCGAGGCCGACTACACAGCGTCTACGAACTAGACAAGATAAGATGCTTCCATCAACGCATCCTCATATTGATCTGGATCAATCGAGCTAGGTCGCCTCTTCATTATCGAGAGCCCCTGACGACTATGCAAAAACTGCCAAGGCTGTAGCGCCATGGACACAGCCTTTCAATAAAAGGCCGGCTGAACGCAAGTATGCCGATTTCGCATGGACCAACGGCGGCGTCAGCTTATTATTTCCGAGAGTTTCTACCCTGCCGGAGCAATGGCGGGATCGCGAGAGTCGGGGATCAGCGATGCGGTACCTTGGACCTGGTTTGGGACGCAGATTTTTTTCGCAGTGGCATTTCAGTGTTGGGGCGCTTGCCGCTCTGCTGGTGCTTTCCACCCAAGCGGCTCGCGCCGATGAAAATGGCATCAGCTTTTGGGTACCCGGATTTTTTGGCAGCCTCGCGGCTGTTCCGCAGCAGGCGCCGGGCTGGTCGATGACCTCGATTTATTATCACACCTCTGTTTCCGCCGGCGGCGACGTGGCGCGGTCGCGCGAAATCACGATTGGTCGCTTTCCCGCCAATCTGACGGCCAACGTGAACGCGACCGTCAATGCGAATGTGAATATTGGTTTTCTGGCCGGGACTTATACTTTTGCGACACCGGTGCTTGGCGGTCAGGCCTCTGCCACCCTGTTGGCGGCCTACGGATCCAACTCCACCTCGCTCGCTGGATCGCTTGTGGGGACATTGACGGGACCGGGCGGCGCCACGTCCCCCTTCTCCCGGTTTGACAGCATCGACAGCTCGCTCATTGCATTCGGCGACCTGATCCCGCAGTTCGCGCTGCGCTGGAATGCCGGCGTCAACAATTACATGACGTACGTTACCGCCGACCTCCCGGCTGGCGCCTACCAGTCGACCCGCCTGGCGAATATGGGGATTGGGCACTGGGCAATCGACGCGGGCGGCGGCTACACCTATTTCGATCCAAAGACCGGGCATGAATTTTCGACGGTGCTGGGATTCACCTACAACTTCGTCAATCCCTCCACTGACTATCAAAGCGGCGTCGACATGCACCTCGACTGGGGCGCGTCGCAATTCCTGACCAAGCAGTGGCAGGTCGGCCTCGTCGGTTACGTCTATCAGGGGCTCGGATGCGACAGCGGCTCCGGCGATCGCGTCGGCTGCTTTCGGTCGCGCGTGGTCGGCGTCGGCCCGCAGGTCGGCTACATTTTCCCGGTCGGCGACATGCAGGGATATCTGAACCTGAAGGGCTACGGCGAATTCGCCAATGAAAATCGGCCGGCAGGCTGGAATGTCTGGCTGACGTTCAATCTTCAGCCCGCGGCGCCAACGCCGCCGACATCCACAAGGCCCAGATTCACGAAGTAGCAGCGCCGGTGACACGGCCACCGGCGCCATGCTGAAGGATCAATCTGGCGCGGCGGTAGCAACGCAATCAGCCAATAGACACTCCGCAGGCGTGCGGACATCTCCGAGTTGGGTCACAAGGCGGCATTCCGGGGGCGCGGCCGAATGTCCGCGTTTCCCGTCGAAAGCGAACATCCCGAGTGTATGAGTACAGGCCCTAGCTAGGGCGCGTACTCATAAAATCGGTTCTGTGGTAGCGCTTCGCTGAATGTCCGCTTCGATCCGAAGCGACCGAATTGCTGCGTCGCCGCGAAGTGACGCGATGGGCCACGAGCGGACATGACTTCATTTGCTTGCCAGAAGAAATTTGCGGGCCGCCTCGAAGAGAAGTGGCCCGCAAGAGATGGCTTGGGATTTTGCTTCGACTGACTTCAGTCCTGCATTCCGCCCATGTGTCGGTGCGGCTTCTTCAGATCGAGTGCCGGAACCGGATTTTCCGGGTTCTGGAGATTCCAGGATCACCGGTTCCAGGAGCGCCATGGCCCATCCGTTATCCATTCCGGCATATTTTCCCGGTGAGTTCGTCAGCGCACGCGTTGCCACCGCACCGTTAAACATCATGTCGTATTTCTCATAGGGGTCCATGGTGAGATTGTAGACCGCGCCGATACCGCCCAAAGTCTGTGTCGGACCAAGCCATGTGTCCTTTGCGGTGAAAACGTACTTCCACGCGATGTTGAGGTCGGGATTGTCGGGATCGTCTCCAATATCCGCTCGTACTGCCCCGAAGGTCTCACCATTGATGTACACCCACGTCTTTCGGGCCGAGTGTTTTGCCTGACCGAGAATGTACGCGCTGTTGTCGATGCTGTCGAAATAGATCGGCTTGCCGTTGTTGTCGGTCCATGCGCCGTGCGGCGGCGGAGTCAAGCCGACCATCTTCGCGAGGGTCGCCCAACAGTCGATATGCGACATCATCTCACCTAATTGCGCGCCAGCCGGAATGTGGCCCGGCCACCACATGATGCCCGGCACGCGCCAGCCCGCTTCGAACGGCGTGCCCTTCTCGCCGCGGAATGGGTGGGTGCCAGCGTCGGGCCATGCGTCCTGCCACGCGCCATTGTCTGCACTGAAGATCACGATAGTATTCGGCGCATCGGCTCGAATTTCATCAAGGATTCGCCCGACGTTCGAGTCAAGCTCAAGCATCGAGTCCGAGTATCGACCAAGGCGTGTTTTTCCAGCGAACTGCGGCGCCGGATTGTTGGGGTTGTGCATTTTCAAGAAATTCACGTCCATGAAGAACGGCTTGTCGTCTTTGGCGTGCTTCTTGATGTAATCGATTGCAAAGTCAGTTTGGCGAACATCGAACGTGGCAAGGTAATTCCAGTCGATATACGCGCCCTTCCTCGGTGGCTGACCGGCCACGCCATCCCATTCGTACATGTTTACGATTTCGAAGTATTCCTTCTTGAAATCCGCGTTGAATGAAGGAAACCAGGGGTGGAACCACACCGACGTGTCGCTGTAGGTATAGACACCGGGATAGTAGGCTGCGAACGCCTTCATCTCGTCGAAGCCGTGCTCTATCGGATACGCTTCGGGCTTATCGCCGAGGTGCCATTTGCCCGAGTAGTAAGTGGAGTAGTCGTTCTTCTTAAAGAACTCAGCGATGGTTGGCGTCTCCTTGTGCAGAAAATTCTCATCGCCCGGACCCACCACCACCGAAAGCGCCGAGCGGATGGGGATGCGCCCCGTCAAGAACGAAGCGCGGCCAGCCGTACAGCTCGCCTGGCTGTACCAGCTTGTGAACATCGCGCCTTCCTTGGCTATCCTATCAAGATTCGGGGTCGGGTGACCAAGATTTGCGCCACCCCCATAGACACCAAGATCGTTCCACCCTGTATCGTCGCTCATCAGCATCACGATGTTGGGCCGTTTCTGCTGCTGCGCAGCCGTCGGCGTGCTCGCAACCGTAACGGCGGCGGCGCCACACAACACGACAAGAGCGCCCGAGATTGCTCTGAACCTGCTCATTGTGGTTTCCTCACTCGATGTTGCATCATCAAGCAATCGCTCGGCCGCTTGTGGTTACACTGATCCAGAACTAGCCGCTTGAGTAGACTTCCTTGAGCTGCTCTCATGTAGCCTCTCCCATGCCTTGAAGAACAACAAAGTGGTTTGACTCTGAACTGATCGCAGTCTCACCCGCTATGCGAAACCGGAAAGAAATTAGTCGGTGCGCATTTTTGTGGAGGGGGGACCTGCCGAAGGTCGGCCGCTAAGCTGCGGCAAGGCGCGAAGCTCCGAAGATCATCCTGGCCTCATGCCAATTCGGCCACGCTGCCCGAGGTCGAGCGACCGGCACGCAGAGCGAAGCGTGCCAACCTCAGGCGCCTGAGACGCAGATAACCACCGGGACCGATCCCAAGGAATTCGGTACAGCACGCCCGCAGGGTGCGTTCAGAGACGCCGATGTTCGTGCATAGCTGCGGCACGGTCATCAGCAGGTCAGAACTAGCTGCCAAGACCTGTTCAAACCGGTCCATGATACGCTGATGACCTTCCCGGCCGTCTGAATGGCTCTCGAATTCAGAGGTGAGGCAGCCGACCAGAGCTTCTAGCAGATCATGCTGCATACCTCGGATGACATCGGGGTCCAGAAGGAGCTTCGGGTGTTTGTCGACGAAACGCACGGCGGCCGCATGTAGTCGAAGCAGACGCGCAATATCGCGGCGAGCCGGTCGCAGTATCCGGCCCGATGGCGGAGCAACAAGTTCTTGTCCCGTCAAGGCCAACCCTGTAGCAGCAAGTCGCTGAGGATCCACCGATATCAGGCCCCACTCGGCCGGTCCGTTTGTTCTCTGGTGAAAATGCTCCGCGCGGCTGTGGAACACGATATGACCGCGCTGTAATCTCACGCCACACCACACCGAGGATGAGTCCACCTGCAACGGGAAGCCAACGCATACTTGCTCGGGGCTCAATGCAATATAAGCAGCGCGCGGCAGGCTTTCGCTGACCGCCAGGAGATGCAGGTGGGGTAGAGTCAATTGGGCCAGCCGAGCCCAGAACACACCGGGACTGGTGACCACGAGCATGATCCGCGCATCCCGCACCGCGTCCACGAAGTCTTCGATGTCGGTGAAAGTGCGCCCATCGCTCGCGGTCATCAGGCTTGAATCCTGCCACCGACGGCTCGCGCCCACCTTGCCGCTGAGCAAGCGCCGAACTGGCTGAGCCGGGTTATTCGCTTCTCACAATTGTCAGGCTTGGCGGGAACACAATGCTATGCGGATTTGGAAAATTCTCGCTCGGCAAAGACGTTTTTGTCGTGGAGCCGCCCACCGGCCGGCTGCCGTAAGGTCTCTGACGGTGACTCCTGAAACAGCTCGCGGTAGATCCTCGAAAATCGGCCTAGTTCCCAGAACCCGTGGCGCGTCGCGACCTCGGTAACCGTCGTATTTGCTGGATCGGCCATGCGCAGCACCCAATGGGCTTGATGTAATCGCCGCAGCGACAGATAGCGGTGCGCACTCATGCCCAAATCGTGCATGCAACAATTGTAGAACGTGCGTCCCGTTACACCGATCGCCTCGCACACTTCCGTCACGAAGAGGACTCGGTCAGCGTTGGCTTCGATCAACGCTTCGAACCGCGCCATGATACGTTGACGGTGGTGACCAGGGACTGAGATTTGATCGTCGGCGTGAGCCAGGACACCAAAGGCCGCCTCAATCAAGTGCTGCTGCAGACCAGTTGCGGCATTCGGATGGCTAAGGACTTCTTGCGCTAATTCTGAGAGATCGATCGCCGCCCGGTGCAGCCGACGCAGGCGGGCTAGAAGCGGCTGCTGTGAGGGTCGCAGTACTTGAGGGATTTCGTGTGACAACACCTCCTTTCCGGTCAGAATAGTGGAGTAACGGTGAAATTCTTCGGCTGGAAGCGACATCGCGGCCCATTCCGACGGCGCGGCGGATCGCTGAGACGCGATTGAGCCGGGACTGAGTAGCCCTAGATCGAGGTGTCCGATGGGCGAGGACAGCATCTCCATGGGAGCCTGCGGCGAGGCAAGGAACCACAAGATCACGCGATCCGGCGGCGTCACGACACGAAAGGTACGCTGTAGGCTTTCTCGCCCTCTCTGCATCCAGAGTTGACCAAGGTCGACCCGCGTCAAGCTCGCGTTGAAAACCCCCCGTCCCGACACAACCAGTTCCACGCGCCCGCCGCGGATTAGATGTGTGTATTCGTCCGGGTCGGAGGCTTTGTAACTTTTCGTGGCGAACATAGCGACGTTCCGCCCTCTGAGCAGAAAAGTTCACTGTTATGAGCACCAGTTAGTCAGAACGAATTTCTCTGGCCTTCCAGAGATTGGCATCGTCCAAGATGATCGGTCGCTGTCATGTCACTGTCATAAACGCTAAGGAGAGTTTAGGTCGGGTCCCCGCGCCATGCAACTTCGGCTGAGACAGAGCTCGCTGCCCTCGTCGGGTGCTGACGTCCCAACTGGTCCCGAGTTGCGGTGGACTACGGATTTCGAGTTGGCTGGTGGTGAGAGGGGACGGGCAGACAGAACAATCAAGGGACGATGGGTAGTTGCCGTAGTGGTGAGAAAGCTCAATGCCGAGATTGTCGACCGCGGCTTGCACGTCGGCGCGCGACACGGTCCATAGCGGCGCCACAGGCTCCAACCAGTCGTACTCCAATGGAGAAGGATCGCTTGTGGGCCAATCGCCTGCACGTTGCCCATGGATGACAACGCTGAGCCCGAACCGAGACATCGACATCGTACAAAAAATGGTTGTCCTATGAGAGCTGCCGCATCGGCGAATAAAGCAAAACCCCCGGCGTTTTGGCGCCGGGGGCTCTGTTAGATCGCAGTCAGATCAACCGGTATTACCAGTTGCGCTGAGCGCGGAGCAGCATGGTGTAGGTGTTCTGGTCCTTCAGCTCGTAGATCGCACCCGGCTTGCCGATCGTCGGGCTGCCGGGGAAAGCGACCGTACCAGCAAAGCTCTGGTCCAGACGGGTGTAGGTGAAGTCGGCCGAGAAGGTCAGGTTCTTGACCGGGGTCCACTGGGTCTGCGTGCCGATCTGCGCAATGCTGTAATCGGGGTTGCAGGACGTCAGGTTGGAACCAGCACCAAAGAAGTTGCTGAGCGAACCACCAACACCGTTGCCGGCCGGGCCGCAGATGTAGCCCTTGGAAGTGCTGTTGTAGTTAACCTGGGCCCAGGCACCGTAGATGCTGGTGTTCCAGTTCGGGTTCCAGTTGTGCACGTAGGCACCGCGGAAGCCGTAGGTCGTGATCAGCTGCTGCGAACCACCGTTGATGAACACCGAGTCAGGCGCGATGCCGAAGCCGATGCTCTGGTAGGCGCCGGGGACGTTGGTGCCGCCGAAGATGGTGTTGCCACCAGCCGAACCGGCGAGGTCCTGGATGTTGTAGCGCGTCGCACCGTTGGTGTAGACGCCCTGCAAGTTGATGGTATCGCCAGGTCCGGTCGGGATGTTCTTGATCGACAAGGCCAACTGACCAGCCCAGCCCCACTTGTCGTCCGGATGACCGGTCAACTCAGTGCCGCCATAGTAGGCCACGTGGTTGTCATGCGCCGCGAACGACGCCTGGAACAGACCCCAAGCCTGGTCGACGCGCAGCATCGCGACGAGGTCCGGAGCAATCGTGCCGGCGTAGTCGCTGGTGCCGAACACGTTGGTGTTGCCGGGCACGCCGAAGGTGACGGGAGCGCCGAGGTTGGAGACACCAGCCTGATAGTAGGCGGTCTGATCCTGAGCCGACAGAGACAGCGACACGCCGTTGCCGAACTGCGCGGTGTAGGTGAACTGGTTCACACCAGTGATCGTGCCGCCGCCGCCGACGAGACCGTCGAAGTTGTTGCCCGGATAGTTGGCCCACGGAGCCGAGAACTGCGAGACCGCCTTACCGATGGTGAAGCCGGCGAACTGGATGAAGGCGTAGTACACGCCGACCGTACCAGCAGCGACAGCACCGGAGTTGGCGTTGTTCGGAGCCGAAACCGCGCCGATCGGCGAGTAAACGGTCGCGCCGTTGCCCTGACCGGCGTAGCTGTCCGAGGTCCACGAGAACGTCGCATCGAAGAAGGTGCGGACCACGCCGTATTCGGTCGCGGTGCGCGTATCGATGTTCAGGTCTTCGCGCGAACGCCAGGTGTAACCGTTGGTGAAACGGTTGTTCGCACCAGCGGCACCCGAGGTGTTGCCGGTGTGATCCGAGTTCGTGTTGATGACGACGTCTGCACGCAGGTAGCCGCCCAGCTTGATGCAAGTGTCGGTGCCCGGGATGTAGTAGAAACCGGGACCATACAGGGAGCAAACCTTCACGTACTCGACCGCTTTGGCCTTGACGGGAAGATCGGCCGCCTGAGCTCCGCCGACCGCGACGAGTGCCGCCGCCGAGCCGAGGATAAGGCTCTTAACCATCTTCATGTTAAACCTCCAAGTTGCTCTATCTCAGGGAAGGTTCCGGATCCGCCGGGTAGACACCCTAGGTTGGTTCCCTTTGTCCCTTAAAACCCCGCTTAGTCGCTTCGCGTCTTCGGACACACCCGCATGAACGCGAGGGACTTAAGCGAACCACCTAAAACGGGACGACCTTGGGATGCCCCCCTCCGTCGCAGTTCCATATGAGACAGAAGGCCCCCGATCACGCAACAAAAGACCGCTCGGTTTGGTGCGAGTTGCGGCTGTTTTCGGGCAAATGTTGCACAAATATCACGGGCATTTGAACTGCGATGCCTCTGCAAGGCACTGAAATATAATGAGAATATTTATAATACCGTCAGCTGGCGTAACTTTGGGCAATACGGGGCGGAACGGTGTGCAAAACGCGTAATCTACTGAGATGCTGGAAATCGGAGCCCGTTTCAGCGGGGCTGATTCCAGGCTCGCACCACCCCGTTGCGCCTAAAAACGGCGGTATCTGAACAACATAGCCGGGGTCTGGATACCGCCGATTCTCGCTCGGACAGGCGGTATGCGGGTCGGCGGAATAGGCCGACAATAGCCGGCGGATCGCCACAGATGCGCACTAGCGGCTTTCCATGTCAGCGAGATGTCAGCGCACGCGACCGATTGGTTTGTTCTCCACAGCCGGCGCGCGGCGAAAAATCTCCACTGCGCGCGATGCACTGGCAGGACGCGCTGAAGTAACATCGTACTCACTCGTCCAGAATATCCAGCAGATGGTCGATCCGCTCGAAAGGCGGCTCGTTGGTCTTGTCCGAGTAGAACACGCGATCGCCGTCGCGCTGGAGCGATCGCGCTCTGGATTTCGGCAGCCTCCCCGGGAGGAACGTCGCTGCGACAGCCTCCGGCCCGACGTCGAGCCTCACGATACCTCGCCGCTTGCAATCGATCCTGAGGCGCGCCGCCGCGAAGAAATCTCGGCCGGCCGATGGCAGTCCGCCGAAGCGGCGCGAGGTCTCTTCCTCCAGATCTTCCAGATCGTCCTCGCTCCGGCACCTGGCGGCGCGGCCATAGATTTCAAGGCGCATCGTTTCCGATTGCACGTAGCTCCTGGGCAGCAGATCCGCGAGCGGAAGGTTGAGGTCGGGCACCCACAGATCGGCGGCCCGGTCGTTCGTCTTCTCCGAGGCCTGCTTCAGCAGGTGGCTATAAAGCACGGGGCCGAAAACCTGCACGTGGCCGGATTGCCGCTCGGAGAGCAGATCGCCTGCACCTCTGAGGTCCAGATCGCGCTCGCTGATGGCGAAGCCGGCACCCGGTTTGCTGAACTCCTCGAGAACAGCCAAACGCTTGCCGGATTGTTCCGAACTGGATTCAGTCAGCATGGAGGCGAAGGCGCGCGTCCCGCCACGCCCCACCCGTCCCCTGAGCTGATGGAGTTGTGCCAGACCGAACTTTTCCGGCCAGCAGACCACGATGGTATTCGCCCGCGGAATGTCGAGACCGCTTTCGACGATATTGGTCGCCAGGAGAACGTCCGCCTCGCCTTCGACGAAACTCATCATTCGGTCGTCAATCTCGTCGGCGGGTAGCTTGCCGTGCAGGCAAACGATGCGGAGCTCCGGGGCGACCGCCTGCACGCGCGCCAATAGCGGCTCCAGATCCTGGATACGCGGACAGATCAAAAAGCTTTGCCCGTGACGGCGCTGCTCGCGCAGCAATGCAGCGGCAATGGCCGCGTCCGAAAGTGGCGCGATCTTGGTCACGATCGGCAGCCGATGCACAGGCGGGGATGCGATCACGCTGAGATCCCTGAAGCCCGCGAGACCCGCCGCAAGCGTGCGCGGGATCGGCGTGGCACTCATCCAGAGCGTATGGACGCCCTTCGCCAGGCCCGAGAGCTTTACCTTCTCCGCCGCCCCGAAGTGCTGCTCTTCGTCGACAATGACCAGACTCAGCTTGGCGAATTTCACGTCCTTCGATGCGATCGCCTGTGTGCCGACCACGACCTTCATTTTACCGCTTCGCAGGCCCTCCTTGGTCTCCCTCGTTTCCTGAGCCGACGTCGCGCGCGACAAGCTTCCCACTTCGATGCCAAGCGGGGCGAACCGTTTGCGGAAGGTTGCGACGTGCTGCCTTGCCAGAACGGTCGTCGGCACGACGACAGCAACTTGTCTGCCCGACAGCGCAACGGCCGCCGCCGCGCGCAGCGCAACCTCCGTCTTTCCGAACCCGACGTCGCCGCAGACGACCCGATCCATAGGGTGGCCAGATGCGAGATCATCCAGCACGTCGCGAATTGCCTTCGCCTGGTCGACCGTCGTGAAATATGGAAAGCGCGCGACAAACCGCTCGTATGCGGGACCGGGAGCGACCAGCCTGGGAGCACGCCGGCGACGCCGTTGGGCGATATGTTTGGCAAGCTCCCTGCCGGCAATCTGAATGTCTTTCTCCGCCTCGGTACGCCGCGCCCACCACGTACTTCCATCGGCCCGGTCCAATGCCAGCTTGCCGCGCTCCGCCGCATACGGCCAGATCAGGGCGAGATCGGCCGGCGGAACGAGGACGGCGTCATCTCCCGCAAATGCCAGCCTGATCATCTCGCGCGACGACCCCTTCCCCATGTCGAGGGTCTGCAAGCCATCGAGCATGGCGAGCCCCCGGTGCAGATGAATGACAACCGCGCCTCGCTCCGGCACATCAGGATGATCGAAAGCCGCACTCCAGGCCCTTGCCATGGGCTGCGGATGATGGGCCCTGCTGCCGAGCACGTCGGTCGCCGTCACGACGATGAGCGGCTTGCGGCCAGAGCCGATGAAGCCGGTGTCGAAGTCAGCCAGCAATGCCCCGTCGCCACCGCGTCCCTTCGCCGCTTCGTTCCAGTCGGCGAAACGCTCCGTCTTGATCCCGCTCATTCGCTCCATCGCGCGCAAATCGTCCTCCACCGCCGCGACAAGAAGCAGCCGCGATCCGGCGCGCTGCGTGTCGGCGACGAATGCGCGAAGAGCCTTGCGCGACGACGCGACCTTGGAGAAATCAGGCGTGGGGATGAACGCCGCCTTTCGAGGCAGCGCACTCATGCGCTTGGTCAGCCGCTTCCAGTCACCGGGCCCAAAATACTCGCGCTCCGCCTCCCTGCGGCCGGCAGCCTCCTTGATCGTACCCAGCCAGCTGTCGGCGTGGCCCAAAACTCCTGCGTCCGCGATCCAGCGAGCGCGAGGGCAATAATCCGGCAGCACTGCGCGCTGCGTCCGCTTGCCTCTCAACGCGATCCGTTCGGACATCGGATCGATGAGCAGTTCTTGCGTGTCGAAGACGACGTCGTGTTCGACCGGATCGACGCCTGCGATTCTGCGGATCACTCCACCGGAATGCTCAATTCTGAACGGCCCAAGGGCGCCGGCGGGAAACACTTCGAACGTCATTCCGTGGAACAGCACGCTTCCGGGATAATCCGCCTCTTCGTCGAGATCGTACCCCAGCGCTTCCAGACGATCCTTGAGATCCTGCTCGGAATAGCTCGCCCCGACCTTCAGGCTGATGCTGAGGCGGCCCCAGCTCGCGGGTAACGGCAGCCGTTCCATGATCGCCTCCGCGGTCGACACCAGGAAGACCGGCTTCTTGCTCCTGGCGAGACGCCTCAACACCGAACTCCGTCTGCCGGCGATCTCCGGAGACGGTTCCAGCCCATCAAATGGCAGGGTATTCAGCCTCGGGAACACGAGCACCTCGAGCGAAGGATCGATCGAATGGAGCACGCTGCCCAACCGCTCGGCCCTGTTCTCGCTTTCAGAAAGGAAAACGATGCCGTCACGGCCGGACTTTTTCCATTGCTCGAGGAGATGGAGGGCCAACATGCCGAGAGGCGAGGAAGACGAGATCCCGGAGCGCGCCAATCCCTTGCTTTTCTTCTTCTTCGCGCCAGCAGCAGCGCGGGCTTTCCTGGGTTTCGCCACGTCGGATCCATCGCTATTTCGTCAGTACGATCGCCGGTCAGGGGGCGACTCGGCGCTTGTCGCCTACCGGCATGGAAACGAAACCGGCACAGATTTCCAGATAGCGGGGCAAATCGCTCGAAATGCCGGTGACGCCCCAGTCTGGAAGGAGCTCAATTTCTTTATTAAATCAATGATTCGCTTGCTGGCTGGGGCGGGAGGGATCGAACCTCCGAATAGCGGAAGCAAAATCAGTCTGATTATGCAACGAAATCAAGGCGCGCTTAGAAAAAACACCAAAATGCGCTCTAGTAACTTCAATAGCTTAGTTCTCGTTTCCAAATGACGAAACTACTTTCGTCGGGGCTCGGCGACTCGGCTCGAAGAACGATCATCGGGATTTCCCGCCGCACCGGCCTATGCGCGACGATCGCTGCTGCACTATGGAAGCGAACGTCAGAACTCGTTTGATTATATTGGCGTCGTTCAACCATTTGAAGTATGCGGCCTCGCGCATTTTCCACAACGTGGCGATCGCCGCTCGTAGCCGGCAACTTTGAATCCGAGTGAGCTAGCGATGATTGCGCTAGTCGTATTCGGGCTTCGACCACGTGCTTTTGCATTGGCCCGGAGGGTGCCGCTTGCTAGGTTCGCGTACTGTCTCTTGATCTTTGAAGCGCCGATATCAGCCGTTATGGACGGACTAGCAGAGATAGCTCGACGCGCGTCAGGCGATCACCTATCCAAGATACCAAGGTGGGTTAAAGGACGTCAGCCTTGCGCCATGAGGTACCGTGGGACCGGTACCATCAGCCGCTCTTGCGCAGGAACACGTAGTCCGCGGAATAGGGAGCGCTGCGGTAGTCCCCGGCTCTCTCGCACGATCCCCGCGCGACCCCGCCCTCGGTGTTGATGCGCTGGACAACGGTCGCGGCCGACAGCACACCGTTGCCGCGCTGGTCGACCACTTCGAGCTCGAGCGACGGAATGTCGTTCGAGGTTGCGCCGGGCGCGCTGGCGACGACCTTGCCCTTCACGGCACTACCGTCCGTGAGCTCCCAACTCGGTCCGCCGTAATGCCGTCCAATCGACTTTCCGTCCAGCATGAGCGTCGCGATCGGCTCGCGCAATTGCCAAGTCAGCGCGCGAACTCTCGATTGGGATTTCCCAGCGTCCGGCTTGCATTCGTAGACCTGCGCGCCCTCGGCATGGAGGGTGGTGATGACGGTCCTGTCGCGCACCGCAATCGCCAACGGCTCTTGCGCGGCCGCCCTGCTGACGAGCCAGAGGGCAGCAAACGAAACGGCGCGAAGGAAAGCAGTCGGAATCTTCATCGGTTTTCTCGGCTTGGTTGCAGTTTAATCGTAACGGGTCGGCTGACGGCGGCGAAGCCGGAGTGCTCGCCGGCCTAGCGCTCGCGCAAGACTTCCTGGCGGTAGCGCAGCAGCGGTGAAAGCAGATAGCTCAGGACCGTCCGCGATCCCGTCTTGATCTCCACGGTCACCGCCATGCCGGGTGAAAGACTAACGATCCTGTCGTCGATCTGCATTTCGGTGCGATCGAGCGAAATGCGCGCGCTGTAGTTCAGTTCCTGTCCCTTTGGCTCGCTGGTTTCGCTCTGCGTCACCAGAGCGCGATCGCTAGCGCGATCGTGCTGACGATCGCGGACGACAGCATCCTGCGAGACCGAAAGCACCTGACCATGCAGGAGCCCGTAGCGGGTAAAATTGAAGGTATCGATCTTGATCTCGGCTTGCTGCCCGGCATGGACAAAGCCGATGTCGTGATTCGACACCATGGCTTCGATTTCCAGCCGGCTGTCGCTCGGCACGACCACCAGCAGCGACTGCGCCGGCGTGACCACGCCGCCGATGGTGTGGATCGCGAGCTGCTGCACCACGCCGTCGACGGGAGCCGTCAGCTGCTGAAGCCTGGTCCTCTGCTCGGCCTTGATCAGGTCCTGCGCGAGCCCGTTCGCCTTCTGCTCGGACTTGGCCAGTTCGTCGGAGAGCGTATGCCGATACTCCGCCGCCGCCTGCCCGCGGGTCTCGCGGATCGCCGCGATCGCCGCCTCGGTCTCATGCAGATGGCTGTTCTGCACGTTGAACTCTTCCTGTTGCTCGACCAGCAGCTGGAGCACCTCGAAATAGCCGAGCTTCGAGCCCAGCTCCTTCTCGACCAGCGTCTTGCGAATGTCGACGCGCGACTGGATCACCGGAATGATCGTCTCAAGCTTGTGGATTGTCGCCGATGCGGTGGCTTGCTCGGCCTCCTTCTGCGCCTGCTGGCGCAGGAGTGCCGCGATCTTGGCGCGCTGCTCGGTCACCTGGTTGAGCAACAACTGACGCTGGGTCGCAACCAGTTCCGGGTCGGCCCCGGTGGGCGGCGTGAAGTCGGCAGCGGGATCGTCGCTGCCGGCGAGCGCCGCGCGCACGCGCGCGATGTTGAGCCGCTCGGCCAGCAGATCATTGCGCAAATGATCGCGCTCCGCCGCGTTCACGGTCGGGTCGAGTTCGATCAGCACGTCGCCGGCCTTGACCGCCTGCCCGTCCTGTACCCTGATCGACCGCACGACGCCGGTCTCGAACGGCTGCACCACCTTGGTGCCGTCGCCCGGCAGGATTTTTCCGGTCGCCGAAGCCACGATGTCGATGGTGCCCCACCAGGCCCAGAGCAAGGCCGCGCAAAACATCAGGGCGATGCTGGCCGCGGTCGCGCGCCCCAACGGCGACGGTGGCGTCTCTACGATCTCGAGCGCCGCCGGCAGAAACGCCAGTTCCTCGCTGCTTTTGCGTTGCGCAGGGCGGAACGGGATCACGCGTGGCTCGGATCCGGCGGCAACCGCCGCTTCAGACGACTTCATGGAATCCTCCTTGCAACCGGTGCAGCGACGCGTAGCGGCCGCCGGTCTTGATCAGCGTGTCGTGGCTGCCGTCCTCGACCAGGCGACCGCGATCGAGCGTGACGATGCGGTCCGCCGCGCGGACGGTCGAGAGCCGGTGTGCGATCACCAGCACCGTCCGCCCTTTGGCGATGTCCTTCATGTTCTGCTGAACGATGCGCTCGCTCTCGTAGTCCAGCGCGCTGGTCGCCTCGTCGAAGATCAGGATGCGCGGATCGCCCACCAGCGCCCGCGCGATGGCGATGCGCTGCCGCTGACCGCCCGAAAGCGTCGAGCCGCGTTCGCCGACCACGGTATCGTAGCCTTCGGCCAGTTCGAGAATGAAGTCGTGCGCTCCGGCGAGCCGCGCCGCCGCAACGATGCGTTCCATCGGCATCGCCGGATCGGCAAGCGCGATATTGTCGCGCACCGAACGGTTGAACAGCACGTTCTCCTGCAGCACGATGCCGATCTGGCGGCGCAGCCACGCTGGATCGGCCATGGCAAGGTCCATGCCGTCCACCAGCACCCGCCCACGCTCCGGGACATAGAGCCGCTGCACCAGCTTGGCGAACGTGCTCTTGCCCGAGCCCGAGGGTCCGACGATGCCGACGGTCTGGCCGGCCGGCACCTCGAACGAGACATCGTGCAGCGCTTCCTGTCCGTCAACGCGGTAGCGAAACGAGACGTGGTCGAATTTGATGTCGCCGCGGATCGACGGCAGCCGCGCCCGCCCGGCCGAATAGGTCTGCTCGGCGGTGGTGTTGAGGATGTCGCCGAGCCGCGCGATCGACAACCGTGCCTGGTGGAAATCCTGCCAGATCTGCGCCAGGCGCAGCACCGGTGCACTCACCCTGCCGGCCAGGATGTTGAAGGCGACAAGTTCGCCGACCGAGAGATCGCCACCGATGACGAGCTTGGCACCGCAATACAGGATGCTGGCCGTGACGATCTTGCTGACCAGCTGTACCGTCTGGCTCGCGCTGTTGCCGAGACTGAGGACCCGGAAGCTCGCCGCCACATAGCCGGCCAGTTGCTCTTCCCAACGGCGCTGCATCTGCGGCTCGACCGCCATCGCCTTGAGTGTTTCGATGCCGCTGACGCTCTCGACCAGAAAAGCCTGGTTCTCGGCACCACGCCGGAATTTCTCGTCGAGCCGCCGCCGGAACAGGGGCGTCGCCCCGGCCGATATCGCGATATAGAAGGGGAACGAGCCGATCACGATCCACGTCAGCAGCGGCGAATAGAAGTACATCACGCCCAGGAAGACGAACGTGAAGAACAGGTCGATCAGCAGGGTCAACGCCGAGCTGGTGAGAAAATTGCGGATGTTCTCCAGTTCGCGCACCCGCGCCACCGAATCCCCGACACGACGGGCCTGGAAATAGGCCATCGGCAAAGCCAGCAAATGGTGAAACAGGCGTGCGCCGAGTTCGACGTCGATCCGGTTGGTGGTGTGGGAAAACAGATAGGTGCGCAGGATCCCCAGCACGGTCTCGAACAGCGAAATCGACACCAGTCCAAGAACCAGGACGTCGAGGGTGGCTAGCGACCGGTGCACCAGCACCTTGTCGATCACCACCTGGAAGAACAGCGGTGAAACCAGGCCGAACAGCTGCAGGAAAAACGATCCGACCAGCACCTCACCGAGCAGATGACGATATTTGTGAATCGCGCCCAGAAACCAGGCGATGCCGAAGCGGCGAGTGATATCCGACAGACCGGCGCGACGGGTCATCAGGATCAGTTGACCGTCCCAGACCGACACCAGTTCGTCCTGCGTCATCAGTGCGGGCCGGGACGCCGGCGCTTGCACCAGAACCTTGCCCTCGGCGGCCTTGGCGACCACCAGGAATCCGCCGTTGCGCAGGGCCGCGATGGCGGGCAAGGGCGTGCTGCCGAGCCGGGACCAGTCGGTCCGGCAAGCACGCGCCTTGAGCCCGAGGTCTTTGGCACACCGGAGCATCTCCGGTGTGCCGATCTTCTCCGTGCCCAGCCGATGCGCGATCTGTCCGGCATCGGCCGCAACCCCCTGGAGATGCAGCAGCGTCACAAGGGCTTCGAGACCTTGATCGACCGGTCCCGTGCTGTTGGTTTCGTTGCTCATGGATGCTCTCCAGGGTGATGTTGCGTCAGGCCGCGTGCGGCTGCGTCAGCAGCGGCTGCTGGTCAGGCGCAGGATCGGCAAGCGGCATGCCGCCGAGTGCAGCCCCCGTCGAGACCAGGCTTGAGGCCATGAACTGGCCCAGCAGGGCAGCACTCGCCACAGACGAAGCGTTACTCACGGCACTGCCGGGATTCATCACCGCCTGGAACTGGAGGTTGTTGCCGGTGCCACCGTCGAGAACGTCGGTTCCGCCATTGCCAATCAGGGTGTCATCCCCTGCGCCGCCGCTCAGAGTGTCGCTGCCGCGGCTGCCGATCAGGATGTCGTTGCCGTCGCCGCCATTGGCGATGAACTGCATCGCCCCTCCGAGCCCGAAGGCGTTGACGACGTCATCGCCTCCGAGGCCGTTGATCACGATGCGATCGTTGGCCTCGAAGCCGGTGATCGTGACGTCGGTCGCCAGACCCGACACCGTGATCACGCCGTTGTTGTCGTTGATCGAGATCGCGTCGTCGCCATTGGTGGCGTTGATCACGACCGTGTCGACCTGACCGTCGCCCTGACCGCTACCGATAGGCGCGGACAAGTCGATCGCAACATGCTTCACGTCGGTCTTGGACAGGTCGCCCACCGTGATGGTATCAGCACCACCCAGCGCGTTGACGTCGATGGTCTCGATGCGATCGAGATCCATGGTGACGACGCCGACGTCGCGGCTGAAGATCGCATGGCTGCCACTGGCCGTGATATCCATGCTCTCGTTGACGTTGGCGCCGTTGAACAGCAGGGTGTCGTTGCCGGCCCCTCCGTCCACGGTGTCGCTGCCATCGCCCGGGTTCCAGACGAAGGTGTCGTCGCCGGCACCCATTTTCGCCACGTCATTGCCGCGCCCGCCAATGACGGTGTCGTTGCCCGCGCTGCCGGTGATGGTGTCGTTGCCATCGCCGCCATTGACGACAAGCCGATCGAGCCCGGCGTCCATACCACTGACCATCACTTGTGCCGCCAATCCGTTGACGACGACGGACGAGCCCGTGCTGACGACGCTGATGCGGTCGTCACCGGCGGTGCCATTGACGTTCACGGTGTCCGCCACGCCGTCGCCCTGACCGCTGCCCGGCGTCGCCGACAGGTCGATTGCGATCTGCTTGGCGTCGGTTCCGGAGAGGTCATTGACTGTGACCGTGTCGGCGCCGCCGAGGGTAGCGAGCTGGACGTGCTCGACGCCACCAAGATCCATGGTCACGTTGCCGACATCGCGGAACAGCCTCACCCGCGAGCCATTGGCCGAGATGTCGATGTTCTCGCCGACATTGGCGCCGTTGAACACCAGCGTATCGGTGCCTGCCCCGCCTTCGACGGTGTCGCTGCCGTCGCCCGGATTCCAGACGAAGGTGTCGTTGCCATTGCCAAGCGACGCGACATCATTGCCGCGACCACCGATCACGGTGTCGTTGCCGTTGCCGCCGATCAGCGTGTCGTTGCCCTGGCTTCCGGTGATGGTGTCGTTGCCGGCACCGCCATCGATGATGAGACCGATGACACCGGCCGCAAGGCCGGCAGCGGTGATGACGTCGTTGCCAGCACCACCCTCGACGATGAGCTGGTCGTTGGCCCCCTCTGATCCGGCAAGGGTAACCGTTGCGGGCAGGCCGGCGACCGTGACCGAGCCTCCCGCTCCCGTCACCTGAATGTTGTCGCTGCCATTGGTGCCGTTGACGGTCACGGTATCGGCCGCGCCGTCGCCGACGCCACTGCCAGGTGTGGACTCGAGATCGATCGCGACCTGAGTGACGCCGGTTCCGGTGAGGTCGCCGACATTGATGTTGTCGACGCCGCCGAGCGCGTTGAAATCGATGTGCTCGATGCCGTTGAGATCCATCGTGATACTGGCGACGTCGCGGCTGAACGTCACGCGGCCGTGGTTGGCGGTGATATTGATGTTCTCGCTGACGTTGGCGCCGTTGAAGACCAGCGTATCGATGCCGTCCTGGCCTTCGACGGTGTCGCTGCCGTCGCCCGGATTCCAGATGAAGGTGTCGTCGCCGGTGCCGCCGAGCAGGCTGTCGTTGCCGCGGCCGCCGATAATGACGTCGTTACCGGCTCCGCCGATCAGCGTGTCGCTGCCGTCACCGCCGGTAATGGTGTCGTTGCCATCGCCGCCGTCGATGGTGAGATGGATCAGGTTGGCGAGGCCGTTTCCGGCGGTGAAAACGTCGTCACCGCCGTTCATGTTAAGCACGAGGTTCTCGGTGGTTCCGATATCAAGCGAGAACGGCGCTGGGTTAATCCGATCGAAGCGCACGCGGGTGCCGTTGGCCGTGATCGAAAAGACTTCGGCGCCGTTGCCGCCATTGACCTCGGCGGTATCGATGCCGTCGCCGCCTTCCATCAGGTCGGTGCCCTCGCCCGGATTCCAGATCATGCGGTCGTTGCCGGCCCCGCCGAACATCTGGTCGCTGCCGGTGCCACCGGTCAGGGTGTCGTTGCCGTCTCCGCCAAACAGGAGATCGTCCCCGCCCTTGCCTTGCAGGACATCGTTGCCGGCGCCGCCGAACAGCAGATCAGTGCCCGAGCCCCCGATCAGGATGTCGTTACCCGCGCCGCCAAACAGTTGCACCGCCGGCATCGCACCGTTGGCTTCGTCGACCGAGATCGTGTCGTTTCCGGCCTGACCGAACACCTGAATCGTCGCGGTGTTGGCAACCGTCGGTCGGCCGCCGAGGATGGTCACCGCGCCGCCGTTGATGAGAATGTTGCCGGCCGCATCGCGGCTGGCGACGATGGAGTTGTCGAGGGCGTCGTCGAACACCGTCAGCACGCCGGAGCCTGCCGAAAAACTGGCTGTGATTGCCATTGAAGCGGTCCTTTCGAGGATTGATGAATCAGCGCGAACGCTCATTCCTGGGGTGGTGGTTTCGTTGGTGCTAACGCTCGATCTGGTCGCCGTTGTCACCTCCGTCATCTTGACGCGCGCATGCACGGCTGCGGGCCACCAGAAATGGCGGCCCTGCGCTACGGAAGTATTTCAGGCAAGGGTAATCGTGTTACGGCTGTAACCTGGCCGGCGTTCGCAGGCAGCGGTCCAATGCCGCAGCAAGTTCGGCGTTATCCAGCGGCCAGTGCAGCACTTCGGAGATACCGGCGTCCGTCAGCAAATCGATGCTGACATCGGCGGCAGTCGCGACGGCAAGCAACACGGGCTGCAACGGCGCTACCTCGTGCAGGGCTCGCGCCAATTCCACCCCGCCCTGGGGCCGCGAGGCGTGACCGACCAGAATGATATCGAATCGCGCAGCGTCGGAACGGCATGCAGCAAGGGCATCCGCCGCGACCTCAAAGCCGACCGGCTCGTATCCCAGCGCCGCCAGCTTCTCCTCATCGCGCAGCAAGCGTTCCCGCTCGCTTTCGACGATCAGCACCGTCTCGCCGCGTCCAAGCGGAAGCGCCGGCAATCCGTCAGCCGCGATGGAGTCCGCCGCCACAGCGGGCAGCCAGACTTCGAACCGGCTTCCACAGCCAGGTTCGCTCTGAACGTTGATGGCTCCATCATGATCGCGGACGATCTCGCGAACCGTTGCGAGACCAAGGCCAGTTCCTGCCACCCGCGTCGTGAAGAATGGCTCGAACATCCGCCGCGCCACGCGTTCATCGATTCCGCTCCCGCTGTCGCTGACGGAAAGGCATACGTAGCGACCCGGGGAGAGCCCACCCTCGCTCATCTCCACGAAAGCGGCCATCTGTTCTTGTTTCACGGCCACGCGGACACAACCGCCATCGGTCGTCGCTTGCGCGGCGTTGGTGCAGAGATTGAGAATGACCTGCTGAAGCTGCGCCGGTTCGCCTGATACGGCGACGTCGGCCGGAACGTCTTCGAAGACAAGCTCTACATCCGACGGCAACGAGGCACGCAACAACGAGGCCGCCTCGTTGAGCAAGGTGCGCACCTGAACCGGACGAGCACGCCCGTCGGTCCGCCGGCCGAAGGTGAGGATATTGTCGACGAGGTCGCGACCGCGCTCGGCGGCCCGGCGTATCTCGTCGATGTGCTGTGCCGGTTTGGAACCGCGGGTGATTTGCGGCTCCACCATCTCCGAATAGCCAAGGATCGCACCGATGATATTGTTGAAGTTATGCGCGATCCCGCTGGCCAGCGATCCTATCATCTGCATGCGACGTGCCCGCTCCAGCCGCATGGCAAGCTTGGTCCGCTCGCGTTCCAGAAATTCGCGCTCGAGCGCATTAGCTACGGCGTCACTGGCAAGCCGCGCGAGCGGGATAGGAGAGACCTTGTTCCGTATCGGGCGGAAGCGGTCAAAACCCATGATGCCCTGGACCCGACCCGGCCGAACCAGCGGCAAACAGGCCCACGCGCGCACGCCGGTGCCCGCCAATGCATCCCTGATAGCGCCGGGCGGCAAGGCGCTCGCGTCGGCAATCGTGACGCCGTCCCCTCCGCCGAGCTGCTCGGCCACCGCCAAGGCCCGTCGAGGCCAACCTGGCGGAAACGTCACTCCGTCCTTCGACCATGCGTGGACCCGGATCGGCCTCTCGTCCAAAACCACATACGCGCGATCCGCGTCGATGATCCGACTGAATTCACCCAGCACCTGCTTCAATCGCGTCCCGGTCTCGGCCGGCGAGCAGTTGATCAGACGCGTCGAATTTTCGGCAATGACGTGTTCGAATGCTGCCCGCCGACGCAACGCCACCGCCCGAGCTCGTAGCCGAAGGCCGAGAATGACGAGCATGACGACCAACAGCAGGGAGACAACGTAGAGCAGCAGCCGATAGCGCTGCTCCCCCGCTTCGACCACGGACCGACGGCGGGAAAACAGTTCGCGGACCTCCTCCAGGGCATGCGTGCTGGCCGCGGCGATGAAGGCCTTCAGCGTTTCATCGACCGCTGGGAGCTGCTCGGAGAGCAGCCGTGCATGCGCCAGCATCGCGCGCGCCGATTCCGCGTCCGGTCCCGTGGTGGGCATTTGCTGCGCAAACTGGTCGATCTTTTCCTGGAGCGCTCGCATCGCACCGGATGAGGTGTCTCGCGACAAATAGAGGATCGCGGCCGCCAACGCGCCCGTTGCCGGCGCGAGTTGCACGTCGTTGGCAAGGAACGCCGGGCTCGTGCTGAGCAGGCCTACATAGGAGAGCGAATTCTGCAACAATGCGTTGCTGGTCTTGAAACGCTCCAGCAGCTCTTCCTGCTCGACAACCGCCGACGCCAGCTGGTCAATTGGCTTCGGATCGAGACCTTCGGCCCGTGCGTGAGATCGGAGCCGACTGACCGCATCGTCCATCGCTCGCGCATCGACAGCAAATGCATCGTAGTCACGAAGCAGGCCGGCTCGCGCCTGAAGCACGTCGCGGTGAAGCGAGGCCTCGGCAAGCGCATATTCGTCGAGCGTCTGGAGCGTCACAGCATAAGCGGACGCGTTGGTATCTATGCCGCGCAACAACAGCCAGGTCAGCAGCGCGAGCAGAAATGAAACCCCGAGAATAAACGGCAGATTCCTCATGGGATCTGCGAGCCAGTGCGTGGTGTGGCGTTGGCCGGCCTTACGGCTTGACCTCGATATGTCCCGGTCAGCGTGTTGAGGAAGGCGACGATGGCGGCTGTTTGCTGATCGGTCAAAACGCGGTCGAGTTGGGCGACGCCCATCGCTTTGACCGCCTCCGGCAACGTGGCCGCGCTGCCATCATGGAAGTATGGCGCTGTCGTCGCCACATTTCGCAAGCTGGGCACGCGAACCAATGCCGGCTCCGGCGAGCCCAACGGATGGAAGATGCCGTGCCGTTGAAACAGATTGCCGCCCACATTGACACCCTGATGGCAGGCGATGCAGCCGAGCGATTTGAAAACCTGATAACCCGACAACTCGTCCGGCGTCATGGCGTTGGCTTCCCCGGCAAGCCATCGGTCGAAGCGGCTATCTGGCGTAACCAATGTCCGCTCGTATGTCGCGATCGCATCCAGCATGGCGGCGACATCAGGCTCCATTCCATAGGCATCACGAAACTGCCCCGCGATTTCGGGGTCAGCACGCAGTTTGCCCAGGGCTTCGTCAACGCTCGACGCCATAATCGCTGGATTGCGAAGACTGCCCTCGATTCCTTCTTCCAACGAGCGGAAGTTGCCTTCCCAATTCAGGCGGAAGTTCAGACTCGCATTGAAGACCGTCGGCGTATTGAGGGCGATCGGTTGGCCTTCACGCGTATCGTGGATCCTGGCGCTGGCGCCATTGGTTCCTATATCGTGGCACGATGAACAACTGTGTGTATTATCGTGAGACAGACGCCGGTCGCCGAACAATCGTTCTCCAAGCAGGACACGCTGTGGGTCTTGGGCACGCGGCGCGGGAATTGGCGTGATAGGCTCGCGGTCGGCGCGCGCCTCAGAGCCCGGCGATTGAGCGTCTGCCGGCGAGAACGCGCTGAGACAAACGAGCGCCAGCAGCAGACACGCGAAACCGCAGCTGTACACGGCCACCGGCGGTGCCGTTGAAGGAACTGGATGCAATGAGCGGCTCATCACTGAATGACCCGGGTCCTCGCGGAAGCGTTGATCGCCAAGTGTGCGTCCTCGTCGTGGAAGATGATCCTGCCTTGCAGCGCATGATCCTAAACTATTTCGCGGAGAACAACATCCGGACCCTGGCAGCAAGTAATCGGCAGGAAATGGTCGGTCGGCTTGGCAGTGCCGAGGTCAATCTGGTGATCCTTGATCTCCGGCTTGGACTAGAAGACGGACTGGATCTTCTTCGGGAGATCCGCTTGAACTCCGAAGTGCCCGTGATCATCATCACGGGTCACCGCCGCGACGACATCGATCGAGTGGTCGGTCTCGAGCTTGGCGCCGACGATTATCTGACGAAGCCATTCAACCTGCGTGAATTGCTCGCGCGTGTTCGCGCGATCCTGCGCCGGTTCGATGCCGGGAGGGCCACGCCGGCGCGCGATCCAGAGCGTGGCCGATTTCGATTTTCCGGCTGGCAGCTCGACCGCAGGATCCGGCAGCTTACGGACCCGGCCGGCGCCGCGGTCGCATTGACTAAGGGCGAGTACGCGATGCTGCTGGCCTTTCTCGAAGCGCCACAACGTCCGCTTAGCCGCGAGCACCTATTGCAGGCGACCCGCGTCCACGAAGATGTCTTCGACCGCAGCATTGACGTGCAGATTCTCCGACTGCGGCGTAAGCTTGAGCGCGATCCAAGCGCGCCACGCGTGATCCAGACCGAGCGCGGCGTCGGATATGTATTCGCCGTTCCGGTAGAGCGGGTTTGACGAGGCAATTGGCGGCCACCGCGGGAGCTTCACCCGCGGAACATTCCACTTCCGCCACAACCGGTGTTGCACTGCCACCGAACCGGTCCAAAGGCGGATGGAAGCCCTTTCGACTTACCGCCAACAGGACAGCATTTCGCCACGTACTGCCATCTCGTCACCCCTGCGGCCGGTTCTGGTCGTACAGCACCCGCACGCGGATCGTGCCGTGAATAGCCTTCAGCTCGGCCAGCAGCTCCTCGCCTTCACCGCCGACAACGTCGGTTTCGAGCACGACGTAGCCGACTTCCGGGTCGGTCTGCAGGTATTGCGCCTGGATGTTGATCCCGTGCCGAGACACTGCGTCGTTGACCTGACGCATCACGCCGGGAACGTTGCGGTGGACATGGATGAAGCGCGTGCCGGTCGGCCGCGCCGGCAACTGCACCTGCGGAAAATTGACCGCGCCGAAGGTCGAGCCGACATCGGAATAATCAATCAGCTTGCGAGCGACCTCCCCGCCAATACGATCTTGCGCCTCCTCCGTCGAACCGCCGACATGCGGCGTGAGGATCACATTGGACAAGCCTTGCAACGGCGAGACGAAGCGGTCGTTGTTCGACGCCGGTTCGACCGGAAACACGTCGACCGCAGCACCTGCCAGCCGGTCCTCACGCAGGGCGCTTGCCAGCGCATCGAGATCGGCCACGGTGCCGCGCGAGTTATTGATCAGATAGGCCCCCGGCTTCATCAGCCCAAGCTGGGCCGCGCCAATCATGTTGGCGGTGGCCGGCGTCTCCGGCACATGCAGTGAAACGACGTCGCTGGCCGCAAGCAGATCGTCCAGTGTCTCAACCGGCTCGGTATTGCCGTGACGCAATCTGTCGGTGTGATCGAAATAGATCACGCGCATGCCCATGGCTTCCGCGAGATTCGATAACTGCGAACCGATGTTGCCATAACCAACGATGCCCAACGTCTTGCCGCGCACCTCGCGGCTACCCTCGGCGGACTTGTCCCAGCCGCCAGCATGAGCGGAGATCGACCGTGGAAATATCCGGCGCAACAGCATCACGATCTCGGCGATGGTCAGCTCAGCCACGCTGCGAGTGTTGGAGTATGGAGCGTTGAATACCGGAATCCCAAAGCGTCGCGCGGCATCAAGATCGACCTGGTTGGTGCCGACCGAAAAGCAGCCAACCACCATCAGCCGGTCGGCAGCCTCCAGGATCTCCGCGGTCAACTGTGTCCGCGAGCGGATCCCCAGCATATGGACGCCGGAAAGTGCCTGCTTGAGCTCGCCAGCACCCAGCGCCTTCGGCAGACGTTGCAGCTCGGTATAGCCATTGCCTTCGAACATGCGTGCTGCCGAGTCGTTCACGCCCTCCAGCAGCAGGACGCGTATCTTGGTTTTAGGGAGAGACAACATCGTCGAGATTCGCCTTCGTCATTCCGGGCTCGATCTGGAAGAGCTACCATGCACAACTTCGATCAACCACACGCCAATATAGAGAACATATCGGTCGGGGCCTGCAGAAACGCCCTTTCAAGTTGGTAGCGTCTTGGAGTTGAAGTCCAACGAGAGGCAGGCCTCCCTTTGCCGCTCAAGCTCCAGATGCCAGCGCCCCTCCAGGTGCAAACCACCCGGTCGCATTCCGCATCGAGCGAATCCAGGTCGGCCATCGCCGTCGAAATTCGCTCGATCATCGCGAATGTCGTCGCCTCGGATCGCTGGTGGCAGGGGTGAATAGCACAGCGTGACCGTCCACATCAGAAGCGCAGGCGCCATCTGCGGGGCTCGAAACTAGACGGTATAAAAGTACCCAGAAAAAAATAACGGAGCCTGGAACAAGGTGGTCCGAGCCGATTTCCAAACCGGCCGCCAGCCAAGCTGGCCTCTGATTTTTTTACTAATAAAATCAATAGTTTAAATATGGTTGGGGCGGGAGGGATCGAACCTCCGAATGGCGGAATCAAAACCTGCTTGATATGTAATGATTTCAAAGCGCATTTGGAAGAAATGGCCAAGATGGCCTCCAGCAAATTCAATAGGTTGGCAGGCGTTTCCAAATGGCGAGGCCATCTTTTCGCTAATCTAACTCCGCGGATCAAGGCAGGCTAACACTGCAGGTGCCGAGCCGCCGGGATCGCAAATCGACGAATGGAGCATTAAATTAGCGCTCGACAGCGCTCTTCGGAGCGCGGCCGTCGCAACGTGTGAGCGGCAGGCCGGTGATGCGAGCGATCTCTTCCGGCGCGTTGACCGTTCGGACAGGCCCTTTGGCCGGTTTCGACCTCCTGCGGCAAATTCGGTTGCGGTATCTATGTCGGGCGATCGAGCAGGCCGACCGGCCACGGCGGCGCCAACGAGGCGCGTTCATTTGGCTCGTTCCATGTCGCCGCGCCCAATCTTCCCGCACGCATGTACGCAATCTTTACAGGGCTGAGCACTGTCCAGGAATTCTCGGCGCCGTGTCGATTGCGAGGGATCACAATCCGCAACGTCTACCCCGACCAGCAAGGAGCGGCCTCCGTCAATCCGATCTGCACCGTGGTGCGCCTCGCCCACCGCGCGCCGGTCTGGAAGAGTGCGACGGTACAGGCCGGACCCTACTGAGCCCAACGACCAAGCGAAACCATCGCGGTCAAATGGAGCATAAGCGGACTATGTCTGGCAGTGGTGTTCATAGAACGCTGAGATTTGGTCCGTTTGAGCTTTCCAGTAGCAAGAGGGTGCTGCGTCGTGATGGGGTCACGCTTTCCCTTGGCAGTCGGGCATTCGAGATTTTGTTCTATCTCGCTGAACGTCCAGGCAAGGTCATCGGAAAGGCGGAGCTCATCGATCATGTCTGGTCGGACGTCACCGTGGAGGAGGGCAGCCTCCGGGTTCACGTGGCCGCCATCCGCAAAGCGCTCGGGGATGGCCAATTCGGCAACCGATATATCGCAAGCGTTAAAGGAAGAGGCTACTCGTTCATTGAATCGGTCATTCGTCTCGAAGACAGCACGGAACAGAGGCGATCAGCGGCAATCTTGGCCGCTGATGTGGTCGGCTACTCTGCGTTGATGGAACGTGCGGCGGAAGCCACCTACGCCGAGTACGAGCGGCTGAAGCGAGAGTCGATCGCGCCCAGCCTCTCCCGCCACCAAGGGCGGCTCATCAAGACTACGGGTGACAGCGCGCTCGCCGAGTTTGCGAGCCCGTTGGCCGCTCTAAGATGCGCGGTCGAAGTACAGGCCCATCTCGCGTCAGGCGATAGTCCCCTGAGGTTACGCGTCGGGATCAACGTTGGTGACGCTATCGTTGGGCCGGAGGGCGATCTGCTAGGCGACGGCATCACCATTGCCGTCCGGCTGGAGAGGATCGCCGATCCAGGCGGCATCCTGATTTCCGAGCAGGTCTACAGCGAAGTCGAGGGCAAGTTGGAGGTTGGCTTCGAGGACCGCGGCGAGCAGCAGTTCAAGAGCATCGCCAAGCCGGTCCGCGTCTACGCGATATGCGCTCAAGCGCATAACGCGCCGATGGGTGCGGCCCCTTCGCTTCCCGACAAACCGTCCATTGCAGTACTGCCGTTCCAGAACCTGAGCAGCGATCCGGAGCAGGAATTCTTCGCGGACGGCATGGTGGAAGAGATCACCACTGCACTTTCGCGGTTCAAGGCACTGTTCGTCATCGCGCGCAACTCAAGTTTCACCTACAAGGGACGCGCGGTCGAAGTGAAGCAGGTGGGACGTGAGCTCGGGGTCCGCTACGTGCTCGAAGGCAGCGTTCGCAAGGCGGAAAACCGAGTCCGTATCACGGGACAGCTCATCGATGCCGCCACTGGCGCGCATCTTTGGGCCGACCGCTTTGACGGTGGGCTCGGGGACATCTTCGATCTGCAGGATCAAGTGACCGAGAGAGTGGTTGGCGCGATCGCCCCGGCGGTTGAAACAGCCGAAATAGAACGTGCCAGGTACAAGCCGACCGAGAGCCTCGATGCCTATGCCATCTACTTGCGGGGTCTGGCCAAGTTCTATCAGTACGGCAATCGGCTTGCCACGGCCGACGCGTTGCGCCTGTTCAACAGGGCGATCGAACTCGATCCGGAATTCGCGCTTGCGTACAGCCATGCCAGTCACTGTTATGCCCATGCCAAGACCAACAGCTGGCTTTCAGGCACAGCGGACGAGCTCGCTGAAGCGTCGAGGCTGGCTCAGCGAGCGCTTGAACTCGGCAAGGATGACGCAAGCGTGCTCAGCGGGAGCGGATGGGCCTTGGCGTTTGTTGTTCGTGACCTCGGCGTTGGCACAAGCCTCATCGATCGCGCGCTTATGCTCAATTCCAATTTGGCCGTGGCGTGGCGTTGCAGTGGCTGGATGAGACTCTGGCTGGGAGATCCGAAACTGGCCATCGAGCATTTTGCGCGTGCCACGCGCCTAAGTCCCCTTGGTTGGTGGCTCGCAGACATTCAAAGCGGGATCGCGCATGCACATTTTTTCCTGGACCGCTATGACGAAGCGGCATCGTGGGCTGCAATGGCAATGCAGAACAATCCGGATTTTCAAGCGGGCGTACGTATCAGCGCTGCAAGCAATGCAATCGCCGGACGGACCGAGGAAGCACATGAGACGACGGTCCGGCTGCAGCGGCTAAATTCCGCGCTGCGTGTTTCGACGCTCAAGCAGGTGCTTGGCCCTTATCGACATGCTGAAGACCTGACGAGATACGAGGAAGGACTGCGGAAAGCCGGGCTGCCCGAATGACATCCCAACCGGCATGCCTCACGAGCGGACAGGTTCCGCCCATTGCCCACGGCCCACCGCGCTACCTTCAGCTTCGTCGACCACAATTTCGGCAAGTCCAAATTGCGTAGCAACGTCATACACTGCGCTCGAAGTACGGCATTTCTAACGAAGATCGGATCCTTGAACTGGAATTGGCGACGCAACCGTCGCCAACGGCTGCTTCATGATAGCCCGTCGATCCTTTACATAGGCAATGGGAACGCCCAACCTCTCCACAGTACCAACGATCTCACCATCAAGATCGCGGTCGCAGTTCATGTGCGTTGGCGCAATGAAGAACTCCGACTCGTCCCATTCCGATCTGAAGTCCCAATGCAATTGCGGCAGCGTGACGGTGTGATCAAAGGCCGGACGTTCTCCGCACACCGCGACGGAATATATTCTCGGCGGCTGAAGCGACTGGTCGGGCACCTTGTCGCGCACGAACGCCTCCAGCGTGCGGATCGCCTCCGGCATGCTGTTGAACCAGTAATCGAGGTCGTATCGGCGGAATGCTCCCGGAAGGCCTCCCACCAGGAGATTATAAGAGAGACTCTCGTAAGGATGCAGCCTCAACAGCGTCACTCCCTCCCAAGCGAAGCAAGCACAGGTCAATGCCAGCGCAGCCGACGCCAGCTGGGCGCTTCGGGCTGCAATCGCATCGAGTCCTTCGCTGATACCGATACCCGCCAGCGTCGCAAGTGGAGGAAGCACGAACAGAAAATGCCGGATTCCCGTGAAGGCGGGACCGTGCGCTACCGCCTCGCACGCCAACGGCAAGATCACGGTCAGCGAGAGCAGAGTGATATCGCGCAGCCGCTGTTGCCTCCCTCGTTCGCGAACTTGCCAGAAGGACACTGTCGCGCCCAGGACGGCACCTGCCAAAACGATCAACGGCACGCGAACCAGGAGATACCCCGGAATATAGAGCCGCGGCACATCGACCATCGAATAGACGCGTCCCGCGAACATGGTGCGAATAGCGTAGTGAAACTCCGAGAATGCCACCAAGCCGCGGATTGGATTGAGCGGCGACAGCGCGGCCCACGGCCACGCTAGGATCATGATGAGATAGGCCAATGCCCAGGACGGCAACGTCTTCAAGATCGAATTCGCCACAAAGCGCAAGCGCGCGCCGGCGCCCTCATGCCAGGGCAGATAAAGAACGATCGCAAGACCCAGATAGATAAGCAGCAACAAGCCAATGCTACGCATTCCCAACGCTGCTCCGGCCATAGCACCGAAGCCCGCAATGTCGATTGCTCGAGGCGATGGCAACTTGCAGGCCGTACGGACCAGAAACAGCATCGCCCCCGCCATGGCTGCGGCAAACGGAATGTCTTTGGTGTGATTGAAGATTTCTCCGTACCATACGCCGCACGACGCAAGCGCAATCGCCGCGAAGAGACCTGCGCGCGGCCCCGCGATCGATCGGGCAATCGCACTGCTAGCGGCGATACCGCCGATTCCAGTCAACGCGCAGAGAATATGACGCAGTTCGTAGGGATCGACGGGAATCACAGAGGCAAGCGCGACCGCGGTCACGTCAAACAGCCCGCCATAGAGGTAGAGGTTTTCGAACGTGAAGAGATCTCGAACCGTGAATCCGCTGCGGTAATAGGCGATGATCAGCTCACCGTAGCGCTGCTGCACCCCTTCATCGTTTGAAATCGCGTAATCCTTGACGGAGAACCACGCAACGACCACGAGAGCCGCGAGGAGCGCCCGGGTCAGAAGATCATAAGCGTTCGAACGAGCGACCAGCCGGAGGCTCCATCCGGCCTGCCGGTCCAGCATTGCACTCACGGACGTGCGATCGTCTGCTGCTCTAGCTTCGATCCGCGGGAACGAATGTTCGGGTCTCATACGCCAGCTGTTCGACTACAAGCGGAGCACGTGGCCGCGTGCGCGTGGACGGTCGGGACGAAGACGGAGCCTTGCATTGCCGGACGCCACCTCACGACGGATTCATGCCGCGCTTGGCTGTGTTCCGGCGTCCGGCTGCGCGCCAAGTCCTGAGTCCACGAAAAGATTCGGAACCCTCCTCGCCCGATCCAGAGCCCATGCGGCGGCCGTCATGATCGCCATACCGGCGAAGCTGATCACCAATTGCTCGATCACCGCGCTCCTCCACTGCACCAGGATCCAGTGAGCACCAAAGGACAGGAACACGCCGAGGCAAAACAATGGAAGCGAATGCTGGCCGCACAAGACGAGCGGACGCAGCCAGTTCGACTTCAACCCGGTCCAATCGCGCTTGAGATAGCGCGAGATGATCACGACGAGCGCAAGGAAGTGGGTGAACCGCAGCATGTCCAGATCGGTCTTGTCGATCGGATAGATCATCTTGACGATCCATTTCGGCGTCAGAGCCTCCAGCATCGGAATATGCCAGGACATGGCGATAACGAATGCAAAGAGGATCCAGGCGACCGCGACGCCAAACACGATGCGCGACTGCATGAACTTCGAGATCTGCGCTGCACCGCCGCGGCCGCACCAGGCGGCGAAGAAGAACAGGAGCTGCCATGCAAACGGATTGAAGTACCAGGTTGCGCCCTTCGGGTATGACGGCAGATTCCAGTCGAAATAGCGCGCCAGCACGTAAAGCACCACCGAGCCGGCCAAAGTCAAATTGGGACGGCGCACCAAGCACCACACCACGAACGGCGCAGCCAAGACGAGCACGATGTAGAGTGGCAACACGTCGAGATCGACCGGCTTGTATTGCAGCGTGAGCGCCTTGCCGATCAACTCATCGGGATGCGCGAGAAAATTGGCGACGTTGAACTCGTCCTTGTACATCGGATTGTCCCACCGTCTCGCGGCGCGGGCGATCTGCGCCGTGAAAACGAGGAAGAGCATGAGATGAGCGACATACATCTGCCAGGCCCGCAGCCACAACCGCTTCAGCGCCGGCATGAAGTGGCCGGCAGCGACGATTGGCGCATAGATGAAACCGAGCAGGTAACCGGAAATGAAGACGAAGAACTCGGCCGCGTCGCAGAATCCGTAGTTGCGAAGCGTCAACCAGGAGACGACGTCATCCGGGATATGGTCGAGATAGATCATCCAGAGACCCAGACCGCGCAACAGGTCGAGCCTCAAGTCCCGTTCGACGACAAAAAGATCTGTGCCCTGCTTTGCCATGTCAGGCCCCATCCCGTCAGTTAGCGAGATCATCAAACCTTGGTTCGGAACCTGCGCAACCTTTCGACCACGGTCGAAAGGCAGTCATCACAAAAGCAGGCGTGTCCTCAAGAGATCGCGAGCCGAACATTGGCTTCCCGAACTGGTCGCAGACATCTATCATGCAACGTCCGTTGTCAGCTTGGATGGAACTGCTCTTGCGCGCTCGCGCTCCGATGTCGCCCATCTGTACCAGGCGAACATCCTGGCAACCCCGTACAGAATAAGGATTCCGGCGACGCCCACGATGAGGTGCAGCGTGAGGCCCGCATTCAGCTCTATCAGCAGCGTATAGCCGGCAAACGACAAAGCAACCCCGAGCGTGAAGATCTGAAGAGAATACTGGCCGCAAAGAACAGCAGGCCGCACCCAGGTCGACTTCAGTCCCGTCCAACCGCTCGGCACGAGGCGCAGGACGACGACAGTCAGGGCCAGGAAATGGGCAAATCTCAAGACGTCGAAGTCGGCCTTGTCGATCGGATAGATCAGCCGAGCGAGCCAGCCGGGGATCAGGCTTTCGAGACTCGGAAAACACCACGTCATAGTCACGAAAAAGGCCGCACATAGATAGGCGATGGCTACCCAGAGGATCCGCGGAGAGCTAAGGACCAGCGATACCCGCCGCCCACCCCCTTGCGCACACCAGACACCAAAGACGAATAGCAATTGCCATGCGAAGGGATTGAACGACCAAAAGCCGTCGGGATAAGTCGACAGGTGCAAATCATATCGGATCGTGAGGGCGTAGACGCCGATTGACAGGAAGATCGGCAGATCTCTTTGCAATCGTGCAAGCTGCAGAATCATTGGCAGAAAGGCCATGAGCACGACATAGAGCGGCAAGACATCCATGTTCAGCGGACGAAACCGCAGCAACAGGACCTGGATCATCACGGCGCCGGGTTGCTTGAAGAACTCCCCAACTTCCATTTCCTGAATGTAAAACGAGGGCTTCTCCGCGATTGTCGTCACGTAGACGATCTCGGCCATCAGGACCAGGAATAGCAGCAGATGCGCGGTGTAGATTTGCCACACCCGCCGTATCACGCGTGCCGTTCCAATCACGAATCCGGATTCGAAGGTCGCCCTGCCGTAGACCAGCGCTGCCGTGTAGCCCGAGATGAAGATGAAGATTTCGGCAGCGTCGCTGAAGCCGTAGTTTCGCATTGTGAACCAGCTCAGAACGTCGGGCGAGACGTGGTCGATATAGATGAGCCACAGCGCCAGTCCGCGAAACAGATCGAGCCGCAGTTCCCGCTGGCCGGATCCGAGAGCAAAAATTGGCTTCGATGCAGTCCGCGACAAGGCCTGCATGGTCGAGAGCCCGCCACCCCCGCACGCAACGGCAGCAACCCGGTCGGCAACCGACGATAACCGCGGACTAAAGGGGGCCGTCATCCCTCTCTCCCGGCTCGAGCCTACGAGCCATTCAAATTGGCATCCCGCTGCATACTCTGCTTCAGCTCACGCCGATGTTCCACGGCCTAAACGGACACAAATGGGTTCTTATCGGACTTCTACGTCGCGAGGGCGGCTTCCTCGCGATCGCCGAATGTCTCAAGATCCCATCCCAGGTCGGGAGAGAGCGCGCGGCAGCGTTACATAGCCCTTCGGCATGTCGACCTCGTGCGACCTTGCGCACGCGTCCGCACCCACAATTGATTTGATCAGCCTGCGCCGACTTGTCGATTCCTGCTGTTGTATTGGGCGAGCCGGTGCTGATGTCATCAAAACGCAACGCAACCGTGCCCGCTTCGCGGGCGGCTCGCTAGCGGATTCCAGCTATGAATACGGAAGAACTTGAGAATCTCACAAAATGGCTCACGGACGGCGCACGTGGCGTATCCTCGCCCGAAATCGTAGTGAGCCGGGTCTGTGAGTCCCTGGTGACGGCCGGTGTGCCGCTCTGCCGCGTCGGTGTCTTTGTCCAGACGCTGCATCCCGATGCATTCGGGCGGAGCTTCGTTTGGCAGCCGGACGCCGGCGTCGTGATCGATACCGCAGGGTTCGACCTTCCGGAGTCAGACCGCTTCAACCAGAGTCCGTTCGCGATCCTCTACGCCAGCCCCGTGAGGTCGGCTACCGGCTTGACGACCCCGAAAGCACGCGCTTCCCGTTCTTCGGCGAGATGCGCGCGGAAGGCGTGACGGAGTACGTCGTCCTGCCGCTGCACTTCACCGATGGTTCGCTGCACGCGGCGAGCTGGGCAACGAAGGAGCCTGGCGGGTTCACCGACGACCATCTTTTCCGTGTTGCGATCCACCCTTCTGCCGTTCACGCGACTCGCGGAGATCTTTGCACTACGTCGGACAGCTGCATCGCTGCTCGATACCTACGTCGGCAATCGCCCCTCGGTCAATCTCACCGCGCGGCTGGAGAAGATCGCCGGTAAGCTCAGCCGCACCGTGATGGCCTCGAGCGCGTTTGCAGGCGTCTCGGCCGGCGGCTGGACCGACCTCGGTGAGTTTCCCATTGCCGGCTTCTCGCAGCCGCATCGGGTGTTTGGCTTGAGCAATGAAGCTGCGATCTAAGCGAGACACAGCACGCCGCTGGATCCCGGGTCCTTACCGGCCACCACCAGCTGCAATTCGGCCATCGGAGCAGTTGGCTCCACGGAATTTCTCTTAAATGGTTGACCTATCGCGAAGCTTGATCCCAGATCATGGATCTGTGGAGTGGAGCCCAACATCGACATCACACACTCAAGGCGCGTGTGAGCTGAGCTCGAGCAGGTTGGAGGCCGATATGAAGACGATCGCTGCTGTGGCTGCAAGAAAGCTTGGCCGCTTTCTTGTCAGGGACTTTCGCGAACTCTTCGGACGGGCACATGACGATCAGGCAGAGCGCCTTGGGGCTCTCGCAAGAAGCATCATTGAGTGCATGGCACGGAGTGATGCGCTTTATCACAACTTCGAGCACACGATGCTGGTTACCCTGGTGGGGCGAGACATACTGCGAGGGTTGGCGCTGTCGACACGCTTGGCCCCCGAAGACTATGGTCATCTCATCGTGGCGTGCCTGTTGCACGATGTCGGCTATATGCGCGGCATACTGGCCGGAGATACGGAAGCCGAGTTCGTGGTGGACGGAAGCGGACGGACCATTGCCCTCGCTCGCGGCGCTTCAGATGCTGCGCTTGCCCCCTACCACGTCGATCGTTCGAAACTCTTTGCCTTCGAGCGACTGGAGAATTCGCCGATTGTCGAGGCCGAGCGAGTAGCGAGAGCGATTGAATTCACGCGCTTTCCATGCTCGATCGATCCGGGCAGCACGAATGACAATCTGGAGCCCAGGCTGGTGCAGGCAGCAGATCTCATTGGGCAACTCGGCGATCCCATGTATTCGCGCAAGGCCAATGCGCTGTATAGTGAATTCGAAGAGATCGGCATGAATCGACAACTCGGATATTCCTCCCCCGCCGATCTCATCGACAAGTATCCCTCCTTCTATTGGAACAGCGTGTCGATACATTTGTCGGCAGGAATCCAATATCTGAACTTGACGACCTCTGGGCGTCAGTGGATTGCCAACCTCCATAACCACATTCTCTGTGCCGAGCACGGCCAGCGCTTGATGGGACCACAGCCGTGAGGATCGTGATCCGATCGTCCGAAATTTCGTGCCAAAGACAATAGAACTGCGCTGCTCTCGCACTCGTTCAGTCGTGCGGAAGCTCTCCCCATTGAAGACGCCCGTCAGGCCAGCCTGCCGAAGCCGCCTCAATCAAATGATGAACGTTCTCACTGGATCGAATCGCGCTCGAAGAGCGTCTCCCCGGCCCCGATCCACATTCTCGGGCCTCCGCGTAATCCGCACGTCTTCCACAAGGCCCAGCTCAAGGTTCGAGTACATAGCTGCCTGGCGCCGGTCCTATCGGCTTTAGGCGCTCGCTGCCAAGCGTCGTCGGCGCCTCGCGCTTGCCCCCTGAACGTTCGCTCGACCAGGTCTGCCATAAGCTCCACCAGGAACCGCTCTCGGTCGTCGCCAGCCTCAGCCAATCGTCGGCCGAGGGGCCGAGTTGCGGATTGAGAAAGTACTTCGCCTTCTTGCTTGACGGCGGGTTGATCAGACTCTGGATGTGTCCGCTGCTGCTCAGGATGAAATCAGTCTTCCCGCCGAAAGCGCGCGCCGAATCGTAGACGCCCTTCCACGGCGTGATGTGATCGGTAGTCCCAGCGACGAACATCTTGTCGCAAGTGACCTTCGAAAGGTCGATTGGATTGCCGAGAACCTTCATCGCCCCGGGTCTGACCAGGCGATTGTCGGTAAACATATCGAGTATCTCGGAGTGGAGTGCTGCCGGCAACCGGGTGGCATCGTTGCTCCAATAGAGAATATCGAAGGCTGGCGGCGCGTTGCCCAAAAGATAGTTGTTGACCCAGTAGTTCCAAACGAGATCGTTTGGACGCAGCCAGGCGAAGATGCGATTCATCTCCATGCCGTCGAGCACACCAGCGGTTTGCGATTTCAGCTTTGCGGCCGCCGTGGTCTCATCCGTTGCGAATAGACTGAGCGTTCCATCGGAAGTCTGCCCAAGAACGGCTACCATCATCACCATGGCATGAATGCTGGTGTCACCGCTCGCTGCCAGGTGCCCGGCAAGCGCCGCAGCCGTCATGGCGCCCGAGCACGCCGCGTGGACGATCAGATCCGGCGAGCCGGTGATGTCGCGCACGGCCGCGATCGCTTCTCGAAGAGCTGCAACATAGGCATCCATGCCCCAATTCCGGTGTTCGGCCGTCGGGTTGCGCCAGCTCACCGCGAACATCTGGAGGCCATGGGCGACCATATACTCCACCATGCTCTTTCCGGGTGATAGATCGAAGACGTAGAATTTGTTGATCTCCGGCGGCACGATGAGATGTGGTCGTTCGTAGACGGTGTCTGTCGTGGGCGAATACTGTATCAATTCCAGGATTGGATTGCGGAACACGACCTTGCCGGGAGAAAGTGCGAGGTTGCCGCCAACGGCAAACGCCTTCTTGTCGACTTGCGAGGGAAGTCCACCATTGCTGTTGATGTCGTCGACGAGATTCTTGAACCCGTTGACCAGATTTTGGCCACGGTCTTCCCAGGTTTTCCTCAGAGCGGCCGGATTTCCAAAAAGCGTATTGGTCGGGGCGAGCGCGTCTGTCATGAGCGAGACCGCGAAGCGCGCCCGGCTCTTGGTCCTATCATCGAGTGCGGAACGATCGACGAACTGCTGGAGCGCGTTGGTCCAGGCCAAATACCCCTGGAGCACCATCCGGTAGAATGGATTCTCCTGCCAGGCTTGATCGCCGAATCGCTTGTCGACCTTCGGCGGTGCAAGTTCCGACTGCCCGGCCATGACCGCGATCAGCTCGCGGATCAATGCAGCCTCCTGCTCGACCACGAGCATCGGGTGCTGGATCGCCTGCTCTCCGATGGCGCGGAAGCTCGTGACGACGTCCTCGGCCCGCAGGCCGACGAACGGATTCGGACCGAGCAGACCGTCGGTCGCTTGCTCGGCCAGATCGATCTGCCCGGTCGCCGCCGTTTCCGAAGTTGACGCTTTCCCTGCCGACACCGATCCCTCCCCGATTTTTCGCCGCCCCTGCGAGAACCGCGCTGGAGCGATTGCATGGCCGTGGCCTTCCCCCGCCGACGGCGCTGCCGTCGCCGGAGGTCATCCCTGTCAGACGAAGGCGCTATGGCCAGTGATATCCCGGCCGACGATCAAGGACTGGATTTCCGCCGTTCCTTCGTAGGTCACCAGGCTTTCCATGTCGCACATATGCCGGATCACATGGAAGTCGAGCGTGATGCCGTTCCCGCCCAGGACATCGCGAGCCATCCGGCATACTTCCCGCGCCTTGACGCTGCAGTAATACTTGGCCAACGCCGCCATCGTTTCCTCCAGCTTTCCTTCGTCAATCAACCGGCCAAGTCGGATGCAGTAGAGCTGCATTGCAGTGACGTCGCCGAGCATGTTGACCAGTATCGACTGGATCATCTGGGACTTGGCGATGGGCCTGCCAAATTGAACTCTGCGCTGAGCATAGTTCAGTGAGATGTCGTAGGCCGCGACGGCATTGCCAAGGGACGCCCAGGCAACCGTATTGCGGGTGCCCATGAGAACTCTCGCGCAATCCTTGAACGAATTGCAGTTCTGCAACCGCGCATCCTCCGAAACCCGACAGTCGGTGAGCGTGATGTCGGCGTTCTGGACCATACGCAACGAAATCTTTCCCTGGATCTTGGTCGCCTTGTAGCCAGGATTGTCCTTCTCGACGACGAACGCCTTGACCTGCTTGTCGGCGACGTCGCGGGCATAGACCACGATGTAGTCGCACCATACGGCGTTGCCCGGCCAACGCTTGCGGCCGTTGATCACCCATTCATTTCCTTCACGCCTCGCCGTTGTCTCCAAGGCCACCGAATCGGATCCATGATCCGGCTCGGTCAGCGCGAACGCGCCAACCTTTTCGAATTTTGCCATCAGTGGCAGATAGCGGCGCCTCTGCTCTTCGGAACCGAGCAGGTTGATCGACTGCATCGCGAGCCCCATGTGTACTGCAAAGAACGTCGCGACACTGGAATCGATACGGCTCAGCTCCATCATCACGAGTCCCGCGCCGACCGCGCTCATCGGCCGACATCCGTGGTCGCGCATGTTGTAGTCCCCAATGAGGTTCAACGCCGCAATCTTGGGGACCAACTCGAAGGGAAACTCGCCCCGTTCCCAATATGAATTGACGACCGGTAAGATCTCCGCTTCGCCGAACTCTCGCACCTCCCTGAGGATCTCTGCCTCCTCCGGCTTCAATTGCTCTTTCATCAGGAAGTAGTCAGTGCCGCGCGCGCGGCCGATATTGTCTGCTAGTTTATCGGTGATCGGATCAGTCATGATGTGCCTCCCTATTGTTCCTCGTCCAGCGCTCTACGCGCTGACAGCACGGCTCCGCGACTTCGCCTCAGGGGTCAGCAAGCGGCTTCCTGTGCGCCCGGACACCAACGATCATGTGCGGGCCACCGTCTCCCTCACGACACCCTTCGCTTCGTCCTCCGATTCGTAGATGTGCGGCGCGACGCCCCTCTTTGCGAGAGAGTCGCCGAGCTTCGCCCGCATGAAGGCGCTCGTTGCAAAGCGCGTGACGCCGTGGAAATAGCGGTCCCCAATCTCCTTCACGGCGTCGAGATATTCACCCTCAACGTCCCGATCGAGCTCGAAGCCGTCGTAGTTGACGACAGCATAGACCTTGTGACCCAGAGGCTCGACGATCGAGCGGATCCGCTCGCGATATCGCTCGATGATGTCGCTTGTCTTCACCGCGAGTTCGGAAAGATTGAGGAAGAGTATGTTGTGCTCTTCGTCGTAGTTGAACCGGTCGTCGAACGGCAGCCGCAGAAGCTCTTCGCGCAGCCCCATCGGCTCGACCCTGAATATCCTCGGGTCCATCTCCCGCGGCTGACGAACGATCGGTTCGAAGTCCATCTTGTCGAGAATGTCGTGTTTGATGTCGATCCCCGGCGCCACCTCGATCAGCTCGAGTCCGTCCTTCGTGAGTTGGAACACGCATCGCTCGGTGATGTAGAGGACCTCCTTGCCGTTCCGCGCGGCGAAAGGGCCCGAGAACGTGCGGTGCTCGACCTCGTTGACGAACTTCTTCGCCTTGCCGTCCCGCTCGATCAGCAGCTTTCCGTCCACGATCGCGACTTCGAGGTCTCCGGCCGTGAACGTGCCGAGGAAATATATCTTCTTCGCGTTCTGGCTGATGTTGATGAAGCCGCCCGCCCCCGCCAGACGCGGACCGAACTTCGAAACGTTGAGGTTCCCCTCCCTGTCGGCTTGGGCCAGGCCGAGAAATGCTGCGTCGAGGCCGCCACCGTCGTAGAAGTCGAACTGATAGGGCATGTCGATGACGGCTTGCGCATTGGTCGCGGCTCCGAAATTCACGCCGCCGGCCGGAATGCCGCCGATGACCCCCGGCTCGGCGGTCAGCGTCATGAGGTCGGCGCACTTCTCTTCGGCAGCGACGGCGGCGACCCCTTCCGGAATGCCGACTCCCAGATTGACCACGCTGTTGGGACGTAGCTCCATCGCTGCGCGGCGAGCGATAATCTTGCGATCGTCCATCGGCATCGCCTCCAGCGAGGTCAGTGGAACGCGCACCTCGCAGGCGAAGGCGGGATTGTACGGGGTGGCGATGGTCTGCATGTGAAGTTCCGGAGTGGTCGCAACGACGATGCAGTCGACCAGCGCGCCGGGGACCTTCACCTGTCGCGGATTGAGCGTGCCGACATCGGCGATACGCTCGACCTGCGCGATGACCAGGCCACCCGAGTTGTGCGCAGCCATCGCGAGCGAGAGCGTATCTACCGTCAGCGCCTCCCGCTCCATCGTGATGTTACCATCTGCGTCAGCCGTTGTTCCGCGTATCAACGCGACGTCGATCGGAAAGGACTTATAGAAGAGGTATTCCTTGTCGCCGACGACCATCAACTCGATCAGGTCCTCGGTCGTTCTCTCGTTCAGCTTTCCTCCACCGAATCGAGGATCCGCGAACGTACCGAGCCCGACACGTGACAGATGGCCGGGCTTGCCCGCGGCGATATCACGGTACAGTTGCGACAACGGCCCGAGGGGAATGTTGTAGCCCTCGACCTGATTTCCGGCCACGAGTTGATAAAGTGCGGGCACGGCCGTCCAGTGACCGCCGATGAGGCGCTTGACCAGACCGGGGTGAGCGAGGCGTTGGGCTCCGCGCTGCTGGCCGTCTCCGGGACTGACGCACCATACCAGCGTCAGATCGCGAGGTTTGCCGAAAGACGCGGCTTCGGCATCGTGCGATTCGTAGCTCGCCGCCAGTTCGTGAACGACTTCCATAGCGAGGCCTATGCCGAAGAACCCGCCTATCGCCACCGTATCACCCGTGTGTATCAGCCGTGCGGCTTCACGCGCCGTGACAACTTTTCCCGTCTTGCCAGATTTTGCCGTCGGAACGATTGCTGCGCTCATCTGGATTCCCCAATTGTCTGTTCTGCGACCAATTTCAATGCAGCTTCACGCACGGCTCGGTGCGCCGCGAAATCAACTTGGCAGCGGTATCAAGCGCGGTCTTCAGCGTTCCGTGCAGCGCTCGCTGATGCATTTTGTAGAGCGATCGGTACATGAGGCGAGCGAACACGCCTTCCAGGTAGACGCTACGATTCCCGACCATCCCGATCAGGTTGCCGACCGTCCCGTACTCGGAGAGGTTCACGAGGTTGCCGAAATCCCTATACTTGAACTTCGGCAGGGCTTTTTTCTTGAGACGTGCGCGGACGGCTTTCTCGACCAGCGAAGCCATCTGGTGAGCCGTCTGGGCGCGCGGCGGGGTCGGCTTGCCTTCTTCCGGAAGGACGTAGCAGGCACAATCGCCGATCGCGAAGATGTTGTCGTCTCGGGTGGTCTGAAGTGTATCGCGAACCACCAACCGGTTGATGCGGTCGGTCTCGAGCCCGTCGATGTCCTTCAGGAAATCGGGCGCCTTTATGCCGGCGGCCCAGACAACCATCTCCGCGGGAATGAATTCACCGCTCGCCAGTCTTACCCCATCCTTCGTTATCTCGGCTGCTTGCCTGCCCGTCAGCACCTGCACACCGAGTCGATTCAGCATGTCCGCCGTCGACGCGGCCAGTTGCTGCGGCAGGGGGCCGAGAATTCGCGGACCCGCCTCGATGATCGTGAGCCTGATCGACTTGTCGAAGTCGATATTGTCCAGCCCATAGGCGGCAATGTCGCGCATAGTTTTGTGCAACTCCGCCGCCAGTTCGACGCCGGTGGCCCCGGCGCCAATGATGACACAATGCAACTGGCCCTCGTGCAGCGATTCGTATTGGGCGTTGGCCCTGACACATGCGTTGATCAGCTTGCGATTGAATCTCGCCGCCTCATCTGCGCTGTCGATGGCAATGGCGTGCTCCTTTACGCCCGGCGTGGCAAAGTCGTTGCCGACGCTTCCGACCGCGACGATCAGTGTGTCGTAGCCTAGAACCCGCGGCGGGATCAGCTGCCGGCCATCCTCATCGAGCATTGGTTCCACGAAGACTTGGCGCTTCTCGCGATCGAGCCCGCACATCGCACCGACACGGAAGCGATAATGGTGCGAGCGCGCGTGGGCGAGGTACTCGACCGAATCGACGTGGATATCGAGCGTGCCCGAAGCGACCTCGTGCAGGTGCGGCTTCCACACGTGCACCCGGGTCTTGTCGAGAAGTGCGATCGACGCCTTGCCCCGGCTGCCAAGACGATCTCCCAGTTGCGTCGCAAGTTCGAGCCCGCCGGCCCCGCCGCCGACGATCAGCACGCGGTGCAGCGAGGCTTCCCGGCCTTGCCGGCTCTCCGGAATCTCACCGTAGTCCACGAATCCGGTCGGCGTTTCCTTTAAACGTCGATTCGCCCGCACAGAAGCCGCAGCCCCGCCTACTTCGGCCGTATCGCCTCGATCTCCGCCGGCAGCCACCCGCATTCTCCCGCCATCCTCGTCGCTTCACTCGAAAAAATAATCCGAATCTCAGACCCGTTCGAATATCGCCGCGAAGCCCATACCGGTTCCGATGCACATCGAGACCATGCCATACCTGATCTTCGGATCTCGCTGCATGGCGCTGACGAGCGTGGCGACGCGTACGGCTCCGGTAGCCCCGAGAGGATGGCCCAACGCGATCGCGCCGCCATACGGATTCACCTTCGCGGGGTCGAGATTGAGCGTCCGCATGCAGGCCAGAGCCTGGGCTGCAAACGCTTCGTTCAATTCGATCCAATCGAGGTCGTCGTGCTTGAGCCCGGCGAGTTTCAACGCACGCGGGATCGCCTCGATGGGACCAATCCCCATGATCTCTGCCGGCACGCCGGCGACGCTTGCCGATACGAACCGTGCCAGCGGCTTGAGATTGTGCTCCTTCAGGATCTTCTCACTGACAAGGATGGCTGCACCGGCGCCATCGGACATCTGGGATGCGTTGCCGGCTGTCACGCTTCCCTTCGAAGCGAACACGGGCCGCAATTTGGCCAAGGCCTCCGCGCTGATGTCGGGCCGCGGTCCCTCATCAACCTCCACGGTGTTCTCGACGATCTTGACAGCAGCCGCTCTGGAGTCCGGCACATGGCTGCGCACGAAAACTGGCGCTATCTCATCCCGGAACTTGCCGGCGTTGATTGCCGCTGTCGCCTTTTGATGGCTCGCCAGCGCAAATGCATCCTGGTCCTCCCGGCTGACCTGCCATTTCTCCGCGACCCGCTCGGCTGTCAGCCCCATCCCGTAGGCCATGCCGATGTTTTCCTGCTTCTCGAAGATCGCGGGATTGTAGGAGGGCTTGTTGCCCATCATCGTGGGCATCATGCTCATCGTCTCCGTACCACCGCCGATCATCACATCGGCCTCACCGAGACGGATGCGGTCGGCCGCCATCGTTACTGCTTGCACACCGGAGCTGCAGAAGCGGTTGATCGTAAGACCGGGCACGCTGTCCGGCAGCCCGGCCAGCAGGACGCCCAGGCGAGCAACGTTCATTCCCTGCTCCGCCTCGGGCATGGCGCAGCCGATGATGGCGTCGCCGACCAGCTTCGGATCGAGTGCGGGCACCCGATCCATCGCCGCCCTTATCACGTGAGCGAGCATGTCATCGGGACGGACATTGCGCAGCGCCCCGCGGGCCTTTCCGACCGGGGTTCTGACGGCGGCGACGAGGTAGGCATCTTGAACCTGATTGACCACTTCTCTCTCCCTGCGATCATCGACAATCCGTAGCCGCACCACGCTGATTCAGTTCCGTAACGGCCTGCCCGTCTCCAGCATGGTCTTGATGCGCATCTGTGTCTTCTCGGTCTTGCCGAGTTCGACGAACATTTTCCGTTCGACCGCCAGCAACCAATCCTCATCGACCAGCGTTCCGGTCTCTACGTTGCCACCGCAGAGTCCGGTCGCGATGGCCCTGCCGACGCGGTAATCGTGCTCCGAAATCATCCCGCCGCCTTGCATGTTGGCGAGCGTCTGTTCGAGCGTCGCGATTCCGCTGCGGCCGCTGACTTTGACGGCTTTCGGGGGCAAGGGAGGTCGATAGCCGGCTTCGGAAAGCGACCGCGCAATCTGTTGCGCCACGTGGAGCACTTCGTTCGGATTGAACGCGACGACGTCGCTTTCGCGCAGAAATCCGATTTCCTTCGCGTCGAGTGCGTTGGTGGCCGTCCTTCCGCCCGAGATCATCTGGAACGGTCCGGTGAGAAACATCAAAGGGTCGTTCATGGTAGTCGCTTGGGCCAAACGCGCCGCCCGGACCGCGAACTCCTTCAATCCGCCACCGCCAGGTACCAAACCGACGCCCGCTTCCACCAATCCGATCTGCGACTCGAGCGATGCAACGACGCGCGCGCAATGCATCGCGATTTCGCATCCGCCGCCGAGCGCTGCACCGTTGATGGCCGCCACGACGGGAACCAGCGAATATTTCAACCTCGCCGTCATTTGTTGAAAACGCGCAATGAAGCTCTCCAGTCCGCCGAAATCGTTCTTCGCCGCGAATTCCATGAACGCGTTCAGGTTGGCACCCGCCGAAAACGGCGGCTTCGGCTGCCAGATCACCAGGCCTCTGTACCCGGCCTCCGCGCGCCCTACGGCATCGACGATCGCATCGACCACGTCCGGCCCGAGCGTGCCGGCCTTACTCTTGAGAGAAAGGATGGCCACGTCATCGCTGCCATCCTCGGCTGTTGTCCAGAGGCGCGCCGCATCGCTCTCGGACAACGTCTTGCCGATCTGCTGCACCTCACCGAATACCGACTCCGGAAACCGCTGACGCCGATAGATTGGAAGCATCGTTCGCGGCTTGGTCACGGCCTCGCGGGCTGAGTAGGATCCTGTCGGCATATGGACGCCGACGCGACCGTCGATAACCCAAGCGGGAAGCGGCGCTCTTGCCATCGTGTTGTCCGCTGCGATATCCGCCTTGATGGCATCGGCCGTGGTCTTCCATCCAGCCGACTGCCAGGCCTCGAATGGACCCTCACGCCAACCGAAGCCCCAGCGAACGCCAAGATCCAGGTCGCGCGCATTGTCGGCGATTGATCCGAGATGGTACGCACTGTAGTGGAACAGGTCGCGGAATGAGCGCCAAACAAGCTGGGCCTGCGGGTGGTCGCTCTTCCTCAGCCTGACGAACTTCTCCGCGGGGTCCTTGAGCTTGAGGATCACCTCGACGTCCGGATCGACCGTGGCGCCGGATGGAACATATTCCTGAGTGGCGGGGTCGAGCACCTTGGTCTCTCTGCCTTCCCTCCGGTACAAGCCAGCTCCGCTCTTCTGTCCCAGCGCGCCGCGTTGGATCAACGCGGTCACGTATGCAGGCACCTCGTAGTATTTGTGCCAGGGGTCGTCGGGCAGCCGGTCATTCATGGTCTTGACCACGTGCGCCATCGTATCCAGACCGACCACGTCGGCGGTACGGAAGGTCGCGCTCGTAGCCCGCCCGATCAGGGGACCGGTCACGGCGTCGGCTGCGTCGAATGTCAGCTTCAAATCCTGTGTGTGCCGCATTACCGCAAGCAACGAAAATACGCCGACGCGATTTGCGATGAAGTTGGGCGTATCCAGTGCGCGGACCACGCCCTTCCCGAGGGTCGTCGTCAGGAAACTCTCGAGATCGTCGACCAAATCCGGGGACGTTGCCGCCACGGGAATGATCTCAATCAGCGTCATGTAGCGCGGCGGGTTGAAAAAATGCACGCCGCAAAATCGAGATCGCAGGTTCTCCGGGAGTCCCTTCCCCATCTCCTCGATGGAAAGTCCCGACGTATTGGAGGCGATCACGACATTCGACGTGACGTACGGAGCGATTCGTTTGTACAGATCGAGTTTCCAATCCATCCGTTCCGCGATCGCCTCGATCACGAGGTCGCATTCCCCGAGCTTCGCCAGATGCTCGTCGTAGTTGGCTGGCTCGATATAGCCGAGGCGATCCTTCACAGCCGCTGGCGGCGGAGACAGCTTCCTCAGATTCTCGATCGCTTTCTTGGCGACGCCGCTCGGATCGCCATCCTTCGCGGCGAGATCGAACAGGACGACCGGGATATTCGCATTGACGAGATGCGCAGCGATCTGCGCTCCCATAACGCCGGCGCCTAACACCGCTACATTCCTGACCTGCAACGTCATGGGAATTCCTCTCTGTATGCGGCCATCGGTCGAATTGCCGGGAGATCGGTCGCCGCTATCGGCCGAGGCACGCGCCATCTCGCACGGCCCGCTGCTCAGTCTGCTGACGAAGCCGCGGCCCGATCGGCCATCAATCCTCGAACTTGAAGGAAAGCTTCACCCTTGCGCGATAGGCCTGCACCTTGCCGTCTGCAATCTGCAAGTCGAGCTCGGCGATCTCCGCGATGCGCAGATCTCTCAAGGTCTTCGACGCGCGCTCGACGGCGGCGGCCGCAGCCTTTTCCCAGGACTCGCTGCTGGTCCCGACGACTTCGATAATCTTGTAGACGCTCTCCGCCATGTCGTTCCTCCCTTTCTGATAGCTCTTCTTTGATCTTTTTTTGCCCGCCGTAACCCATCGACCCCGTGCCGCGACGTTCTCAAGCAGACAGTCGATCCTTTTCACAAATTTCCAGAATGCAAAGGTCGCAACCGGCCATACTGGCTTGACAATCGGTCAATGCTCTACCGAATGCCTGATCAAGTGAGCACAAAGCCCTTCGGACGAATCGGCTCGGGCAAATTCTTTTCGCCCAATGATTCCAGAACGTAGATCTCGAACCCCCGAGTCATCGCATCGAGCGGTATCACCATGGACGTGTCGTTGAAGGGGCCCTCCATGACTTCCGCGAGCACGTCGAGACCAAAGAAGATGTAGGAGATGATCACGGCGAGCAGAGGCGTCCAGTATGTCGACGTGTCGTGAATGCCGAGTGGAACGAGAAAGCAGAACATGTAGGTCAGGCGCCGCAGCGCCAGGGTGTACGAGAAGGGTATCGGCGTGGCCTTTGTGCGTTCGAGCGTGCCGCAGGCCAGGGCGAGGGCCGACACCTTCTCTTCCAGAGTTCGCGCCATCTGTGGCGACAGCCGACCGGCCGCGACTGCGCCGGCGATGTCGGCGCTGAAGTGTGCCAGCAAGCAACTCGACCCATTTCGGCTCGAAGCCACTGCCGCGCTCTCTTCAGGCGACAGATAGCGGGAGACTTCTTCCTCGCTATGCCGATCACGCAGGAAATCGCGCGTTACTTGCATGAATGCGATGCAACGAAGTCCGAAGCGACGAGGCAGATCGTCACCGGGTGCTTTCGCGATATAGCAATTGGCCTGACGCGATAGATTTCGCAACTCGACGATGATCAAGCCGGCGTTCTTGCGCGCCTCCCACCACCGTTCATAGCTTGCCGAGTTTCGAAAGGCCGCAAATATCGAGAGCGCCGCACCGATGACGGTGAGCCCGACGGTCGGCACAGATGGAATCTGCGCCCAACCATGCCGGGACAGTACGACTACGAGCAACGAGAGAGTCAGAACGCCCGCCAACTGCGGCAGGATCCGCGGAATCACCAAGGAAAGGTAGAATATTTCCCAGAATGTCGGTCTTCCACGGACGATCATCGCACGTCCCCTACAGCTGGTTACCGCCCTCTCCGCCTCGCCCCGAACAGACGAATCTATTCTCGACCGGTTTCCTTCCGCTTCGAGGCCGCCATGCCTCGCGCGAGACCCTGTGACAGCGCTCCGCCGACGACGTCGCGAAATGCGTCCATTGCCGGATTTGCTTTTGTACCGAACCACGCATCCAGCAGCCCGTCCGTCGAGAACGTTTCGGCCCGCGCCATGATCCCGTCCTGCATCTTGGCCAGCGCCGCCTCCTGCAACGGCTGAACATCGGGAAGACCCATCAGCTGCCGTACCTCCGCAGGAGTGAGGTTGATGTTTATCGTGACGTCCATGGCTATCCATTCCCCCGTACTGCTTTGCACGATCGCGAGATTCCTCGGACGCTCGCGATCGCGTCATGTCGACCTTCGTTCTGAAAACAGCGCCCGATTTGGCGGACAGGCCGCCGTCCGGCGCAGTCAAGCCCCCTGCCAGCCTAGCCGTCGGAGCGCCGCAGCCCCGCCCTAAGGTCGCTCAGACTGTCGCGCAGCCTGTCGCGGATGATTGCCGTCGCGTCGGTGGTGGTCTTGGTCGCAAGCTCGGCGACATCGCGCGTATTCTGAACGGCACTCTCAAACGCCTTTTTGGCGAATTCTGTCTGCTTCGCCACGATCTGCTGAGGGTCTCCCGTCGGCTTGAAGTCGCGCGCCATCGCGGCAGCCTCGGTGAGCGCGCTCTCCAGGATCTCGCGCTGCTTGCCGGCGAGCGACTTGGCTCCCCCGGCAGCCACCTGCGCCGAGCGGTCGAGGGCATCAAGGTTCTTGCGGTGGGCGTCGATGAGTTGGTCCACATCGATCTTGGGAAGTCCCAAGTCCCCCCCGAACTTCCTCAGCCTGTCGAGCCAGGATTGCGTATCTTCAGTCATGGTTTCCTTCTCCTTGCTGGCCACTTGAAATTCACTGGCGCTGGCCGCGCCGACTCCGATTCGCGTCGGCCGTCGCCGACTGATGTTTCCGGGGCTCACTTCTCCGGCACGATGAGGGCGAGGGATTCCGCGATCAGAGCCGGCTTGTCCGTCCCCTCGATCTCCAACGTGTTGCTCGACCTGATAATCAACTGCCCATCCTGCTTGCGTTCGACCCCGACGATCGCCACTCGCAGTCGCACCCGGGCACCCGCCTTGACCGGCGCAAGAAATCTCACTTTGTCCAGACCGTAGTTGAACGCGGCCGCGGCGCCCCGCGGGATCGCGCCGACCAGCATCGATAACGGCGCGACGAACGACAACGACAGATAGCCGTGGGCGATCGGTCCACGATAGGGACTCTCGCGTTTGGCGCGTTCGACATCGACATGGATCCATTGGCGATCGCCGCTACAGTCAGCGAATTTGTCGATCATCGCCTGGTCCACCGTCAGCCAATCCGACACGCCGAGCTCGCGTCCGGTATATTCCGAGATGTTCGCAACGGTGATTTCAGTCACGTCTGCTCCTCTTCACCTGATCTGGTCTCTCCGAGCGTTCGCTCGGGCGAGGCACTGACGTTTCAATTTGGGAGGGTCGTGCCAGTTCGCTGTCCGCCGGCCACCCCGACCGGAGTGAGCCGAGAGCGTCTAGACCTCGAATCGAGATCGGAATGTATGGCACGGCTTTTCGACTCAGCCTGCGACGTCGGCTTCTCAGAAGCGAACTCGAGCGACTGCGCAGCCGATGGCGCCTCAAAGCGTCCCCCCCATTCGTCGTTCTTGATCGCCATTCACCGCGAGCTAGTCACGGCAGCCTGAAGCTAGCGACGAGTGATCAAATTCGTTGTGGAGCAGCCTTGCGCGAATTGACAAGGAGGTGAAGGTTCCAAACGGTCGTCGATCGGTTCTATTCGGCCAAAAGCAGGAGTTTCGTTCTTACTTGTCGTCAAGCCGGAAGCAATCACCGATCGAACGGAAGCTTTGCATCTGTCGCGAGATGTTTGAATTCGCTTGGTGACTCTCTGGTCCACCGGCGGAACGCATGTCTGAAATTGGCAGCGTCGCTGAACCCGACCGCAACAGCGATATCCTCGCCGGTCATGTCGGTGTCGCGAAGATACTTGATCGCCAGTTGCATGCGGAGTTCATCGACCAGTTCCCGGAAGGAGGTCTGCTGGGCACGCAGTTGACGCCGGAGTGTACGCTCGGTGGTCCGCAAGCGCTTCGCCACGGTTTCGAAGTCGGCGCGGTTAGCGATGTTCTCGAGCAGCACCTCCCGGACCCTTCCCGCAACGCCGCTGCGCTGACCGAGGTCCACGAGAAGGCCATCGCAGATCTCAAGCACCGCCGCATGCGTCACGCGGTTGCCCAAGGTCGGCGCCTTGTCCAGCCACGCGGTATCCAGGACGATCTGGGTCGTGGGCTCCTCGACGAGCACGGGGCAACCTACCAGTTCCTGCGTCAGCCGGGTCTCCGAGCCGGGACAGACAACGGCAATCCTGGTCGGCGCGAACGACGCTCCCATCACGTCGCGCATCAGCGAGATGTGGATGCCGATCTGCAGCTCGGTGACAAACTGATAGAGGGGGGCATCGATTCGAGGATGCGCAAGCGGCACGATCGTCCACGTTGCGTACTTTCCCTTCTCTTCGAAGACGATGTTCGTCAGTGGCGTCGCCAGCTGATGATATCGGACGGCGAACTCCATCGTCCTTCGGAAGTCGGTGCTGCAGAGCATGGCATAGCCGTACATTCCGTAGGTCGAGAGATGTATCGATGAACCTACATCGAAGGCCAGATGTGGGTTGCGTGAGAGCTTCATCGCATTTCGGCAAGCCTCGAGCATTTGATTGAGAGAGATGCGCGTCGTGGGCAGATGGAGCTCACCGGCTTGCAAGTGAACCCCGCGCAGAGCCTCGGCCGGCGAAACCCCTTCCTCCAACAGCGCCTCGATCACGGCCGCAATTTTGGTCGCCGAATGCAGCTTTTCTCCAAACCCTATCTTAATCGTTGCTTCCACGGTCCCCCCGGAATTGGTCTTGGCTTCCATCAACCTAGTCGAACGGGTCCGAAGCGCAAAGGCGGGAGCAGTCGACGGAATTGAATGGAAGCCTTCCGTCAGCGCCCTTGACCTGTTCGGGTCGGACGATCATCGAACGCCGATCATGAAGCGGCGCCTGTCGAAGCGCAACCTTGGCCGCGAATGACCTTGCGGTGACCTCTATCAACCTTGAACAGGATGAGTGGGCCGGAGATGGTTAGGTCAAATGCCGGCGGAGCTGCGATAGCGCGCGAGCGCACTACCGACCGGCTTCGAGGGGACACGCGAGGGAGGACCGGATGAGGGATCGCTCAGGAGATTTCGGCGGTCCCCGCCTGCCCGCTCGACGGAAGCCCGTGCATGCGTGGCGACCGAACGAGGACGACGCTCTTCGTACCGCGCCGGAGGAGCTTCACAATGCTCGGTGACGCCGTTCTTCTGGCGCGCGCTCAATTCGCCTTTACGATGGCGTTTCACATCATCTTTCCGAGCTTCACGATTGGACTGGTTGCGTGGATCGCGACGCTCGAAGCGCTCTGGCTGTCGACCGGACGCGATCGCTATTATCAATTGGCGCGATTCTGGACCAAGCTCTTCGCCGTATCCTTCGCCATGGGCGTCGTGTCCGGGCTGGTCATGTCGTACCAACTCGGCACGAATTGGAGCCGCTTCTCGCGCAATCTCGGCAACATCATCGGGCCGATGATCGGCTACGAGGTCGTATGGGCGTTCTTTCTCGAGGCAACGTTCCTCGGCATCATGCTGTTCGGCTGGAATCGGGTACCGCGCGCACTGCATTTCGCCGCGACCGTCTCCGTCGCTCTCGGCACCACGATGTCAGCTTTCTGGATCCTTTCCGCCAACAGCTGGATGCACACGCCGGCGGGATTTGAGATGCGCGATGGGGTCGCCTATCCGCTCGACTGGATCGCCATCATCTTCAATCCAAGCTTTCCCTACCGCTTCGGCCATATGATGGTCGCGTCGTATCTTACGGTGGCGTTCGTCGTCGCAGCAGTCGGCGCGCGCTATACGCTCGAAGGCCATCACCCGGCTCTGGCGAGAACCATGCTGAGAATGGGCTTGGGATTGGCGCTCATTCTGGCGCCCTTGCAGGCGCTCATCGGCGATATGCACGGCCTGAACACCCTCGAACACCAGCCGGCCAAGATCGCCGGCATCGAAGCTCATTGGGAGAACGACGGCCCCGTGCCGCTGGTCTTGTTTGCGTTACCGAACGAGAAGGCGGAGCGAAACGACCACGAAGCGGCGATCCCCTATCTCGGCAGCCTGATCCTTTCGCATAGCCTCACCGGCCCGATTCCGGCACTCAAGGACTTCGCCTCGAGAGATCGGCCTCCGGTGCTTCCGATCTTCCTATCGTTCCGCATCATGGTCGGAATAGGATTCCTGTTCATCTTCATGGCCGGCGCAGGAGGCATCCTGTGGCTGTTCGGCAGGCTGGATCGCACGCGGATCTATCTACTGGCCCTCCGCTCGTGCTGGCCGCTGGGCTTTGTCGCCGTCATAGCCGGATGGACAACCACGGAAGTCGGCCGCCAGCCGTGGGTGGCTCAAGGAATACTTCGGACAGCCGACGCGTCCTCTCCCATTCCCTCGGCGAACATAGCGATCTTCATCGCGCTTTTCATGCTGGTCTATGGCGTGGTGTTCGGAGCCGGCATCAGCTACATCCGCCATCTCATCAGGAAGGGACCGGAAACGAATCCGGCAGAGGCGCTCGAGGCGCTCGCGAACCGTCCGATTTCAGCCGCGCTCGCTGACGACGTCCGCTCATCCGAGAGCGGCGCGGTCGCGGCTCGTTCCGCGGAGTGACCATGGAAGACCAACTCGCTACGATCTGGGGCGTCCTTCTCGGATTCGCCGTCGCTATGTACGTCATCCTGGATGGTTTCGACCTCGGCATCGGCATTCTATTTCCGTCGACGAGCATCGAGACGGAGCGCGACCAGATGATGAATACGATCGCGCCATTCTGGGATGGCAACGAGACCTGGCTCGTCCTCGGCGGCGGTGGTCTTCTCGTGGCATTCCCGCTCGCCTACTCGATCCTGATGCCGGCATTGCATGTTCCGATTCTCGTCATGCTGCTTGGCCTCGTGTTGAGAGGAGTCGCGTTCGAGTTCCGCTGGGTGGCCAAGCCACATCATGGCTGGTGGGACCGTGCGTTCTTCTGGGGATCCCTCATCGCCGCCTTCTCGCAGGGATGCGTGCTGGGCGGCCTCGTCCAGGGCGTGAGGGTCGAAAACAACGAGTTCGCCGGCGGGTCGCTGGATTGGCTGACGCCCTTCAGCCTCTTTTGCGGCGCCGCAATCGTAGCGGGCTATGCCTTGCTCGGTGCGTGCTGGCTCAACCTGAAGACGACCGGGCTCCTCCAGAATCGAGGCCGCCGTTACGCGAAGGCGGCGCTGGCCCTCGTGTTGCTGTTTCTCGTCGTGGTCAGTCTGTGGACATCTTCGGAGATTCCTCGTATCGCGGAACGGTGGTTCGCTGGACACAACCTCGCATTCCTTTGGCCAGTGCCGCTGGCTACTACCGGCGCTGCCGTCTTCACCTATGAATCACTGCGGCGACGGCGGGAGCTGGCACCATTTCTGGGAGCGATAGCTCTCTTCCTGTTGGGTTTCGTGGGTCTCGGGATATCCATCTTCCCCTACGCCGTGCCGCCGACAATCACGATCTACAGTGCCGTCGCGCCCCCAGCCTCTTCGATCTTCGGACTGCTCGGGGTGCTGTTCGTGTTGCCGCTCGTTCTTGTCTACACGGCGTTCGTCTACTGGACGTTTCGAGGCAAGATTATACCCGGTCACGGCTATCACTAGACGGGCGCGCCTGCGGACGTGCACGCAAGAGCCGAGGATACGATCGAGAACCCTCAAGCCGTCCGGCGTCCGCCGATCGACCAGAGCGCATTGGATTGCGGACCACAACATCGCCCGTGAGGATCTTATGACCGTTCGCACAGGTGAATTGACTGGGAGTTCGCAACTCGCCGCCACGATAGGCGCCCTCGGCGTCGTCTATGGCGACATCGGGACCAGTCCGCTGTACGCACTGAAGGAGGCCGTCAAGGCAGCCGCGGCCCCCGACGGATCGGTCGGTGTCGATGCCGTTCTTGGCGTCGTGTCGCTGATCTTCTGGGCCCTCATCCTGATCATTTCCGTCAAATATGCATTGCTCATCTTGCGCGCGGACAATCGCGGTGAAGGCGGCGTCGTTGCAATGTTGGCGCTGCTTTCGGCGAGGAATGCGAAGCCGGGAACGCCGCAAGCGCGCTTATTGATCATCGGACTCATCGGCGCCGCGCTGCTCTATGGCGATGGTGCAATAACGCCAGCGATTTCCGTGCTCAGCGCGGTCGAAGGGTTGAAGGTCGATGCGCCTGCGCTCGCGCCCCTGATTGTTCCCCTGACGATCGTCGTTCTGATCGCACTATTCCTCATGCAGCGGCAGGGAACGGGCTTCATCGGACGCATCTTCGGACCCGTCACGTTCGGCTGGTTTCTCGCGATCGCCCTGCTCGGCATCAACGGAATCGTACACGCTCCCGTGGTCCTACTGGCGGTCGACCCAACCTACGCGCTCGATTTTCTGGCGCATCGGAATTTGCATATCGGGTTCGCCGTGCTCGGCGCGGCATTCCTGGCCGTGACCGGCGGAGAAGCGATGTATGCCGACATGGGTCATTTCGGTCGGCATCCGATCCGGATCGCATGGTTCACGATCGCTCTCCCCGCGCTCGTACTCAACTATTTCGGGCAGGCCGCTCTGTTGATCACCGATCCTGCCGCGCTTGAAAATCCGTTCTATCAGCTCGCGCCCGGCTGGGCGCACTATCCCCTCGTCGTCCTGGCGACGGCTTCGACCGTGATCGCGTCTCAGGCGATCATCTCCGGCGTCTTCTCGTTGACTCAGCAAGCGATCCAGCTCGGGTTTCTCCCGCGGATGCAGATCCGACATACCACCAGTCATGCGATCGGTCAGGTTTACCTACCAGTGGTAAACTGGCTGCTCGCGTCGGCCACGCTCGGAGCCGTAATCGGATTCGGAACATCGGACGCCTTGGCCGGGGCCTACGGAATTTCGGTGTCGCTACTGATGGCGATCACTACACTTCTTGCGGCGCTGGTTGCAATTCACTGGGGCTATTCGCCGTTCGTTGTGTCCGTCGTGAACGGCTTTTTCCTGATCATCGACTTGATCTTCTTCGCCGCCAATTCAACAAAAGTGCTCGATGGTGGCTGGTTCCCGCTCCTGCTCGCGGGCACAGTCGCATTCCTGATGATCACCTGGCTGAGAGGCACCAGGCTCGTGGAGACCGCCCGCACCAAGTTGCGCCAGCCCGAATCCGATCTGATCGAGACCGCTACAAACAGATGCAAGGCGCGATTGCCTGGTACGGCCATATTCCTGGCATCGGCGGCCAATGGCGTCCCGCTCGCGCTGACGCAGTTCATCAGGCACAATCACGTCATGCATCAACGCATCTTGCTGTTGACGGTGAGCATCGAGGAAGTCCCGCGCGTTGCTGATGAGAGTCGTGTCGAGGTTCGCGAAGTCGTCGAAGGACTCTCGCGGGTCATTCTCCATTTCGGGTTCATGGAGAGCCCCACGATCGAACAAGGCCTCATCCTCGCCTGCGGTCAAGGTAAGCTATTGTGCGTCGATCCTTCGGAGGTCAGCTACTACGTTGGTCGTGAAACGATCATCCCGAGCGAAACGGTGGTCGGGATGGCAGTTTGGCGCGAGACGCTTTTTGCGTTCCTGCAGCACAACGCCAAGGGCTCGGCGGCGTTTTTCGGCGTTCCCGCTCAGCAGGTTGTCGAATTCGGCACCGAGATTGAAATCTGAGACGGACCGGTTCACATCGGTAGGTCTCCGCTCCGGAGATGCGGTCGCTTCGGATCACTTTCGCAAAAATGACCCCACCTTTTGCGCGACCGTGTCGGGTTGACTGACGATGAAGAGATGGCCGTCGTCGAGCACTTCATACGTGGAGTTGGGAATTAGCGCCGAAAGGATCCAACCGTTGATCGGTCTAACGATCGGATCGTCACTCCCTGAGACCACGAGCGTCGGCTGACGCAGGGAATGGAGCCATGGCAGACTGCTCCACCCCGCTGCCGCCAGAAGCTGATAGAGATATCCGAGGCCGTTAATCTTGCTGGTGGCGCTGGCATAACTCGCGACAAGGGTCGGATTATCGCGAAATGCGCCGCCGTAGATTTCGGCCGCGATCGCAGCCATGTAGCTGCGGTCGATATAGCGCCGCGGGCTGACCAATTTGAGGAGCACCGACAGTCTGGCAGGCACCATGATCGAGCCCGGCGCCGTTGCGATCAGGACGAGCTTGCGGCACAGGTGCGGGTACTGTTGGGCAAACTGTTGGGCGACGGCGCCTCCCCAGGATACTCCTGCGACATCCACCGAATCATGGCCAAGTGTCTTCATCAGATCGGCACCGAGCCTTGCGATCGTAGACAACCGATACGGCAGCTCGAAACCTGGCGATCCTCCGATACCTGGCACATCGAAGATGACGACCTTGCTCGTCATGGACTGCATGAACGTCGCCGCGAGTTCGAGACTGGCTCCAATGCCGTTGAACAGCAGCAACGGCGGCATGTCGTCCGGTCCATGCTTGATACCAACGCGCAGTATCCGATCCCCGACCTTCATGGTGCGGATTTCTAGATCGGGCCGGTTCGATTTCATCGACATCTCTCAGCACTCTCCTTGCGGTATCTCTCGCTCATCGGCACCGATGGATGGCGCCTCGTCGCATCGTTGGTCTCGAAGCAGCGTCGGACGCCCGACATCGAGGACAACTTCCCATTCCACTCGCATCACCATCGCCCCGACGGGCAGGAACGCAGCTAATGGTCTTTCACCGAATTCACGGCGGGGGTGCCGAAGAGCGAATAGCTGTGTGTTGATTTGGTATCACCAGCTGCCGCCACGACCATGCCCCTTGGTAGCTCGCTCGCCCACGACGGACGCGCCGTTGATTCGAGCGAACCCATCGAAAGCTAGCTCAGAAGGGACGTGAACACAGGTTGTCGATGGCCATTTTCCGGTGCCTGTCGGACAGAATGCTGGTCTCGCTCCTCGTCAATTGCAGTCGAACTGCGCTTCCGCCCTCCACGCAGGCGACGACATTCGTCGGCTTCGATGCACCTGCCGCATGCGAGCAACGGAAAGGGCGCCGCCGTGATCAGCTCACGGTCCCGCTTGTATCGGAATGCGAAAACTTGAACCCGGCTGCGCTCGCAACGTTCGGCAATGAACCGGCACGGTCTAACCGACGGCTCCGATGCGCGCTTGCAATTGACCGAGGATTTGCATAGCGCGTTCATGGGCTGGAAATGCCATTCCGGCCGGCATCCGCTCGAGAGCCGCGCTGAGATGCTTGAGGGCTTTTGGTGAGCGATCCCGTTTCAGCGACAGCTCGGCAAGGTCGGTTGCGGCCTTCAGTTCAAACAGCGTGGCGGACTGGCGTTTCGCCCAGTCGATTGCCGAGAGCAGGTTGCGTTCCGCCTCGGGATAATCTTCATCGGACCGCGATGCCAGGACGAGTCCTTTCATCCTGAACAAGGCGGGCATGTACAGGAACTTCCCGCCGCGATGTTGCGCATCAATTGCGTTGGCGATCATCGTCAGCGCCTCCTGGTGCTCGCCCATCGCAATAAGACCTGCAGCGAGGTCGCAGACGAATTCCATATTGAGCGAATCGTGGTGATGAGTGTGAAGCTCCTCCAAGGCCTTCTTGAGCAGCGGAATTCCCTCCCGCAGATCATTTTGAAGAAGCAACCACTGGCCTCGCAGACCCGTCGCAACTGCGCGAAACGGCTTCAAGGAGTAGGCCGCGGCGAGCTTGGTCAACTGTGCGATATAGCGTTCCGACCGGCGCGAGTCGGCCAGGGCCAGATAGACCGGAAGAACGAAGCTCAGAGATCGACACAGCGTGGCCGGGTGATTGGATTTTTCTCCTTCGTCCACGGCTCGTCTCGCGCAATCAAGTGCGCGGTCGAGCAAGCCCATGTACAGCAGGCTGCGCGCGATCCCGATGAGCAAAAGGCTGTTGTCATGAAACAAGTATTGCCCCGCGCGAAATCGCGACCCGGATGCCGAGTGTTGCAGCCCTGATTCGAAATGCTTGATTGCGACGGGGTGATTTCCGATCAAGAAATGGACGACACCCAACATCGATTCAGCCAGCGCCAGATCGTCGTGATCCCCGGTCTTCAGAGCCGTGTCTTTGCTTCGAGAAGCGATATCAAGCGCGGCATGAATGTCGGTATTCCAGCGATAGTACATGAACAGCCCGCTCAGGAGCCGCAGCTCGTGGGCAGGGTCTCCCAGTATGGACGCAACGTCCAGCGCCCGGGAAAATGCCTTGTGCACCAACTCACCGCTCCCTTCGGAGTGCATCAGGGCAAAAGACAGTGACGTGTAGATTTCCATCTCACGGCGAGAGTTCCGATACTGTCCTCCGAGCCGGTCGACCGCTCGTTCAGCCCAAAGCAGGCATTCGATCAACAGTGACAATTCGAGAAGTCGCTGCGTCGCGGCGGCTGCGAGCCTCGTCGCGATCTCGTCATCACCATGCGGCCCGAAACTCCATTCCAGCGCCGCGCGGATGTTGCCCAATTGGCTGAGATGCGCCGAAGCGGCGGCGAGTCCCGCCGCGACCCCGCTGTTGCCGCGTCGCACATCGTTGCGCTCTGCCGCGGGATGAATCGCGCCCAACCGGCCGGGAGAGCCAGCGCCACTTTCCGCCTTTGCCAGCGCCGCTCGTTGCGATTCCAGGCTTCCAGCGACGTATTCAGCATGCCGGCGGAGCACCGTATCGGCTTCGGCATGCTCCTCCAGCTTCTCGAGTGCGTAGGCCCGGGTCGTGTCCAGCAATCGATATTGTGTCTGCGTTTCGTCGGTTCGGGTTGCGACCAACGACTTTTCGACCAGGCCGGCGATGGCGTCGAAAATCTCCGCGTCGGCGAAACCCTGCTCGCTGGCGACATTTACTGCGCCATCAAGGCTGAAATGGCCCGCGAAGGGAGCGATGCGTCGAAGCGCAATCCTCTCCCCGTCGGACAGCAGATTGTAGCTCCAGTCCAGCGTCGCCTTGAGGGTCCGGTGTCTTGGAACGGCAGTCCGATGGCTTAGTTTCAACACTTGCAGTTGAGACCCGAGGCGCGCCGCCGTGTTCTTGAGACCGAGTGCTGCGACCTGGCCGGCCGCCAACTCGATCGCCAGCGGCATCCCATCCAGCTTTCGGCATATGTCTGCGACAAGCGGCGCCTCCTCATCGGTGAGAGTGACGCTTCCCGCCCGCGCCGCAACCCGCCGGACGAACAACTGCGCAGCCGGAAATCGCAGCACAGCATGCGCCGTCTGGTGTGAACCGTCTGGTGGAAAATCAAGGGGAAGCACCCGGAAGCAATGCTCGCCCTCGACTTTCAGCAACTCGCGACTCGTCGTCAGCAGGTGCACCCGCTCCGTTCCCTGGTAGAGTTGCTCGGCCACCAGCGCGACCGCCTCGATCACGTGCTCACAGCTGTCGAGAATGACGAGAAGCTTCCGCGGCCGAACCAGTTCGACCAGCTCCGGTCCGGGATCCTTCGATTTCAGCGCAAGTCCGAGGGATGTCGCGACGGCCCCTGTCACCAGGGTCGGATCAGTCAGGCTCTCCAGGTCGACAAAATGAACGTCCCCGTCAAACTCATCGGCAACGGCGCGGCCAACAGCCAGAGCGACCGTCGTCTTGCCGATGCCACCGGGGCCGAGCAGCGTGACGAACCGCTTATCCCGGAGCGTGCCGCTGACCTGGCCGACCACGGCTTCGCGCCCGATCGTCGGCAGCGGTCGGTCCAGCGGCCGACTTCCCCGCCGGGACCTCTCCTTCCTGCCCTCACGACTGTGTGCGAGAGACACGATGGTACCGACGAATGAGTAGCCACGTCCCTTGATGTTTGCGATGTAGCGATTGCCAAATTGCCCATCACCAAGCGCCTTGCGGATCGCCGCCACGTGGACGCGAATGCTTCCGTCTTCGACCGTTACGTCCGGCCAGACGTGCTGGATCAACTCCCGCTTTGTGATCACCTCGCCTGGACGCGCAGCAAGGTAGAGCAGGATGTCGAGGGCTCTGCCGCCCAGGGGTAGCTCCACCCCTTCGCGCCGCAGCACCCGCTGCCGGCTCGAAAGCTCAAACGGGCCGAAACGCAGATCGCTGTCAAAACCGTCAGCCATGGCTCTCAACAAGGACGTCAAATGCCGTTTCGGGTTGCCCGACCGGAAGCGCAAAACCCAGGCGTGTCCTTTGTCGACATGTGCCTGCTTCGGCACTCTGCGCACAGCCTTTACCCAAAGCGATCAGCGATGGCGACCGATTGCGGAATGAATAGCGAGATGCCGGGGCGCTTCCCTCCCGCTAACAGAGATCGTACATTTGCCGCTCTGTGCGCACCCCCCGAATGGGGGAGCGCCGTCGCACGTAAGGGGGCCCCTTGGTCCGGCCGCACTCGAGCCATCCTGCACCCGGAACCGGCAGCTTGCCCGGCAGGGCCGAGCTGCCGTTCTTGTCGACCAAAATCGTACCGGCACGATTCGAAGGGCTGGTTGCACGCCCTCGGCTTCTCGCCATCCTGGCTGAACTCACGGACAAGCGGCTTGGCGTGATCAAGGCTCCGGCGGGATTCGGCAAGAGCTCGTTGGCTGCTGCCTGGGCAGAGCAGCTCAGGCAGGACGGCAATTGTGTCGCGTGGCTGACGATCGATTCGGACGACGATGAGGCTACGCGGTTTCTATTTTATGTATCTCAGGCTCTGCACCGTGCCTGTCCGGACGTCGGCGCCGAGGCAATTGAGCTGATCCTTGAGAACAATCTGATCGACCCGACGGCTGTCCTGTCCAGCCTGATCAACGACCTCGCCGAGATCGACGACGATGTCTATCTGTTCCTGGAAGACTACCACTGCCTCAGCGCTTCCCGCATCCATCAGACAGTCGCGTATTTCGTGAAGCACGCACCGTCTCACTGTCACGTGATACTGACAACGCGCACTGAGCCTCCCCTGCCGCTCGCGACCCTGCGAGCGCACAATCAGCTGATCGAGACAGACGCCGAAGCCCTGCGTTTCGACATGCAGGAGACACACGCCTTTCTGGACAGCGTCAGGCCCGGCGGCGTGGAGCTCTCCGACGTGCAGCTGCTGCAACGCAAGACCGAGGGGTGGCCGGCGGCCCTGCGCATCGTTGCGTCGATGCCGTCGCAATCCGAACTGGCGTTCAAGGAGTATGTGCACTCTCTCTCAGGTTCACAGCGTCCAATCGCAGCCTATCTGTCGGAGATGTCGGATACGCTTCCGGTCGAAATGCTCGACTTCATGTTGCGAACGGCCATTCTTGACCGGCTCTCCGGTCCTCTCTGCGAGGCCGTCACCGGCTTGAGCTCGAGCCGTACAATCCTGGCATCCCTTGCGCAGCGTCAGATGCTGCTCACGCCGCTCGACAATGATGGTGTCTGGTTTCGTTACCACACGCTGCTTGCCGAATATCTCCGACAGCGGCTGGAGGCGGACCGCGGCATTGAAGTTCCCGAACTGCACGGACGCGCGGCTCTTTGGTATGCTTCCCGCGAACTCTGGACTGACGCAGTCCAGCACGCGATCGCGGCCGGCGCTTCGGACCGTGCGATCGGCTGGATCAACAATTGCGCAATGGCTCTGATCAAGCGAGGTGATCTCTTCACTTTGCTCGAATGGCAACGCCAGTTTCCCGATGAACTCATGCGGGGCCAGTGCGAAGTCCGGTTGGCAATTTCCTGGGGGCTGGCGCTCGCGCTGCGATTTGACGAGGCGCTGAAGCTTGCAGCCGACATCGAGCGCGATATCGCCGCAACTCGTCCGTCGGATGACAATCTGCTGTACGAATGTCAGGCAATCCGCAGTGTTGCCATCGCGCTGAAGGATGACAGCGAGCAGGCGCTGCCTCTGGCAAACGATTGCGTGAACCGTTCGTCCGACCCATGGGCTGCGAACGTTGCTTCGAATGTTGTTCGTTTCGGTCATCTGAAAGCCGGCGACCTCAAGCAATTCCATGCGACGCCGTGGATCGCCTATTCGGTCGAGGAGGATCGCAGGAACGTATTTGCCTCGGTGTATCGACACTGCCTGAACGGACTCGCGGAAGAACGGCAGATACGTCTCGCAGCGGCCGATGGGCACTACCGCGAGGGCTTGCGGATTGCGGAGCAGGACGTCGGGCCGAATTCAATTGCGGCTGCCTTGCCTGCAAGTCTGATCGCGCGAATTGATTATGAACGAGGCCAGCTCGATGAGGCGGAGGCGTGGATCATCGATCGTGCATCGCTGATCAACTCCGCCACGATGCTCGACTGCGTGTGGAGCGCCTATTTCGTGATATCGCGAGTCGCAACCGCCCGGATGAATTTCGAGCGGGCCCGCACGCTGCTGGAGCGGGCTGAAAATCTCGGCGTCGCACGAGGTTGGGGACGGCTTTCAGCCGGCGTGATCTCCGAGCAAGCGCGGCTCCACATCAACGCTGGCCGCCTCGATGAATCCGCCGCATGCGTCGACCGCCTGGAGCACCTCGCGCTGAAGTACCCGGCACCAAGGCCTTGCGCGTGGACGGAAATCGGGTGGCATCACAGGCTGGCGCATGCCGGCTTGCTTGCGCAACAAGCCCACCACGAACAAGCCATCTCTATTCTGCAGCAGCTGCAGCGCGAAGCCGAAGCAATGCAGCATCGTCAGTTTCTGATCTGGGTTGCGATCCGCCTATCGGCGGTACAGCTCGCCGCGGGCAAGGTCGCGGAGGCCGTGAGCCGCTTCGGGCGCGTGCTGAGCGCGTGCGCTGCAGCCGGCCTATATCAGAGCGTCGTTGACGAGGGGCCAGTCGTTTCCGGCTTGCTCCGGGCGACCCGGGAGAGTGGCAATCTCAAGACGGATCTGATCCCGTATGTCAATCGCATCGAGGCTGGACTGCAGCAGACGGGCCAGGATCGTTTAGCGCCGACGTTCAGTGCACCGGTTCTGAGCGCACTAAGCCGTCGCGAAACCGGCATTCTCAAGCTGATCGCCGAGGGCCTGTCCAACAAGGAAATCGCCCGCAACCTCGATATCGGCCCCGAAACCGTGAAGTCGCACCTCAAGAACGTTTTCAACAAGCTGGGTGTCGAACGGCGTGCGCAGGCGGTATCACGGGCTCAGACCCTTGGCCTTGTCACCACGCATTGACAGGCCGGACCTCCATTCGTATCGACGACAGAACCAGCGAACGACCGATCGCCCCGGATTCAGCGCGGGCGGTTCGCTCAAGCCCTTCACGATACCCGATGATTTCGCAGCCCGCCCCGGGACTTTTGCGCCGACACGTCGGCCTGTTCGAGGATCTGCCTTGCTGCAATGAGATCTGGTGTCGCAAAACCTTCGGTGAATCGGCCGTAGAGCGGTGCAATGAGACCGTGCGCGCCACGGACCTGCCCCCGCTTGATCCCAAGCCGCGCAAGCTGCAAGCCCGCTCGCAACTCGAACGATAGCGCAGATTGTTGCCCTGCAAGCGCCATCGCCTGCTCAAAACAGCCGTGAGCGGCATCAATCTGTCCGTTTCCCCCGTACGCCAGCGTCTCGCCCTTCGCCAGGAAGAGCGCCGGAAGATGCAGCGGCCTGTTCAACTTCAATTGCGTCGCAATCGATTCGTCGATGAGGGTTAGCGCTTCGGTGCGCCGGTCTTGCTTCGCCAGACTGACCGCCAATTCGGACACGAAATCCGTCACAAGCATTTCGTATCGTAGAGCCTGCAGCTTCTCCAAGCTATCCTGCAGGTAGCACACACCCTGCTCCGCCTGACCGGCGCGAACGAAATGCCGTCCTCTAAGTCCCATGGCGACCGCACGGAATGGTTCTAACGCGTATCTCTCCGCGATCAACTCGAGCTTGGAGAGATTCCGTTCGACCTGCCCCATGTCATCGATCCAGAAATAGAGCGGCATCGTCAGAATCAGAGCGCGACACAGAGCGATCGGATGATCCGATCTCTCGGCCTCCTCGACGGTTTGTTCCGCGCAGCCGACAGCCCTGTCGAGATTGCCGGCGAACCAATGCGACCGCATCAGGTTGAACAGCGAAGCGTTGCGCAGATCAAACAAATGCTGAGTTGCATTGAAGCGCCGGGGCGCTGGAGACCTGTGCAAGGACCGTTCAAGGTATTTCAGCGCGTTGACATGGTCGGCGAGCATGTAATGCGCCGCTCCCAGCATCGAATCCACAAGTGCGGCGTCATCGGGGTCGCCGGTCGTGCTCGCGACGGCCTCCGCGCGCAGTGCGATCTCGAGACTGCGGCCCGCATCGATCGTACGGTGAAAATACATCGACAGCCCGCTCAGGAGACGCAGTTGCTGGTAGGCATCCTCGCAGCGCTCCGCAAGCGCCAACGCTGTGTTGAAGGCATCGCGAACCCGCTCGCTGTTTCCGGCGGTGAACATCAGCGACAGCGCCAGCGACGCGTGGATTTCCATCTGGTCACGCGGATCGCAGTCCGCGGCAATCCGATCGATCGCCTTCTCCATCCAGCCTCGGCACTCGGCCAAGAGAGACGTCGCCAGGAACAATCGGGAGGCGGCCGCTGCCATTCGTACGGCAGCGCGGTCGTTGCCGTCCGGTCCAAAGCTCCATTCAAGTGCCGCGCGGACATCCCCGAGATAATGTTCCATGGCGCTCGCCAGAGATGGCCCGGGCTGGATATCGCTGCTGTACCTCTCCAGCAATCGGTCGAGACGGCGCGCGTGGCGTTCCGCCACCGAATTACGCTCACCGCTCGCGGCGAGCTTCTCCAAGGCATAGCAGCGCGTGGTGTCGAGCAACCGGTACCGCGTCCCTTGGTAACCGGGCCACGCCGCGACGAGCGATTTGTCGACAAGATTTTCGACCGCGCCCGCGACTTCAGACCGGTCAAGTCCGGTCTGCTCCGCCACGGCGATCGCAGTCTCCAATGAAAAGTGCCCGACCATGATCGCGATGCGCCGCAACACTGTCTGTTCAAGCTCGGAAAGGTGATCATAGCTCCAGTCCAGCGTCGCCTCGAGCGTTTGATGCCGCGGATTGGCCGTTCGGCGACCAAACCTCAGCAGATCGAGGCGCGAACCCAGCTTCGCCACGGTATTGCCGACGCCAAAGACGGCGGCTCTTCCCGCGGCGAGCTCGATGGCGAGCGCAATGCCATCCAGCTTGCGGCAAATCTCGGCGATCATGGCCGCTTCTTCGTCGCCGAGCGACAGGTTGCCGCCGCGGGCGCTGGCACGTTCGGCGAACAACCGTGCAGCGGGATAGGCGAACACCTCCGACGCCGTCAGCCCAGGCTGCTCCGGCGGGCAATCGAGCGGAGCAAGGCGGAGCAGATGTTCACCCGGGACCTTCAGGGCCTCCCTGCTGGTTACAAGCAAGCGCACATCAGGCGCATTCTGAACAACGCTGCCGGCGATCTGCGCGATTCCTTCGGTCAGGTGTTCGCAGCTGTCGAGAATGATCAGGGCCCTTCGATCGCGCAGACAATCGAGTAGCACATCCGCGCGATCGACGAACCGCGAGTCCAGGCCAACAGCGGATGCGATCGCACCGATCACATGCGCCCCATCGCTTACGGTCGAGAGATCGACAAAATATGCGGCACCCGAGAAGTCGGCCAGTGCGCCGTGTCCGACCGACAAAGCAACCGTCGTCTTGCCTATGCCCCCTGTACCCAAAATCGTAACCAGACGCCGTTCAGCCCCCAGCAAACGCAGAATCTCGGAGACAACATCGTCACGACCGACCATGCGGCCCAGTGCCGGCGGTACGTTGGACAATCCGGAAGCTGCGTCGTCACGGTCCGCGGGAAGGCGGGTGACAGCCGCAATGAAGCTGTAGCCACGTCCCTGAAGGTTCGTGATGTACTTGTCGCCGAACTGTCCGTCGCCCAACGCCTTGCGCAGCGCCGACAGATGGACCCGAAGACTCCCTTCTTCGACGGTGACGTCAGGCCATGCCTTTGCGATCAATTCGGACTTCGGGACAACCTCACCGGCTTTCTCGAGAAGAGCGATCAGGATGTCGTAAGCCCTGCCGCCAAGCGAAATGACCTGGTTTGCCTTGGTGAGAGAGCGCTCGGCGACATTCAACTCGAATGGGCCAAACCGCAGCCGGATTGCACCCGGTGAGCCAATTGGTTGGAGCGACATGAATTATCCCGCCAAGACCGTCGACGATCTGGTTGTTGCACCATCCGTCGTCAGTATTGTGCAAACTCCCCGGGCCATCCAGTGTTAGCCCAAACCTCCTTCAGCAACAAGCCGTTACCGCATCGAGACGACGACACCGTCCCGCTGGGATGGACCGCCGAGCACGTGCCTTGCCAAGCGCAGATCGTGCGTATCAAGCCCCTCCTGAAATTTCGCGTAAGTGGATTGCAGGGCATGCCATGCCGGTTCCCTTCGCCCTTCCGATTTTTCTGCAACAACAAGGCTGGTCGCAGCCCTGAGCGCCCACGACAAGCTCGCCTGCCTGTTTGCCAACTCGAGCGCGCGCAGAAGATATTGCCGACTGACCGCCAATCCCTCGCCATTGCCCAGCGCCAGCTCACCCCTGATGCGATGCAGTTCCGGGCCATACCAGCGGCTTTGATCGAGATCGATCTTCGCCCGCTCGAAGGCCTCGAGCCCTTCCCTCGGCCGGTTCGCCTGGGCCAGGCATCGCGCAAACTCGGCCTGCAGGAACCAGTCGAAGATTCCGTAGCGTGCCGTCGACAGCTTCTCGAGACCTGCCTGAAGCATTGCCGAAGCGGCGCCGATCTCCCCTCCCTGCCTTACCTTATAGAAGGCCTGCATGCCGAGACAAAATCCCTGGTAATTATGCAGCGCGTGTTTGTCGGCGTAGCCGGCAAGCTCGCCGACAAGTGCCACGGCTTCGCCGTCATCCGGATCGGTCAGATATGCGATGAAGCATGCAAAGGTCAGCGCTCCGCAAAGGTTCACGGCCCGATTGGATTGCCGCGCCTCAGCGACAGCCATCCCGCTGAACCTGCGGGCCTGATCCGGAGAGCCGCGCAACCACGCCAGGGTGGCGAGGCCGGCCAGATTATCGACCTTGCGGTCGTAGCCGAATCGCTTGATCAGCAACTGCCGGGAAGCCTCGTCGTCGCGATGCAGCGACAATTCGAGCAGGCCCTGAGCCTCGACAATTCGGCCCGTATGGTAGTACGTGATACCCCGCATGTAATTGGCGGTCGCGACAGCGCCGAGATGACCCGTTCCTTGCGAAACCTCGCCGCAGCGGTCGGCCAGTCTGATCGCTTCCGGATAATTCGGTACGCGCAACTCGTGCGCCCACAACACAAGCAGGGCGTCCACCTGATAATCGACATCGCCAAGCCCTTCGGCGAGCCGCAGGGCCTTGGCCCAGGTCGTGTACGATCGATCCGTCATGCCACCTGTGAACATCACGCAGCTGGCGAATGCTGCCTGAAGGACCATTTCCTGCCGTGTGCCCGAATTCATCCGGTCGAGATGGCTGATGGCCTTCCCCATCCAGTCACGGCATTCGGTGAGCAACGCCATAGCCATCCAGGCACTTGCGGATGCCGCAGCGAGTTCGACGCCGATTTTAGCATCGCCTGTCGCCGAAAATGCCCAGTTCAGGCCGGCTCTGAGATTGTCGATCTCGATCGCGAGCGCCTTGGATCCGCCCGATCCATCCATCGCCGCGCCCTGCCTGAACAGGTCGGTGAAATAAAGCGCGTGACGGCGACAAAACAGATCCTGCTCGCCGCTCTCGGCCGATCGCTGCAGGGCAAACCCGCGCGTGGTGTCAAGCAGACGCAGCCGCCCATCCTGTCCCTGAGCTGCAATCATCGATTTGGAACGCAGCTCCCAAACGCAATCCGAAGCGCTCGCTTCTTCCACGATCTCATCGGCCACAACCGCGACCGCCGCTTCCAGCGTGAATCCACCGGCAAAAACGCTAAGTCGGCTCAGGACCCGCTTCTCTGCCTCGCCAAGCAGATCAAAGCTCCACTCCAACGTGGCGTTCAGTGTCTGGTGCCGCGACGGGGCGGTTCTACGGCCTGGCCATGACAGGTTTAGCCGCTCATCGAGAAGGCGGGCGGTCCCGGACAGGCCGAATATGTCAACCCGGCAGGCTGCGAGTTCGATCGCCAATGGAATGCCATCGAGCCGTCGGCAAATTCTCACAGCAATCGGCGCTTCCTGATCGGTCAACGCGAAGTCGTTTCGCACAACCCGCACGCGGTCGACCAGCAGTTGGACAGAAGGATATTGCAGCGCGTCTCGCGCCGACAGGCCGCCATCTTCCGGAGGGCAATCAAGTGTGCCGAGTTCGTAGACATGTTCACCTTCGACACGCATCGCCTCCCGGCTGGTCGCGAGCAGATGCAGTGTCGGGACGTTTCGAACCAGCTCTTCCGCAACAGCGGACACACCTTCAATAGACGGTTCGCAGCCGTCGAAAATGACAAGTGCCGGCGTCTCCCGCAAACGATCGATCAAGGCCGGCACGACATTGTTTGTTCGTACCGATACGCCGAGAGCTGCGGCCAAGGCCGGGGCGACGAGCGAAGCGTCACCGAGCGTGCTCAGGTCGACGAAATGAACGTGGCCGTCAAAAGCGGAGCTCATTTCATGAGCCACGGCGACCGCCAATGTAGTCTTGCCGATGCCGCCGGTCCCGACGATCGTCACAAATTTCTGCTCGACCAGCTTCATCTGAATGACAGCCAGGGCATCGCTTCGCCCAAGCATCCGCATCAGGCGCGCAGGGAGCCGGTGCTTTGAAGGGCGGTAATCCTCCGACGCCGGTGGGGAAAGCGCGGTTACGGGGACGATGAAGCTGTACCCCCGACCGGGCACATTCGCGATATAGCGCCTGCCGGGATCATTCTGATCGAGAGCCTTGCGCAGCGCCGAGATGTGGACGCGAAGGCTGACCTGCTCGGCTCCCCGCTTCGGCCAGACCCGCTCAATCAGAGTCCGTCTGCCGACGACCCTATTGGCGTGCTCCACCAGGACGATGAGGAGATCCATCGCGCGCGCGCCGAGCGGCACAACCGTTGCGTCTTTGCTCAGAAGCCTGTTTCGGATCGAGAGTTCGAAAGGGCCAAAGCTCAGCACCCTGCCCCGCGGATCGTTCATGCGGCGCTCGCGTCCGCGTCAATTCTGGCGGTGACATCGCCCGGAATTCCGCGCTCGCGCCGCCAGTTGGCCGGGCTTTGACCAAAGGCCTGCCTGAAGAGCCTGCACAGATGGGCTTGATCCGAGAAGCCGACACTCAACGCTATTTCGCTCAGTGACGCCGTACTTGTCATCATCAGGTGGCAGGCGCGCTCGATACGCCTTCTGACCACATAGGCATGCGGCGACTGGCCGACCGCCAGTTTGAATTTCCGGGAGAAATGCGCCGGGCTTCGGCGCGCGACCATACTGAGATCCCGGATATGTATGGTACGGTGCAGATTGCTGTCGACATAGGTTCGCACACGCAGGATCTGCCATGCCGCCAGACCGCCCCTTGAAGCGTCATGGGCGGACGAACAGCGGTCGATCTCGGCTTGCAGGATGTGGGACGCCGTGGCCAGCGACGCCTTGGCCGCCTCCCGGTCACACTCCAGCTCTCGCCTTGCGGTTTCGAGCAGCCTGGCCACGCTGTTCGCAACCAGGTGAAATTGCTGGTCAGCGGCAGGGGACGATTCCGGTGCGGTCGCTTGAAGTGCTGCCATCATCGTTCTCCCACGACCGTCCGAAACCTTGGATCGACGAGAGAATGCCGCACGGGGCCGCGCTTGGCGCGTTAATCAGCGTTATGGAAGGTTAATGTCGCGGTGTGCGCGCCGGGCATTTTTCGTATTTAACAACAATGGGTTGACCGCCACATTGTCAGAATTGCAACACCCTCCGGCAACTCCTGAGGATCCGGACAGGGCCGCCCAAAGCTCGAAGGTCGGCGCCGGCTCCGCTAGGATCCATGGTCCTCCAGCACTTTCAGATCGCTGACCGAGTAAGACAGCGAGTAGCGGAATCCTCCGTCGATCCGCTTCGGCGCGAGCGCGTGAAGTTCTTCACCTCGCGCTTCCGGAAAATTGAGCTCAGCCTTGCCAACCCACGCGCCGGAAACGGCAAGATTGTCGGTGATTGACATCGCCAGTTCGTTGACCGCCGGCCGGTCCCGGGAACCGGCCGCCAGCCTCGGGAAGTATCGCAACAGGACGGTCGGGCGGCTGAGGAGGGACAATCCGTCCTCGACTGGCTTTCGCAAGGTGACGCAGGCCTCTGCAAGACGCTGGCCATGCGCGGAAAGGCTGGCACCGAAGCGGCTGCCGGACGCAACCGGCACGGCCGCCGGACCTGAAGCCGCAAAGGAGCGCGTCTGAAAGATACTGCCCATCTTCTTCGGAAACCCCCGCGTCCAGCCGCATGCAAGCGCGGCGTCGTTGTCGACATAAATGTAGGGGCACCACATGACCGGCACGTCGCCATACATCGCATCGACCAAAATCAACGCCTCGCGATACTGATAACGCGCCGGATCGAGATATTCGTCGTCCTGGGCCGTGAACTGCCAGTCCAGAAACATCATCACGGCGTGCCCATTCGACTTCGGATCGCGGGAAAGGCCGTTCGGCAGTGTCGCTGCCGTGGCGGCCGGGTCGGCCCAGAACTCAACTCCGACGGCATCGCCGGCATAATGCCAGGGTGGCGATGGAGTGAGCGCGGCCTGGCCGAATGGCGACTTCGGAACCGTAAAGCCCTTGAGCATTCCCATGTCCTGGTCCATCACCTGTGGCACGGAGACTATTGGAACCAGCGCATCATTAATTTGCTTGAAATGCGTCGACTTGTTTATTTCTGCCGCAATTCCGCAACGCTCGTTGGTGGCAGTTGCGATTGGCTAGGCGGTCAGGTCTGCCAAAACCTCGATGCCGGTCACCGAATAGGAAACCGAGAACCGATATCCGCGCCCCACCTTGAGCGGGCCCAACATCTCCAGTTCCTCGCCGTAGGCTTCCGGGAAATCGAGTTGCGCCTCGCCGACCCAGATATTCGTGAGCAGCAGATGATCCGAAACCGATCGAACGAGTTCGTCGACGGCTGGCTTATCGTGCATCCCCGCGGATAGCCGCGGAAAATGTCGTCGTCCGACAATCTGCCGATCGAGCAAGCCGACCAGACGCTCGGCCTTTTCGCGCAAGGTGACACCGGCCTGCACCAGCAAACGGCCGTGGGCGGACATGCAGGCTGAAAACCTACCGTCATGCGCGAGCGGCGCCGAAGCCATGCCGGCGGTTCCAAATGTCCGGGTCTGATGCACAATACCGAGCTTTCTCGGATAGCCCTGAATCCACCCCCTCATCAACGCGGCGTCATTATCGACGTAGCAATATGGACACCATGCTATTCGTCGTCCCTTCCACATCGCGTCGAGCAGGATGCTAAATCCGCGGCACTGATATCTGGCAGGATCGAGATACTCATCGTTCTGCGCGGTGAACTGGTAGTCCGTGAACAGTGCAACAGAGTGGCCTGGGCTCGTCTCGTCAAGCTCGACGCCGGCCGGAAGAATCTGGACCGACGCGTCAGGATCATTCCAGAACTCCACAGCCAGAACGTCGCCTGCAAAGTGCCAGGGCGGCGGCGGCACCAGCGCAGCAACACCGAGGGGAGAGCGGGGGGCCGTGAATCCCTTCAGCATGTCTTGTCCCCACCACCAGCGGCGCGCGGTCTTTCAACGTGGAACTTTAGCGTTGGCATCGTCCTCGACGCTTGGACGAACGTGCGAGGACTTGGTGGTTCATGCGCGCCGAGGTCGATCACCGCTCCAACCCCGGCGGGACCGCACCGCGTATCATGCCTCGCCTGGCGCGTTCAGCGCTGCATCTGCAGGTTCATCAGCTCGGGAGGCAGCATCATGTTGTCGTTCAGATCCGCCATGATGAGGAGCGATCCGACGACGACGAGAACGACGATCAGCACACCGAACGCCAGTGCCATTACATTGTTGGTGTTGTCCGGGCCCGTGGTGACGTGCAGGAAAAACACCAGATGGACGCCCATTTGCGCGATCGCAAGGACAGTCAGACCGAGTGAGACACCGCCGGCCCAGAGCAACGATGTGTTGGCGACCCAGAACGACAGGGCCGTGAGGCCCACCGCAAGAGCCAATCCGATAGTGTAGACCAGTGCGCCGGTCGACGTACCCTGTTCCACGTCGGGCAGTGTCGCCGCATCGCCGGGTGCGCGATCGTAGCCTGTGTCGGTCATGAACGGACTCCCATCAGATAGACCACCGTAAACAGCCATACCCAAACGATGTCGAGCGCATGCCAGAACAACGAGAAGCAGAGCAGACGCCGTTCGACATTCGCACGAAAGCCCTTGATCGCGACCTGCGCCATCATCACCGTCAGCCAGACCAGACCGGCGGTGACGTGCAGCCCGTGACAACCGACAAGGGTGAAGAACGCGGACAGGAAGGCGCTGCGTTGCGGTCCTGCTCCGGCGGCGATCATGCCGGCGAACTCCCGCACTTCGAGGACCAGGAACGCGGCCCCCAGCACGAAGGTGATGAGCGCTCCCAGATAGGTGATGCTATAGCGCCGCGCGCTGACCGCCAGAGACATCAGTCCGCAGGTATAGCTTGACGCGAGCAGGCAGCCGGTCTCGATCGCAACGCTGCCCTGGCTGAACAGCTGCGCGCCGCTTGGCCCGCCGGCGGTTGCGTGCGCCAGCACGGCGTAAGCGGCAAAGATCGCCGCAAACATCACGATGTCGCTCAACAGGAATATCCAGAAGCCAAAGCCGACCACGACCCGCTTCGCGGCGGGTCCGGCCTCGCTTGCATGCGGCCGCGCCTCGTCGCGGACCTCGCCGTCAACTGCAACTGCGACATTCATACTGCAATCTCCGCCTGGTGCGCGCGTTCGAATCGTGCAACCTGCTCGGCCGCAATTTCGACTTCCTCCTCGTCGCGAAATGCGAAGGCAAGCATGGTCAGGAAGATGCCGATTGCCCCGACACCCGCCATCCACCAGATGTGCCAGATCATCGCAAAGCCGCCAATAACCGAGAAGAATGCGACGACGAAGCCGGTTGCGCTGTTCCTCGGCAGTTCGATCGGCTCGAACTTGCGCTCCTTCGCCGGCTGGGCTTGCGTGCGCTGGCGCTGCTTCTTTTTCCACAAGGCATCGATGTCGGTCACCTGCGGCAGCACGGCGAAATTCCATACCGGCGGCGGCGAAGCCGTCGCCCATTCCAGCGTACGGCCGTTCCACGGGTCCGCGGTCACCTTCAGCTGCTCGCGGTCGCGGATCGACACCACGAGCTGGATGACCTGGCTGACGATGCCAACGAGGATGACGACGACGCCGACCGCCGCGACCACCAGCCACGGTTGCCAGCTGGCGACGTCGTAATGCTGCATGCGGCGGGTCATGCCCATCAGACCCAGCGCGTAAAGCGGCATGAAGGCGATATAGAAGCCGATCAGCCAGCACCAGAACGACACCCTGCCCCAGCGTTCGTCGAGCCTGAAGCCGAACGCCTTGGGAAACCAGTAATTGTAGCCCGCCATCAGGCCGAACACCGTGCCGCCGATGATGACGTTATGAAAATGCGCGATCAGAAACAGGCTGTTGTGCAGCTGGAAGTCCGCAGGAGGCACCGCCATCAGCACGCCGGTCATGCCGCCGATCACGAACGTCACCATGAAGCCGATCGACCACAAAATCGGGACGGTGAACCGGATGCGGCCGCCGTACATCGTGAACAGCCAGTTGAAGACTTTGACACCCGTCGGCACGGCGATGATCATGGTCATGACGCCGAAGAACCCGTTGATGTTCGCGCTTGCGCCCATGGTGAAGAAATGGTGCAGCCACACCACGAACGACAACACGCAGATTGCCATCGTCGCGGCCACCATCGAGCGATAGCCAAACAGCGGCTTGCCGGAGAAGGTTGAGACGACCTCGGAAAAGATGCCGAACGCGGGCAGCACCAGGATGTAGACCTCCGGGTGCCCCCACACCCAGAACAGATTCACGTACATCATCGCGTTGCCCTGGCCGTCGATCGTGAAGAAATGAAAGCCGAGGTAACGATCGAGCAGCAGCATCGCGAACGTCGCAGTCAGTACCGGAAAGGCCGCAACAATGAGCAGGTTCGCTGCGAGCGACGTCCAGCAAAACACCGGCATGCGCATATAGCTCATCCCCGGCGCACGCGTTTTCAGGATCGTCGCAACGAAGTTTATCCCCGTCATCAACGTGCCGACGCCGGAGATCTGCAACGCCCAGAGATAGTAGTCGACGCCGACCCCGGGCGAGAATTGCAGCCCGCTCAGCGGCGGATAGGCGACCCAGCCGGCCTTCGAGAATTCGCCGACTGCCAGCGAGATGTTGGTCAACAGAATACCCGACGCGGTCAGCCCCAGGGCCACCGAGTTCAAGGTCGGAAACGCCATATCGCGGACACCGAGCTGCAGCGGCACCACGAAATTCATCATTCCGATCACAAACGGCATCGCCATGAAGAAGATCATGATCGTGCCATGAGCCGAGAAGATCTGGTCGAAGTGCTCGGGCGGCAGGTAGCCTTGCGCGCCACCCGCCGCGACCGCCTGTTGCGCCCGCATCATGATGGCGTCCGCAAAGCCACGCAGCAGCATCACCAGCGCCAGGATGATGTACATGATGCCAATGCGCTTGTGGTCGACGGAGGTCAGCCACTCTCGCCACAGATAGGGCACGTAGCCCTTGAGGGTGACCCATGCAAGAATCGACACGATGACCAGCACCATTCCGCCCGACGCGCCCATGATGATCGGCTGGTCGAGAGGAATCGCGCTCCAATTGAGCTTGCCGAGTAGATTCATTTTTCCGCCCTTGTTGACGTCGGAGACTTGCGGCACATCGCATCGTCGGACTGCATCTCCGAGACCGAGATCCTGTCGAACAGACCGGGCGCTACCGAGCGGTAGGTGAACGGCGCTACCGCCCGGCCTGGCTTCGCCAGCTCCGCATAGGTCTCCGCATCAAGTGACGGACCGGCATTGCGCGCCGCAGCGGCCCATTGGGCGAACTTTTCGCCCGTCACGGCTTCGGCGTTGAAGTGCATGTCGGAGAATCCTTCGCCGCTGTACTGGGCGGAGAATCCCCGGTACGTCCCGGGATGGTCGGCCTGCAACTGCAGGCGGGTGATCATCCCCGCCATGGTGTAGATCTGGCTGCCGAGCTGCGGCACGAAGAAGCTGTTCATCACGCCAGACGAGGTCAGCTCGAGGCTGACCGGGGTGCCGACGGGAATCGTCAGTTGATTGACGCTGGCGACACCCTGATCGGGATAGATGAAGAGCCATTTCCAATCGAGCGAAGCAACCTGGATCCGCAACGGCTTCACCGAGGATGCGAGCGGCTTGGTCGGGCTCAAATCGTGTGAGCCGACCCACGCCACGCCGCCAACCAGGAACACGGTCATGGCCGGAATCGACCAGACGAGCATCTCGAGACGGCCGGAATATGCGAAATCCGGCCGATACCGCGCACGCTGATTCGAGGCACGAAACCAATAGGCAACACCGAGCGTGGCAAGGATCACCGGGATCACGATTGCCAGCATGATGCCAAGCGCATTGAGCAGAATCTGCCGCTCGGCAACGGCGATCGGCCCTTTCGGATCGAGCACGCCGTCGGAGCAACCGCCAAGCGTCACCGCTCCGATCAAGACCATGGCCGGCAAAGCGTATCGCATGTCAGACCTCGCCGGACGTGATGTTCATCGCGATGCTCCAGGCTTAATCGGGAATGCAGGCTGACGTGCTCGGTTCGAGCGGCCGTCGGTGCGCGCATTCAATATGCCGCTCGCCTTCGGCGCGATTGAACGTGGCTGCTCGATTGGGGCCAATCATGCTCAAAACCGGCCGCCGGCCGGCACGGACCTGACGACACGGGTTGCGATCGCACCTTTTCAGGATAATCTGAAGCACGTTTCGACAGGCGCGCCATGCCAGCCTTTTCTAAAAGCAGGTCATCGTTCGGCAGCACGCCGCATCGCGGTTCACATATCGATGACGCTGTTCCGCTTGATCGAAAGCGACCGCTTGCCCCATGGAGAACTATCGATGAAGGCGTCTTCGTTTTGGCTGCTTGCAGCCGCCTGCTCTATCGTCTCGGCTTCGACGGCGCACGCGCGTTCGGCCTACGACGGCTCCTGGGACCTCGTGTTCGTGACGCAACGCGGCGCGTGCGATCCCAGCTACAACTTCACCGTCAATGTTTCCGACGGCATTGTGACCCATCCCAACCTCGTCAAGTTCAGGGGATATGTTTCGAGGTCCGGTTCGGTTCGCGCGTCGGTGACGGTTCACGATAAATCCGCTTCCGGCACCGGCCGGCTGTCCGGAACCTCGGGAGGCGGAAAGTGGAGCGGACGCGCGGGCGGCGCGCGATGCTCGGGCTACTGGACCGCGCAGCGCAATTGACCGAAGGCGAGACACCGTGCGCCGAGCCGCTCGCGCGCGAGGCGATGCTAAGAACGACCGCGCTGGCGGCCACGCTCCTGTTTGCTCACGGCCAGACCACGGAGCGCACGGTAGCCGCCGCCGAGCGGCTTGGGCGCGCATTCGGCGTGACGGTTAGGGTGCTCCCGTACTGGGGCGAGCTCACCGTCGTGCTCGACGGCGAGCCTATTTCGCAGATCGTTCCAGCCAAGCCGCTCGGCGTCGACATGAGCAGAGTGCTGGCCGTCACGACGGTGATCGATCAGGTCTGCAGCGGCTCGTTGGCGGTCAAGGCTGCGCAGTCGGCGCTGGGGGCGGCTGGCCGGCTGCCACCGGCCTCGACGCCGCGCTTCACCCTGTTCGCGGCCATCGGCGCCGCTTCACTTGGCGTCATCTTCGGGACACTGGATGCGGCAAGCCTGCTGTTGATCGCGGGCAGCGCCGCCATCGGCGCGCTCGTGCGTCGCTGGTTCTCCGGTTTCAGCCACAATCCGCTGATCCAGCCGCTTTGCGCCGCGTTCATCGCGGGCATCGTCGCTGCCGTTGCGAGCCGTTTCCAGCTCCCGGTAGCAACGGCGCTGGTCGCCTTCTGTCCCTGCATGGTGCTGGTCCCCGGTCCGCATATCCTCAACGGCGCCATCGACCTCGCACGCACCCGCATTGCACTGGGAATCGCGCGCCTCGCCTATGCCGGTGTCATCGTGCTGCTGATCTGTGCCGGTGGCCTGTTCGGATTCATGGCCGTCGGCGCAAACCTGTCGATAGCCGGATCGTCCCGCCCATACCCCTGGCCATCGACGTGATTGCGGCAGGATGCGCCGTCGCTTCCTTCGGCACATTCTTCTCGATGCCGTGGCGTCTGCTGCCATTCCCCATCGCCGTCGGCATGCTGGCGCACGCAGTACGCTGGGCGGTGATCTCCGTCGCCGGAGGAAGCGCGCCAGCCGGGGCACTCGTCGCCTGCACGCTCGTCGGCATCCTCACGACGCCGGTCGCCGATCGCCGGCATCTGCCCTTCGCAGCTCTCGCCTTCTCCGCCGTTGTCTCATTGATGCCGGGCTTCTTCCTGTTCAACGCTGCGACAGGCCTTGTCGAATTGCTCTCGATCGGGCCGAGCGCGCCGCCCGCTCTGCTGACAGGCATCGTTGCAAGCGGCACCACGGCATTTCTGATCGTCATGGCGATGACGTTTGGGCTGATCCTCCCACGCATGTTGTATGAGCGCTTCCTGCCCTCGGTATGATGAGGCACGGCCGTTCAATGCGCCGCAGCGCCGTCCAAGAATAGCTGGTGGCTCCGCGGTACCCGATGTGATCGGACCTGCCCCTCGAGAGCGTCGGTACATCCATGACTACAGTTCTGACCAAATCGTTCCCGCCGGAAACGCAGCTTTCGACAAAAGCGGTCCCGGGCAAAAAACGTGTCCTGATCGTCGGCGGTGGCTTCGCAGGTATCGCGGCGGCGCGCGCCCTGAAGCGAGCTGATGTCGACATCACGCTGATCGACCGCCGCAACCACCACATCTTCCAGCCGCTGTTGTACCAGGTCGCCACCGCTGTCCTGTCGTCATCCGAGATCGCGGCGCCGATCCGGCAGCTCGAGGCCAAGCAGAAGAATCTCAGCGTCATGCTGGCCGAGGTCAAGGGCATCAACCTGGGAGCTCGCACCATCGAGGCCGTTTGCCCCGAGATCGGCAGTCGAAAGCTCGAATACGACTTCCTGGTGATCGCGACCGGAATGCGTCCGAGCTATTTCGGTCATGATGAGTTTGCGCGGTTTGCGCCAGGCCTCAAGAGCCTTATCGACGCTGAAACGATCCGAACCAAGATCCTGAGTGCGTTTGAATTGGCTGAGACGACCGACGACCCGAAGGAACGCGCTCGCCAAATGACCTTTGTATTGGTAGGCGCTGGCCCGACCGGCGTCGAGCTTGCCGCTTCGATTGCTCAACTGGCCTCGGTGACTCTACGCAACAACTTCCGCAGGATCGACCCAGCCAAGAGCCGAATTCTGCTGCTCGATGGCGGCGCCCGCATCCTTCCGACCTTTGCCGAGTCGCTGTCACAAAAGGCAGCCAAGCGTCTGGCCAAGCTCGGAGTGGAAGTTTCGACCGGCGTCAAGGTCGAGAAGGTCGACGATCAGGGCGTGATCGCGGGCGGGGTTCGGATTCCCAGCGCCACCGTGCTTTGGACCGCAGGGGTCAGCGCCTCGCCGGTGATGAAGATGCTCGGGACCCAGACAGACCGCGCCGGGCGCGCATTCGTTGGCGCCTTCATGGATATCCCCGAAGCGCCCAACGTATTTGTCGCAGGAGATGCAGCCACGATGAGCCAGGACGGCCACCCGGTGCCCGGTGTGGCGCAAGCTGCCATTCAGCAGGGACGATTTGTCGGGCGCGTGATCGCCAATCGTGTCAGGGGACACGAGGACGGTCGGCCGTTTCGCTACCGCGACAAAGGCAATATGGCGGTGGTCGGCAAGAATTTTGCCATCCTCGAGTCCGGCCATTTGCACAGCAGCGGGTTTTTGACCTGGCTGGTTTGGGCGGCGCTGCATGTGCTTGCCCTGCCGCAACTCCAGAACCGCTTCCGCGTCCAGACGCAATGGCTGTGGTCCTATCTGTCCGGGCAGCGGAGCTCACGGTTGATTTCCGAGGGAACGCGGCCGTCCGCGCCGTAACAGTGACCACGGCCGGTGGTCATTACCGCAGGATCCCGCGGCAAAATTTAGGATTGCACCTGTGGACGCTTCCATTATCTCCGCCCTCGCCGCCCTGACCGGAGCGGCGGTTGGCGGCCTGACGAGCGGAATTGCCAACTGGCTGAATCACCGGAGCCAGGTCCGCGCTCAGTGGATTCTGCATGAGACGACCCGCCGGCAGCTCCTTTATAGGGATTTTATCGATGAAGCCTCCAAGTGCTACATCGATGCGCTCCAGCACGGTGAGGCCGATATCGCCAGCCTGGTCGGTCTCTACGCGAAGCTGAGCAGGATGCGGGCGCTGTCCTCGAAGCAGGTGGTCCACCAGGCCGAAGATGTCGCCCGGAAGATCCTGGACACCTATCTGGAGCCGGACAAGAGCTTCGTCGAGCTGCGTCAGATGGCCATCGACGGTTCGATCGATCTGTTACGAGGCTTCAGCGACGCATGCCACGACGAATTCGAGGGACTGCAACCGGTCCATTTTTGACCGTTAGCCCGCGATTTGTCGGTCACGAGACCGGATCGTCTCGACCCAATTCGCGAACGCCTGCATGAATCCCTGCAGGAGCTTGTGGATGCCGTCACCGGCCAGCTTGCCATGTTCATCAAGCAGCTTGTCGGCATGGCCGAGATAGGCCTCGGGCTGCTGCATGGTGGGCACGTTCAGGAACACCAGCGACTGCCTGAGATGATGATTGGCGCCGAACCCCCCGATCGCGCCGGGCGAGCTGCTGACGATCGCGGCAGGTTTGCGGTCCCACACGCTGCCTCCATACGGCCGCGATCCGACATCCAGTGCATTCTTCAGAGCGGCTGGTACCGATCGGTTGTATTCAGGCGTGACGAACAGCACCGCATCCGCGGCCTTGATGCACCCGCGGAACGTGGTCCATTCCGCCGGCGGCGGGTCAATCACCCGCTCAAGGTCCTCATTATAGAAAGGCAGATGGCCGATCTCGACGACCTCGAGCCGCATTGAGGATGGCGCGAGCGAGATCAGCTCGTTGGCCAGCATCCTGTTGAGTGACGCCTTGCGCAGGCTTCCGACCAACACGCTCACATTCATCGGCTTCACGGTCATTCTCCATGTTCAGATCTTGATGTCCGGGTCCTGATGTCAGGTCTTGATTCCAGGTCCTGGACCGAACCGAAGCTGGCTCGCGCCTATGCTTTCGCTGAAGATTTGGTCGTCCGCGTGAAGTCAGGCTTGCGCTTCTCCAGGAAGGCTGTGAACGCCTCTTTTGCGTCGTCGGAGCGAACCTGCGCGCTGAACTCGGCGTTCTCGGCTTGCATCGCGGCTTTGATCTGCTCGCGGAACGGCTGCTTCATGAGCCTCTTGCTGGCTTGCAGGGCGCTCGCCGGCTTCGCCGCCAACTTCCCGGCCGTCTCAGCCGCCCTCGTCAACACATCCTTGTCGGAGACGACCGCGGTCGCCAGCCCCAATTCCACCGCACGCCGGGCGTCGAACGGCGCGCCCATCAAGATCAGTTCCGCCGCACGGAGGTGGCCGATCCGCGCCGGCACGGAGTAGCTCGACCCGAATTCCGGCACGACGGCCAGATTGATGAAAGGCATCTGGAAGTGCGTGCTCTCGCCCGCGTAGATGAAGTCGCAGTGCGTCAGCATGGTGGTGCCGCCGCCGATCGCGGCGCCATGGACCGCAGCGACCACCGGCTTGTCGAACTTGACCAACGCATCCATCAGCGCGGACTGCGGTGATTCCCCCGGCCCCGGCGGATTCTTGAGGAAATCCTCGATGTCGTTGCCGGCGCAGAACGAATCTCCCGCGCCGTGCCACAGGACCACACGCGTGCTGTCGTCACCGGCCGCTTCGTTGAACACGCTTGCAAGTGCCAGGTACATCGCCGACGTCATCGCATTCCGCTTGGTCGGGCGGTTCAACTGGATGCGCAGGATGCCCCCGCCATGTTCGGTAACGATATCATCCATTGTCGACGTCCTGATCCCGGTGAATTTGATGCAGGCGGAGCGGCGCGCGCCGCCCGCCCGGGTCGTCTCGCGTCACTTCGCCTTCGGAACGACCCCGCTCTCATGCAGACCGGCAATTTCGGCGGCGCTGAATCCGAGTTGCTGGAGGACCTCGTCGTTGTGCTCGCCGATGTTGGGGGCACGTTTCGCCGGCACCTTGGCGACGCCATGCACCTGAAGCGGGCTGCTGATGGTGGACGTCAGCTTGCCGCCGGCACCGCTGAGCGGAACGATGATGTCGTTCGCCTGGAGCTGGGGATCGTTGATCACCTCTTGCGGTCCACGCACCGCGCCGAACGTCACGTGCACGCCGTTGAACACCTCGTACCAATGTGCCATCGGTTGGGCACAGAAGGTCTCGTCGAGGATTGCCGTGAGCTGCGGCATGTTCGCCGTCAGCTTGGCCGGATCGGAGAAGCGCGGATCGGTCAGCAGATCGGGGCGGCCGATGGCCTTGGCGACGGCGGCCAACTTGTCGGGCGTGACAATGAGCACGAACCAGGTGTCGTCCTTGGCGCGATAGACGTTCATGGCCGCATTCGCAGGATTCTTGCGATCGTGCAGTCCGAAGAATTTTGCATCGCACAGCGCGGCCTGGATCGAGACGCTGGCCGACCAGACGCCTTCGGCGAGCAGTGATGTCGTGACATGCGCCCCCTCGCCGGTGCGCTCACGACGATACAGGGCCGTGACGATCGCCGAGTACAGCCCGACGGCAGTGGCATTGTCGCCGCTGCCGGCCACCGGCCAGGTCGGCGGCGCACCGGCATCGCGCGTCATCGACAGCAATCCGCTACGTGCCCAGTACGAGGTGATGTCAAAGCCGGGAAGGTTCGCATCCGGCCCCTTGTCGCCGAAACCCGTGAGGTCGGCGTAGATCAGTCGCGGGTTCCACCCCACCACATCTTCATATTCGAGTTTCAACTTCTTGCGCGCCGGATGCGGCGTGTTGACGATGAGAACGTCGGCCCATTTGACCAGCTTCTCGAGAACCTGGTGGGCACTCGGAGACTTCAAGTCGAGCGCGATGCCCCGCTTGTTGCGGTTGGCGAGGTGCCAGGGATAAGGATCCTCGGCGACCGGCTGCGGTGGCATGTGGTTCGCGTGCCGCCACAGCTCGCCGCTCGGCGGCTCGACCTTGATGACGTCGGCGCCGAAATCCGACAGGATCACCGCGGCACTGGGGCCCGCGATGAAGCTCGCCAGATCGACGACCTTGAGTCCGGAGAAGATGTTGTCGCTTGCCATAGCTGTGTTTCCTAATCGCTGTGTGCGAGGGCTGCTTCACCGACCGTGAAACTGCGGCGCGCGTTTCTCGAGGAAGGCAGCGGTGCCTTCCTTCTTGTCTGCAGTGGCGGCGCAAATGCCGAAAAAGGACGCTTCGAGCACCAGGCCTTCGCTTTGGCTGATCTCCATCCCCTTGTTGGCGGCCTCAAGCGAGAACTTCACGGCAATCGGCGCGTTGGCCGCGATCTGGTTCAGGATCGTCTCGGCCCGCGCGATCAGGTCCGCCGCAGGTACGACTTCGTTGACGAGGCCGATGCGATAGGCGTCCTGCGCGGTGATCGTTTCGCCGGTGAGGATCAGCTGCAATGCGCGCCCCTTGCCCACCAGGCGCGGCAGCCGCTGCGTTCCGCCGCCGCCCGGCAGCAGGCCCAACTTGACCTCCGGCTGCCCGAACTTGGCGTGCTCTGCCGCAATCCTCATCGTGCAAGCCATCGCGGTCTCGCAGCCACCGCCGAGCGCAAAGCCGTTGACCGCTGCGATCACCGGTTTGCCGAGATTCTCGATCAGGTCGAGCACACCCTGCCCGAACCGGCTCGATTCCTCGGCGTCGTAGGCGTCGACATGCGCGAGTTCGCTGATGTCGGCACCGGCGATGAAGGCCTTGTCCCCGGCACCCGTGAGGATCACGCCGCGCACGGATGCATCGGCCTTTGCTTCGCTGAATGCGGACCGCAAATCCGTCCAGGTCGGCGTGTTGAGTGCGTTGAGCACTTTGGGCCGATTGACCGTTACATAGGCGATCGACCCCTTCTTCTCGTATTGGACATTCGCAAGCGTCAAAGCCTGCGAAGGATTGGGCGATGCGGTTCCCGAAACCATGGTCATATCTCCTGGGTGTGGCGGCCGGCGACGATGCGCCGGCACCGCTGCGGCGTCACAGGAAGGCGCCGTGGCCGGTGATGGCCTTGCCGACGATCAGATTCTGCATCTGATACGTGCCTTCATAGGAGTAGAGCGCCTCGGCATCGGCGAAGAAGCGCGCGACATTGTAGTCGGCGACGATGCCGTTGCCGCCCAGAACCTCACGGCCCCATGAGACCGTCTCGCGCGATTTCGCCGTGCAGAATGCCTTCGCCAGCGCCGCATGATGGTCGCCGAGCTTGCCTTCGTCATCGAGTTGCGCCAGGCGGAGCATCAGGCACTGACACGCGGTCAGATTGGCAAGCATCTTGGCGAGCAGGTCCTGGACCATCTGGAACGACGCGATTGGCTTGCCGAATTGCAGTCGCTCCTGGGCGTATTTGAGGGTTGCCTCGAATGCGCCCATCTGGATGCCGGTCGATGCCCAGCCCACCATGTAACGCGTCATCCGCAGCACACGCGCGGTGTCACGGAACGAATTGCCGCTCTGCAGACGGTTGGCTTCAGACACCCGAACATCCTTGAGGGTGATCTGGCCGTTCTGAACCACCTTGAGCGCGATCTTGTGCTCGATCTTCTCGACGCTGAAGCCCGGCGTCGACTTGTTCTCGACGATGAATCCCTTCACCTGGTTGTCGGCGAGATCGCGCGCCCAGATGATCGAAAGGTCGCACCATGGTGCGTTGCCGATCCAGCGCTTCTGTCCGTTGAGGATCCAGGTATCGCCTTCACGCTTGGCGGTCGTGGTCAGACCACCGCTCGTTCCCGAACCGACCAGCGGCTCGGTCAGCCCGAAGCACCCGATCTTCTCGTAACGCGCCATCTGCGGCAGCCATTTCTGCTTCTGTTCCTCCGAGCCGTCGAGATAGATCGAACCCATCGCGAGGCCATTGTGGACGCCCCAGAACGTGCAGATCGACGCGTCGACGCGTGCGATCTCCATCGCGACGAAGCCGAACAGTTTCTGGCTGCCGCCGGCGCAACCGTAGCCCTCAAAGCCGAGACCGCCGATGCCGAGCTCCTTGAACGACGGCAGCAATTCAAACGGAAAAGCGTCATCCGACCAGTATTTGTTGATGATCGGCTGGACCTTGGTCTGCATGTAGGCCCGCACCTTTGCGACGATCGCCTTCTCCTCCGGCGTGAGATGCTCGACCAGCTGATAAAAGTCGCCATCGGGTACGGGGACCGGTTTCGCTGCGGCCTTGCCTGAGGCGGTGGCTGTGCTCATGTTGAACTCCTGATGCTGCGGCCGGACGGCCGGCGTATTGTGAAAAGGTCGAATGGCTGATCGATCTCGGCTGGTGCGCCGGGGGGGTCACCGTTTCCTGGCAACCTTGTTGCGCAGCTCAATCAGGCCGAGCAGGACTTCGTCGCGCTCCGCTTCCAGCTCCGCGATGCTGCGTGATCCAGCCTCGGCATGGACGCTGTCGATGAGCTTCTTTTGCACCTCCGGTGTCAGCACCGGCGAGCCGAGGGTCTTCCACCAGGCCGTCATCGGGCCGGTGAATTGCTGGAAGAAGTGCTCGATACCGCCTGGACCGCCGCCGAGATGGTTGAGCATCATGCCGCCCATGACGCCCCAGCGCAGGCCCGGGCCCCAGCTCAGGGCGGTGTCGACGTCGGCGGCGCTCACCACACCCTCGGCGACAAGGTAGTAAACCTCGCGGCTTAGCGCCGCCTGCAGACGGTTGGCGACATGCCCCGGCATCTCCTTGTTGACGCGCACCGTCCGCTGCCCGATCGAGGTGTAGAATTCATCAACGCGCCGGATCGTCGCTTCCGAGGTCTTGGCCCCGCCGACGATCTCCACCAGCGGGATCAGATGCGGCGGATTGAACGGGTGAGCGATCACGCAACGCTCCGGATGGGCCGCTGCGCCCTTCTGGATTTCGCTCATGGTGAGCCCCGACGAACTCGATGCGATGATCACATCGGGCTTCAGCAATTCGTCGAGCTGCCCGTACAGCTTCTGCTTGAAATCGATCCGCTCGGGCCCGTTCTCTTGAACGAGATCGACCCCGTCGACCGCCTGCGCCAGCGCGGCCGTAAACTTCAGGTTCGACTGTGAGGCTCCGGGTGACAGGCCCAATCGCTCGAGCGCCGGCCATGCAGTCTCCACGAACTTGCGCAGCGCGGCTTCCGCGTTCGGCGCGACGTCGGTCGCGACCACCTGCAATCCCTTGGCAAGATACAGCGCAGACCAGCTTGCGCCGATCACGCCGGTGCCGATGATTGCGATACGGCGAATGGGTTTGGTGTCGGTCATGTCATATCTCCGATCGATTCGTTAGATTTCGGCGTAGGCAATGCCGGTAAGGTTGCCCTGAGCGAAGAGGACATTTCGCTCGCCGGATCCATCAAGCCGTGCGGAGTAGATCGAGCCGGCAAAATCAGTGACGAACATGCGGTCGTTCCGAACATCGAGTGCGATGCCGATCCCTTCCATGAGATGGGTCACCACGATCTCCGGCTCGGCCGGCTTGTTGTCGATCGAAGCGCGGTTCACGGTGTTGCCGCGTGGAGGATCGCCGCGGTCGGTCCAGTAGAGGACGCGGTTCTCGTGGTCGAGTTCGAGATCGATCGGCTCCGGCAGGCCGTCGTAGAAGATCTCGATGTCGGACCTGTTGGCTGCGGTCTGGCCTGCGGGAATTTCGACATTGGCCCGGAAGATGCGGCCGAGCCCGGCATTGTCAGGCCCTTTTTGCGTCCAGTAGAGATGTCCGAATTTCGGATCGATCGTCAGTCCGACGCACCATCGCGTCTGATCCCGGCTATCGGATTCGCCCCGCCCGGCCTCGATCAGCGTCTCGAGCTGCGAACCATCGAGATTGCAACGCATGACGCGCATTCCCTCGCGGTCGCACCAGTAGAGCTTGCCGACGCTGCTATCGAGAATGATCTGCTTTGGAGTGTGAGTGGCTCCCTGCGCGATGATGGTCTTGCGGTTCTTGCCGTCGAGGTCGGCGCGTTCGATGGTCCCGTCATTCAGGTTGGGGATGCCCATGTTGGTCCAGTAGATATGACCGGCTTCGGCATCGACGACGATGCCGTCCGGGAGGTGGCAGCCGGTCACGATGGTCTTGCGATCGGAGCCATCCGTATTCATGGTGTGAATGCATCCGGCATTCAGTTCGAGCACGAACAGACGCGGCACTGTGACGTTTGCGGATGGGCTCGTAGCGGCTTTTGGCATATCGCACCTGCATTGTGGCCCGACCACGAACCGGTCAGGTGAGCGCGACTATGATCCGATCGCCGATGCGCGGCTTGGACAGGAATGTCTTCGCTGGGATGGGCTTGCTGCTCGATCCGCTGCGAGCCTTCCGTCGATCGGGACGGGATAAGCGCGAGAATCGTCCGGCCGCCAAATTCGGCTGCTTGCACCGAGATTCGTTCGCGGCAAGCGCAACGAGTTGAGCACGCATCGCGACGACCATCACCGATGCGAAGGCAGCAGTTTTCGCCAAACAGCGCGCCAAACGTTCAAGCACAACCGATGGACAAGCCGGATGGTTGACGTTGCATGGACTGCGGGGAGTCGCCGCCGTACGGATGATCGTCGACGCGACGAGATCCGTTTTGTCAGAGCGGCTCGATGGGTTCGATACGAGAGCTGAGTAGCGCCCGATAGCCGGTGAGGCCGGCGCCGCGCCAAGACGCTGGCCGGGCAAGGCAACGCGCTGCAGGCGCGCTTCGAGCCGATGAGGTACCGCAGTCCGCGCTCACCGGAACCGGGAAGGCCTCAGCGCGTCTTTCGTGGCACCGGAAACATGCCCCAGTGAGAGCAGCTGATCCAATCCTCGTGATCTATCGCTAACGTAGATGCGGATGCTGTGGTCGTCATGATCGTCTCCTTGGTTGTGTGTACACTTTGAAGTTGGGAGACCATCAACCCGTCACAACTAAAACTCTCGTTAGGGATCGCGCGGCTCGCGCATGATTGCCGACCGGCGCGAATTCAGTCACGCCGCGATGGCAGGGTTTGAGCCGGCACTTGGTCGCCTGAAGACCACGATCCGCGCGCGGCCGGTATGTCACGGCATACGTATTGTTGGGGCTCGGCCAGACGATCGCCAGGCGCCGCGCACGTTATGCGGCGCCAGTCCGACGAATGCGGTCCGGTCCTGCAGCAGAAACAATCGATTTGATCGATCAGAATGTATAAATAAATCTGTTGGATCGATTTGTCGTCGCGAACCACAATTGGCGCAACCCAGGAGACACGCCAATGACCATGACGACAGACTCCAGCAACTTCTCAGCCAAGTCTTCCCTACGTGACACCCTCCTGCCGCATCTAAGGCCCGCCCTTACGATCGTCCCCGGCATCGCCCTGGCCACGATCATCGCTTTCGGCGCCAACCTGATGCGCGGCATTCCGCAGATCGCGACATTCAGCCCCATGATCCTGGCCATCGCGATCGGAATTGCGGTGCGCAATCTGGTCGGCACACCATCTTCCGTCCGCCCTGGAATCGCTTTCAGCATGCGCCGTCTGCTTCGGTTCGCGATCGTCCTGCTGGGATTCCAGATCACGCTGACTCAGCTTGCAGCCGTGGGGGCAAAGGGACTCTTCATTGTTGCTGGCACACTCGTTGCCACGTTCGTCTTCACGCTTGCAGCAGGCCGCGCCCTGGGCGTCGAGCGAAAGCTGACCGAACTGATCGCCGCGGGCACCTCGATCTGCGGCGCCTCGGCGGTGGTCGCCACCAACAGCGTCACCGAGGCGTCCGACGAGGACGTCGCCTACGCGATCGCCTGCGTGACGATCTTCGGCTCGATCGCCATGTTTGTCTATCCATTGCTGCCCCGGCTTCTGCATCTCGACAGCCACGCCTACGGCCTCTGGAGCGGCGCCTCGATCCATGAGATTGCACAAGTGGCTGCCGCTTCCTTCCAGAACAGCCAGCGCGCCGGCGAGATCGGAACGGTTTCCAAGCTCGCCCGCGTCCTGCTTCTCGCACCCGTCGTGCTGACCCTTAGCCTCGTGACCCGGTTCACGGTGCAGCGCACTCGCGAACAGTCCGCGAGGCCGCCGCTCCCCTGGTTCGCGCTCGGCTTCGTCGCGGTGGTCGCCGTCAACAGCGTCATCACCATCCCGGGCGGCGCCAAGAGCGCGATGATCTCCCTGGCGACATTCCTCCTTACCATCGCGCTCGCCGCCATGGGCCTCGAGACCGACGTGTCGAAACTCTACGCTGCAGGCCTGCGTCCGGCTATATTGGGCGCGCTGGCCTTCCTCTTCATCGCCAGCTTCAGTCTTGTGGTCATCAAGCTCATGGGATGATCTGCTCAATGACGCTCGAACAGCTCCGGGTCTTCGCCGCAGTCGCCGACAAGCAGCACGTGACGAAGGCTGCCCGCGAACTGAACCTCACCCAATCGGCTACGAGCGCGGCAATCGCCGCGCTCGAAGCGCGTTATGGCGTCAAATTGTTCGATCGGGTCGGCCGGGGCATCGTCCTCACGCATGAGGGCCGCACATTCCTTTCCGAGGCGCGGGCGGTGCTGGCGCGTGCCCACGACGCCGAGCAGGTTCTGAGGGATTTTGCCGGGCTCAAGGCCGGACAGTTGACGATTGCCGCGAGCCAGACGGTCGGCAGCTATTGGCTGCCCGCAAGGCTGCTCGCATTTCAGGCGGTCCATCCCGGTATCAAGATCGACGTGAGGATCGCCAATACCGAGCAGGTCGCAACCGACGTTCGCGAAGGCATGGCCGATGTCGGTTTCATCGAGGGCGACATCGACGACCCCGCATTGTCCGCGCGTCGCATCGATAGCGATTCGCTGGTCGCGGTGGTGGGCGCACAGCACCCGCTGGCGGAGCAGCGAAAGCTGCCGCCTGATTGGATGAGCAAGACGCCATGGATCCTTCGCGAACCCGGCTCCGGAACACGTGCAATGTTCGAGCGGGCGTTGAAGAAACGCGGGATACGCCTTTCCGATCTGACCGTCCAACTCGAACTGGCGTCGAACGAGGCGATTCGAACGGCGGTTGAAACGGGCCGCTGCGCCGCGGCCATTTCCGATCTGGTCGTCGAGAAGGCCGTCGCGGCAAAGCGGCTGGTCAAACTGGACAGCGAGTTGGCAAAGCGTTCGTTCTACGTCCTCCGTCACAAGGAGCGGCACGTGAGCAAGGCAGAAGCCGCACTGATGTCCAGCATTGCGACTGGCGCTGCCCCCTAGATATGCCGAGGAGGTGATTGGCGTACCGGGCTCGCGCGTTTCAATCGCCGCAGACGATCAGAATGACCTGACAATCGCGTTAGACCACGACGGAGCCAGGCTCTACGCTTCGGGACATGGCAAGCACATTGAAAATCGCAGCTTGCCAGAGCGCAATCAAAGGAGACCTACAATGCTTCGATCCCGTCATTCTCTTCTCGCTATTGCTTCGCTGGCCATCGCCGCTTGCACGCTGGGTGCGCCGGCCGCACTGGCCGCCACTAACGCTACGCATGTCCCGCACATCCGGGACGCCGTGCACGCCGAGCAACTCTTTCCCGGTGTGAACGTGCGAGTTCCGAACGCTCGTGCGCAGCAACCACGAATCCATGCCGACGCCCCCTTCGCCGACCTGATCCTCGGATAAGTGGCAGGGCAGAACGGGTCAACCCATCCCGAAAAGGAGCTATCGATGACACATCATCAAAGCGATACACGTACTCAGGCTCTGTCTCGCCGTGCCCTGCTCCGCACCATGGGAATTGCAGGCATCACGCTTGCCAGCTCGTCGGCCTGGGCCGATCAGTCGATCCGGCTGCCGATTGCCGGGGAACCGCGGGAACGGCCCATGACGCACGAATTCCCGCAGAAACGGGACATGATCCTGCAGCGCACGCGACCGCCACTGCTGGAGACGCCGATGGAGGTGTTCGATCGGGGCGTATTCACCCCGAACGACCGGTTCTATGTGCGTTGGCACTGGGCCGTGATCCCCACCTCGGTCGATGCAGGCACCTTCAGGCTCACTGTGCGCGGGCACGTCAATCAGGTGCTGTCCTTGTCCATCGACGACCTGCTCAAGATGCCCCGGGTGGAGCTTGCCGCGGTCAATCAATGTTCGGGCAATTCGCGAGGCTTTTTTGCGCCCCGTGTTTCCGGCGCGCAATGGGCGCATGGAGCGATGGGCAATGCACGATGGACCGGCGTGCGGCTCAAGGACGTGCTGGATCGCGCGGGCGTCAAATCGGGAGGCATCCAGGTCCGCTTTAAGGGACTGGATGAACCCGTGGTGCCCGAGGCGCCAGACTTCAAGAAGTCGCTCGACATCGACCACGCCCGTGACGGCGAGGTCATGATCGCCTTTGCCATGAACGGCGAGCAGCTGCCGCTGCTGAACGGCTTCCCACTGCGTCTGATCGTGCCGGGGTGGTACTCGACGTACTGGGTCAAGATGCTGAGCGATATCGAAGTGCTTGATCGCCCGGACGACAATTACTGGATGGCCACCGCCTATACCATCCCAGATACCCCGCACGCCAACGTCACACCCGGCCAGACCGGCGTGAAGATGGTCCCGATCAGCCGCATGACGCCGCGATCGTTCATCACCAACATCGCGGACGGCGCGTCACTGCCGTCGGGAGCAAGCGCCGAGATCCGGGGAATTGCCTTCGGCGGCGACACAGGTGTCGCCAAGGTCGAGTATTCCGTCGATGACGGCAAGACCTGGCAACCCGCGACGCTGGGCGAGGACCATGGCAAGTACAGCTTCCGCCGCTGGCAAACCAATCTCCCGCCGCTGGCGACGGGCCGTCATTCTCTCATGGCGCGCTGCACGAATCTGGCGGGCGATGTTCAACCGGCAGAGCCCAACTGGAACAACAGCGGCTTCATGCGCGACGTCATCGAGCCGGTTCACATCACGACGACCTAGGAGCAGCACGATGCGACACGCAGCTATCATCGTCGGCGTATTGTCCGCAGCCCTGCTGACGTCCACCCCCGCGTGGGTTCAACGAGCCCCCGCGATCACATCGACGACCGTTGAGCTTCCTTCGGGCGACCAAATGTTTCCCGGCGGCTCGGACGCGAATGCGATCAACAACAACTGCCTGGCCTGCCACTCGGCAGACATGGTGCTGAACCAGCCTCCCTTGCCAAAAGCGGCCTGGGAGTCCGAGGTCGGCAAGATGATCAAGGCCTACAAAGCTCCTGTTGATGAGAGCGATGTGCCTGCAATCGTCGACTATCTCGTCAAGACCAAGGGCAAGACCTAGCGCCAACCGCCGGGCCGCGGTCGTACGCTTCGGACTATCTCGAGCGCGCGAGAAGGGTCGCGTCGCTAGGCCTGCGACCAGGACGAGCTGGCGTTGTCGAGCCAACGCTCGGTGTCTTCATCGGTCCAGCCGGGAACGGCGATTCGGGGTTGCCCACGTGTGAAGGCACCCGACGGCACCGCTTGTCCATGATGCGCGGTCAACCGGTGCTGGTTGTACCTGCCATGCAGGGTGCCCGCGCTCACATGGCCGGACATCGCGATCACAAAGGCCAAAGAGAAAAGAAAACGCATCGACGTGCTCCATCCCCTGCCCTCTCATCAAGTAGTGCATGTCGTACGCGCTCCCAACCCGCACGGGCCGCTCGGCGGTTCACGTTGGCGACATGCTCCCGCTCTCTCGTCCCTGTTACTTCCAGAGCTGGACGAGCGCAGGCGCAATGAACCCAATGATGAGACCATTGAGCCCGATGCCCAGTGCTGCGAACGCGGCGCCAAGCTCACTGCGGGCAGCCACCTCTGCAGCGGCAATGCCGCTCCCGGCAATTCCGGCAGCCAGACCATGGGCGCGCCAATCGTCGATCTTCAGCATGGTCAGCATCTTCCGACCGAGAGCCGCCGCCAGAATGCCGCCAAGGATCGCGAGCGCAGCCGTCAGCGCCGGAACGCCGCCGATCTGGCTGGAGACTGCGACCGCGATTGGCGTGGTGGCCGCCTTCGGCGCCATGGAAAGGGCAATCATGCGGGAGCCTCCGAACAGCCACACCAGACCTATGCCGGAGCCGATCGAGGTAACCGAGCCGGCGAGCACCGCCAACCCGACTCCGAGCAGGTTCTCCCTGACCAGCCGGACGCTCCGCGCGAGCGGAACGGCCAACGCGACAGTCGCCGGTCCAAGGAGAAAGCTCATGAACTGGGTCTGCGCTGCGTAGACCTTGTAATCCGTCCCGCTCACCACGACGATTGAAGCCACGAGCATGATAGCCGCAAGCACTGGACTTGCGAGCGCCGAGCCGCCACACGCACGCTGCAGCGCGTTGCCGAGCATGTAAGCCCCCAGCGTCACGGCGAGCCAGAATACCTGCATCGCGCCGAGCGAAGTCCAGAGATGTTGAATAGCGCTCATGGCAGACGAGGCTTTCGCTCAGCTTCTCTCCGAGGCCTGCAGGACGACCGCCGACCGGTTCGCCGCGCGCCGGCGGATACTAAAATGCATGACCCATCCGGTGACCGCAAGGCTCAACAGTGTCGATCCGATCAAACCCGCAGCGATCGGCAACCATTGCAGCCGCAATGCTCCGATCTCCGTGATGATACCGACGCCGGCCGGCACAAACAGAAGTCCCATGTTACGGACCAGCGTCTCGGCAGTGTGTTCGAGGCCGTCGACTGTCGGCGACTTGCTGGTCGTCTTTCCCGCCCTGAACACCAGGACCACGGTGAGGATTGACATCCCGATCACGGGTCCCGGTACGGGAAGCGCAAGCGCCTGGCGCAGCAGGTTGCCGGCGAGTTGGCACGCCAGCAGGATCAGAAATGCGGGTATCGTCATTCGTGGACAGACTCAACATCCGCGACAGATCGAACTCTCGATCATCTTCTGAAGCTGTGCATCCTCCTGGTCGATGGCGGGGTTGGTGCCGAGCGGCGGCCCCTTCATGGCATGGCCGCCGACACCGGACGAAGGAAGGGCCGTGCCCAACGAGTTCGTTCCTGGCGTCGCGGCGCTCGTGCCGAGCGCGCCACCCATGCCGAGCCCGCTACCCATCGACATATGCGACCCCATACCCCCCATACCGCCGCGGGCGAAAGCCTCGGTGCCGGAAAGGATGAGACAGAGGGCGAAAAAAAGAAGGGATATCAGCTTCATGATTACTGCTCCAGATGCTGCGGTGATCTGAACTCGAATTTGGGCGCCACATGCGCGCGGGCCACGCACGATCGCGAGAGCGATCATGACAAAGAATACAGAGTCCGGCGTCGACAGTTCTCGCAGGAGTGATCCTCGTCAACGCCCGGCAACACCTACATGACCGTGTACAGAACAGTTCATCGGGAAGCGCTACCGCCAGAGCAGCAGAGATCGCCAGTCGCAGATTCTCCGCACGAACAACACAACGGAGAACAGATATGACTATCTTCAAGACCTTGATTGGTGCGGCGCTGATCCTGACGGCAACAAGTCCATCAGCCTTTGCATCATGGTCCTTCGCAGACCAGGAGCCCGCCGCTTTCTCGGCGATGTACCCGAACCGGGATGCGCTCAATGGTGGCGCCTTGACGCCGGCGGGCCGGATGGGCCTCGAGTACCCCGGTGGCGCAGCACCTGTGTTCGTCGGCAGAAGCGTCCATCTCGGGATGCGGCATCACTAAGCGGACGCCCGGACAGGCATACGGAGTGCTGCTGCGACCCGCAGCGCACTCCGCCTTTCGCGCGAACTTTGGGCGCCAATGACGTGGCAGCTCGCGTGCCGGATCGGGGCGTTTGACCAAGATCCGCGAAGGCGATTGTCAGCCGAACGTGAATTGAGGCCGCCGATCTCACCGCTTACCTCCTGTTGCAACTGCCAACCAACGTCGGAGCCTCCAATGCGTGCACTTCTCTACGCAACGGCTGCACTCGTGCTGAGCGGCAACAGCAGTTTCGCGCAGGTCTCGACCATGGGCACGACCGCCATGGGAATTCCGACGACGCCTGGCGCGATTGTGTCATCGGCCCTAGCGGGACCGAGTCCATTTTCGAGTCTTTTCTCAGCCGCGACCGTTCCCGGAGCGCCGGCAACCACTCTGGCCTCACCTCCGCTGGCGGACGATCCAACGCTCCCCGGAACCAGCGTGAGTTGCTCGCCCACCGAGGTGGAGCTTTCGCCTTCCGTCATGAGTGTTACCTCGACAAACACCAACACTCCCATAAGCCCGAGTGCGATGAGCACGATGGGCAGCATCACCGGCATGCCGGGATCGACACCACCCATGACGAGCACAAGCCTGCCGCTGACCTTGGCGCCGGCCCTGCCCGTCACCATCGTGGGTCCGATCACGGGCAGCACGACCGGCACGATCGCGCCGCCGTCCGCTCTCGGCAGCTCCACGCCGGGCAGCTCCTGCACGGCCGCACCAGGCAACACGGAGATCAATGCCGCGGCGTTGCCCGTCTCCACTCCCGATATTCCGCCAGCGCCGCCGCCCGGCACCATTCAATCGCCGATGGCCGATCCCGACACGACCAACACCAGCATAAGTCCCGCGCCGAGCGTGATGCCTACGCCGAACACGCCTGCGTGCACCGAAGCCGTTTCGATGAACCTCGCCAATCCGGCGTCGATGTTTTCTTCCAACCCCAACGGCGCTTCGGCCACGCCGGGCACATCACCGCCTTCTGGTTGCTGAGCTGAGCTTTCCTGCCGGGATATCGATTTTCGCGCACACCTCGTGGAGGGGTCTGCCGATCACCGGCCGGCGCCTCGGGATATGCGCTGGCGGGCGCCAACTTCCAGAAAGGACCCGGATCAGAATCGAAAAATGGTGGACGCCTGGTCCGGAGGCCCCACTTCAGCGCTGGCTTCGCGCATCGCGGCCGTCGATCGCCAACGGCAATTCAGCTCGTCTGCGGCCCGCGCACTGTAACCTTGCTTCCCTCGGTCAGGTTCACCATCGGATTGAGAACGACTTGATCGCCTGGCTTGACGCCATCGTGCACTTCGACATCCTTGCCGAAATCGCGCGCGATCGAAATCTTGTGCAAATGAACTGCGCCGTCCTCCACGACCGCGACATGCAGACCGTTCTCGTCGAAGACGACGGCGTCGGCCGGAATGATCATCGACGGCGTCTTGCGCGGAATCAGCAGCTCGACGGTGCAGTAGATCCCCGGCTGAAGCGCGCCGTCCGAATTGGGCACGTCGATCTCGGTCAACAATGTACGGCTGCCGGGCTGCAGCGCCGTCGCGATGCGTGTGACCTTTCCCGGAAACGCCCGCCCGGGGATCTCCGGAACCCGGATGACAGCATCGACCCCCGGCTCCACGCCGAAAGCCTCGTCCTGGGGTACGAATACCTGCGTGCGGATGACATCCGCGTGCATCAACGTGAACATGAAGGTCGATCCCGACTGCACGAGACTGCCGTTGTCGATATTGCGCTGGGTGATCACACCGTCGAACGGAGCCACCACGCGTTGATAGGCCTTATCCTGTTCCAGAACCTTGATCTGGGCCTGCTGGGCCGCGATATTCGACTTCGCCGCTTGCTCCGCGGCCTGCTGCGCACGCAGCGTGAGGCGGTCATTGTCGCCCTGTTGCGCGGTGAGCCAACCCTGCTTGACCAGATTGCTGTCGCGCCCGTTGGTGACCTCCGCGAGCTCGCGGCTCGCCTGGGTCTGCTGCAGGTTTCCCTGGCTCTGCGCCAGAGTGGCTTGGGCCTGTGCGATCTGGTGATCGAGCTCGGGCGCGACGATCTCGGCAAGCAGCGCGCCCGCCTTGACCCGATCGCCGATATCGACATAGCGCTTTTCGACATAGCCGCTGGTCCGGGCGAAGATGTTTGCGGCCTCGAAAGCAGCCGTCGTCGCCGGCAATGTGACCTTCTCCGTGCCGTCGCTGGCACGAACGCTCGCGACGCGAACATCCGGCACAAACGTGCGCGCCTGCGCCGCCGTCGCGGCGACCTCGCGTTCAGCCTGGTAATGGCGCCCTCCGCCGGCACCAAGCCCGCCAGCAAGCAACAGCAGCACGGTTGCCCCGAAGATGGCTGTTCCGGATCTGCGTTCAGGTTTACCCTCGGTCCTCAAGACCGGGCCGGTCGCGGTGCCCGGAGCCTCAAGGTCCCCGAAGTTCTCGTGCGGACGTACATCAATCTCTGTCATGTCGGCAATTCCTCGAACACGCCATGGTGTGGCTTTCCGTCGTTGCCCTTGCGCAGCATGGCAAACAGGTAAGGAACGATGAGCAGGGTCGTGGGCGTGGCGAACAACAATCCGCCGATGACGGCGCGCGCGAGTGCCGCATTCTGCTCCTCGCCGGCGCCGCCGATCGCCATCGGGATCATGCCGACGATCATCGCAGCTGCCGTCATCAGCACCGGGCGGATGCGGGTGTGGCCGGCGCTCAATGCGGCCTCAAACGCCGAATGCCCCTTCAGTTGCTGCTCGCGCGCGAAAGTCACCAGCAAGATGGAGTTTGCCGAAGCAACGCCGACCGACATGATCGCGCCCATCAGCGAAGGGACGTTGAGCGTCGTTCCGGTGACAAACAGCATTGTCACGATCCCGCAGAGTGTCGCCGGGAGCGCCAGGATCACCACGAAGGGATCGCCGAAGTTCTGATAGTTCACGACCATCAGGAGATAGACGAACACCGCCGCGAACAACAGGCCGATGCCGAGATCCCGAAATGAATCGTTCATGCTCTGGATCTGGCCAAGCACCTGAATGGAATTGCCGGGCTTCAATTGCTTTTGCAGGTCGGCGGTGACCTTGCCGATCTCCGCCGCCACGCTGCCGAGGTCGCGGCCCTGCACGCTGGCATAGACCTCATAGACCGGCTGGACGTTGCTCTGGTTGGCATTGGTCGGCACGGTATCGCGCTTGAACGTCGCGATGTTGCTGAGCATGCCCGGCACCGTCTGGCCGCTCGCCGCAATCGACGTCGAGACGGGCGTGTTGGCAAGCGCATTCAGCGAATTGATCCGGTATTCCGGCGTCTGCACGGCGAGATAGTACGGAATGCCCGCGCTCAAATCGGTCCAGAAATTCGGCGACACCTGCACGGAAGAGCTGAGGCTCACGTTGATGTTGGTCGCCACCGTGCTGGCGTTCAGGCCGAGCTGGGCGGCCCGGGTCCGGTCGATATCCGTAAAGAACGCCGGACCGTCGATTTCCTGCTGGAGATGGGCATCAACGATGCCCGGAATGGCAGCCAGACGCTTCTGGAGTTCCTTGGCGACAGCCAGATTGTTGGTGCCATAGCCGACGGTCCGGACATCGATCTGCGCCGGCAGCCCGAAGTTCAGAATCTGCGTGACGATATCGGCCGCCTGGAAATAGAAAGTGTCCTCGGGGAATACCGCGGGCAATACATGACGCAGCTTCTTGATGTAGTCCGCGGTCGGCTTATGGCCGTCCTTGAGCGAGACCAGGATGACGCCGTCGTTGACGCCGATTGTCGAGCCATCGGCAAAGGCCAGATTGTAAGCCCGTGCCGGCAACCCGATATTGTCAACGATCAGCGAGCGCTCATTCTCCGGAATGACCTCGCGGATCTTGTCCTCGACCTTCTGGAAGATCGCCTCGGTGCTTTCGATACGCGTGCCCGCGGGGGCGCGCACGTGAAGCTGGATCTGGCCGCCGTCGATCAGCGGAAAGAAGTCCCTGCCGACGAGGGTCAGCATCACCGCGCCGAGGCCGAGGATCAGGACCGCAACGGCAGGCACGATGGCGCGACGTCGAAGCAACAGTGCCAGCAGCTGCGCGTAGCCGCCACGCAGCCGCTCGAAGCCGCGCTCGAAGGCTTCAGACATGCGCGAGAATATGCCGGTAGGGACTTCACCGTGAACACGCCGGCGCTCGCCCTTCAGCAGAAGTCCGATCGTGATCGGCGTCAGGGTTCGGGACAGCCCATAGGACGCCAGCATCGCAAAAACGACGGCAAAACCCAGCGGGGTAAAGAGATACTTCGCGGGCCCCTCCAGAAACACCACCGAAGTGAACACGCAGCTGATCGCAAGGGTCGACACCAGCGTGGGGACGGCGATCTCTGCCGCGCCATGCAAGGTCGCGTCCGCGAGCGGCATACCCTCCTCCGTCCACAGTCGATGGGAATTCTCGATCGTAACCGTCGAATCATCGACCAGTATGCCGACCGCCAGGGCGAGACCGCCCAGAGTCATCGTGTTCAAGGTCTCGCCGAGGAAATAGAGCACGACGAGCGACGACAGGATCGCCAGCGGGATAGAGATCATCACCACCAGGGTCGACCGCCAGGACCCCAGGAACAGCAGGATCATCATCGCGGTCAACCCCGCCGCGATGGCACCTTCCCGAAGCACGCCGTTGACCGAGTTCGTCACGAACACCGACTGGTCGAACAGCTCGGTGATCTTGAGCCCGGCCGGAGCCGCGGCGCGAATGGACGTCAACGCCTTCTTCACCCCCTTGACGACCGCCAGAGTCGACGCATTTCCGTTCTTGATGATGCTGAGCAAAACCGCGCGGTGACCATCCTCGCGAACGATGTTTTGCTGCACCATCGATCCGTCACGCACCTGCGCTACGTCGCTCAGCAGGATGGTCGCACCGTTGGTAAACTTGACCGGCATCTTGTTGAGATCGTCGATGGTCGCCGGCGTCGCATTGGTGCGCACCGTGTACTGAGTGCCTCCCATCTTGACCGTCCCCGACGGAAGCGTCAGATTCTGGGTATTGACCGCGTTCACGATATCGAGCGGTGTCAAGCCGCGGGACAGCAGCTTGTCAGGATCGATATCCACCATGATCTGGCGGTACTTGCCGCCGGCGGGCGTCGGCAGCGTGACACCGGGAACCGGAGCAAGCTGCTGGCGAACGCGATAGATACCGAAGTCATAGAGCTGCTGCTCGTTGAGACTGTCGGAATTCAGGCTGAGCTGAAGCACCGGAACGCTCGAGGCGTTGAACTGAACGACGATCGGCGGCTGGATGCCCGGCGGCATCAACGCGCGAATGGAATTTGTCGCCGAGACGATCTGCGCGATGGCGAGGTCGAGATTGACGTCCGGCTGGAAATAGATCTTCTGGACCGACAGACCGTTGAGGGTCTGTGATTCCATGTTCTTGATTCCATTGACGTTGGCACTGATGGAGTACTGGCTATAGGTGCTGACGCGCTGTTCCATCTCGGGCGTAGAAAGGCCGGTGTACTGCCAGATGACAGTCACCACCGGAATGCGAATTTCCGGAAAGATGTCGGTCGGCATCGACCACAGCGCGGCACCGCCGAGAAACAGGATCAGGGCCGCCACCACATAGAAGGTATGTGGAAATCTCAGCGCGAAGCGAACAATTCCCATGTCAAATCCTTGCCAGCTCCCGGTTGCGAGACCTCGGAGAGACATGAAGTCGATCAGTCGATCGCTCAACTGAAATGTAGTTTATTCGCGGTAATATGAACTGACGAAGCCCTCGCGCAGCCTCACAGTTCACTCATAATTCCGGCAGCCGTGATCGGCTGCGGCTCGTCTTTCAATCGAACGTGAGCGCGCGCGAACGCATGTCACGCGCTACGCTCCCGTGGTCTACTCATCCGTTGCGTCGCAGTTGGCCCGCGTGGCCGCTATCGTCGCCCGCCTGACCTTCGCGAAAGCCCGCGTCTCGATCTGCCGCACCCGCTCGCCCGAGATCGACAATTCGCAGCCGAGTTGATCGAGCGTCATCGGATGCTCGGCAAGACGCCTGGCTTCGAAGACGCGCCGCTCGCGCTCCGTCAGCACATCCAGCGCGGCGTGAAGAGCCCTCGACCTGCGGACCGTCTCATCGTGCTCCGCGACGATCGCCTCCACATCCGCGGTCTCGTCGACCAGCATCGACTCCCACTCGGTCGACCGATCTTCGTCCCCGACCCGCGTGTTCAACGAAAGATCGCCACCGAGCCGGCAATCCATTTCAACGACGTCACGGACCGTCACCTCGAGCTTGTCTGCAACCGCTTGTGCGACTTCCGGCGTAAGAACCGCGACATCGCCCCCAAGCTTCCTCATTTCGCCGCGCAGCCGGAAGAAGAGCTTCTTTTGCGCGGCCGTCGTCCCGATCTTCACCAGCGACCAGGAGCGCAGGATGTACTCGTGGATGGTCGCCTTGATCCACCACAGGGCGTAGCTCGAGAACCGTGCGTCGCGTCCGGGTTCGAAGCGGCCTGCGGCGATCACGAGCCCGAGATTGGCTTCCGCGACCAAGTCTGCCATCGGAAGGCCGTAGCCCTTGTAGCCTCGCGCCACCTTTGCGGCGAGGCGAAGATGACTCGTGATCAGCTCATCCGTCGCGCTCTTGTCGCGCCGCTCCTGCCAACGCCGCGCGAGCTGCTGCTCGCGGCCGCGTTCCAGCAGACCAAAACGCCTGATGGCCGTGGAATAGGCGCGAAGACCGACCGGTTGCGGAATCAGCGCTCCGGTCAGGTTGGTGTTGACGACGACGCTCTGAGATTGCATCTGCTGCTCCTGCGTTTTGGGTCCGGCACCTCAACTGTAGGAAGCCCCCAGCCGGAGCAGCCACTAAATTGGACTTCAGAAACCTGAATTCGCTTTCAGGCGGCGCAGAGAGTACCTGGCCGAGCGAACCTTAAATCCGTATTTAGTTGAGCGCGTGCATCACTCTTGGCATGTCTGAGGCTGGGATCGCACCAACGCGACGCCCATCCGATCAGTCAACGCCATGGAGCCCGACGTGCCGCTGTTCTCCCGCGGATTCGTGCGCAGACGCGCCATCTCGCTGGCAACCAGCCTCTCGGTTACGGCAACGTCATTCGCGCTGGCCCAGGCCCCGACGCATCGATCTCGCATCCTGACGGTGAGCGACGTCGGCGAGCGGCAATTTCTCTTCGAAAACGACCTCGCGATGAGCAACATGAACCGAAGCTTGCTCACCAGGCCGAGCGGCGACATCGATCGCGATTTCGTCGACATCATGGCTCCTCATCATCAGGGCGCCATCGACATGGCGCGGACTGAAATGAAGTACGGTCACAATGACGCGCTTCGACAGCTCGCCGAGAGAATAGTGAGGCAGGCAGAGCAGGATCTCGCCTGCATGCGGGGCACGAAGCCTGCCACCGCTGGCTCGACCCGGTCGAGCAGCACCGACCTCGACTTGAGAGCGCACAATTGACCACGCTTTCGCGGCCTTTGCGCGCGGTGCGGCAACTGTCGCTTCGCGACTTCGCCAAAGCGGCTTCGCGCCGTGTCGATGTCTCGTCCGATCAGATTCGATCGAGCTTCATGAATCGCAATTTAGTGGGACCCGCAGCCGGCCGGCCTACCTAGCTCATGACCGCTTGATCCGAAATCGGCTTTTGGAGCGATTCGAATGTCAGTCCAGACTTGCAATCTGCAGCCCATGTTTGCGCAACCTGTCCCCGGCCGGAATGATGCTGATGACAAGGTTGTCTTCGCAAAAGGCTTGCCGGCGCTGCCGTGCGCATCCCACGAAATCGAATCCGATGACGACGTCATCCGGTCCTTGCTTCATGCCATGAAGGTGGCGCTGCAGGGCAATGACCGCCAATCCGCCGATGCGCTCCAGCTTGCAATCGCCGTCAGACAGTTTGGCCTGAGGCCGGCGCATGGTGGAGCAGCGGCCGTTCGATCATCCACGAACGGCCGTCATATCCAGGCTCTGCAGAAGTGGCGCCTCAAACGCGTCGTCGACTATATCGATGCCCGCATATCGTCCAGGATCACCTTGGCCGATCTGGCCGCTGTTGCGGGGCTCAGCCGGATGCACTTCGCTTCCCAGTTCCGCGTGGCAACGGGCCTGCGGCCGCACGAGTTTCTGCTGCGGCGGCGCGTTCGAAGGGCCGAGGAGCTGATCAGGGAAACAACGATGACCATCGTCGAGATCGCGCTCGCGGTCGGCTTTCAGACTCAGGCCCATTTCACGACTGTCTTTAAGCGGTTTGCAGGTTGCACGCCGAGACGCTGGCGCAGCATCAACGACCTGCCTGCGCTCACCAGCGGGAGCCTGTCGTTGCCGACTTCCTTTGAAAAGCGCGCCTGATCTGTCGATAGGCCCCCTCAGGAGCGCCGGCTGCGCGAGGGTGCCAAACGCCAGAAGTCAAGCCAAGATTCTGTCAGGTCAAGACTTCCGTCAGGCCTAGACTTCGCGAACGCCGAACCGCTTCTCGAACTCGGCGACATTGACGATCCCGCGGCGATGCGTGCCGTCACCGATCTTTCCGAGATCGTTCCAGGTCTCGACCTCGAACGCCACGCATTTCCCCTCCACGCCGATGACCCGTGCAAACGCCCGGACCCTGCCCCCGATCGGCGTCGCGGCGAGATGTCTGATGTCCACGGACATTCCGACGCTGACGTAGCCCGGCGGCAACTCGGGAGCGATCGCCAAACCGGCGGCCATTTCCATGTGCAGGATCATCATCGGCGTCGCATAGACCTTCGGCATGCCCGCAACGAAATGTCCGACTGTCATCTCTGTCGTGACGACAATCGAGGTCTCGGCGGTCATGCCTAACGCCCGTGTCTTGAGAAGCTCGCCTTGCATTGCACTATTCCTTGGCTGACAGATCGCCCGCAACGGTCGCGCTGCTGCGCTCGAGCCTGACCGGGATGCCCTTCGAGGACGGTGTGAAGCTCAGCGGATCGTGGGCGTAGAGCGGCACCAGCGGGTTCGTCTCCGGATAGTAGGCGGCGCAGCAGCCGTTCGGGAACGAGTATCCTACCACTAGGAAATTGCGCACCCGGCGCTCGATGCCATCGACCGATGCGGTCACCAGATCGACGCGATCGCCATCCTTGAATTCCCGCTTGTCCATTTCGAGCTGGTTGAGGAACACGATGTCGCGCTGGCCGTACACGCCGCGATAGCGGTCGGACAGCGAATATACCGTCGTGTTGTACTGATCGTGGCTGCGGATCGTGCTCAGCCAGAGCGTTTCCGGGTGGTCGTCGTTCGGATCCTCGCCGAGGCCGTCGAACACCAGGAAATTGGCCTTGCCGCTCGCCGTTGCCCAGACGCGCTCTCGCGCAGTCGGAACAAGGTGGAAACCGCCGGGTACGCGGATTCGGGCGTTGAAGTCCTGGAAGATCGGCAACACATCCTCGATCGCATCACGGATACGGTCGTAGTCGGCGACGAAGCCATCCCAATCAACGACGGAACGGCCGCCCAGGGTCGCCCGCGCCATGCCCGCAACGATTGCGGGCTCGCTGAGCAGATGGTCGGAGGCCGGCTGATTGCGCCCGGCCGACGCGTGCACCATCGACATGGAATCTTCCACGGTGATGGATTGCGGGCCGGCTGCCTGGATGTCCACCTCCGTGCGGCCAAGGCAAGGCAGGATCAGGGCATCGCGCCCGTGGATCAGGTGACTGCGATTCAGTTTGGTGGAAATATGGACGGTGAGATCGAGGCTGCGGAGGGCGGCCTGTGTCAGCTGCCAGTCGGGGATCGCCGCGGCAAAGTTGCCGCCCATCGCGACGAACACCTTCACGTCACCGCAGATCATCGCCTCGAGCGCTGTAACGACATTGTGGCCATGTCCACGGGGCGGCTTGAAGCCAAAACGAAGCTCGAGCCGATCAAGGAAGTCTTGCGACGGCACCTCCGTGATGCCGACCGTGCGGTCGCCTTGCACATTCGAATGGCCACGGACCGGACAGATGCCTGCGCCCTCACGGCCGATATGGCCGCGCAGCAGGGCAAGATTGGCCAGTTGCTGAACGGCCTGCGCGCCACGCCGGTGCTGGGTGATGCCCATGCCGTAGACGATGATCGCGCGCTCGGCCTTCTTGTAGACGCTCGCGGCGTACTCGATGTCCGCGCGGCCAAGCCCGGAGCAGCGTTCAATCTCGGGCCATTGTGTCGCCTTCAGATCGCTCACCAGCGCGTCAAGCCCATCCGTGTGGTCACGGATGAAAGTCCAGTCCAGGACGGCCTGCCCGCCTTGCGCGCGCGCCGCGTCGTCTTCCTCGACCAGGATCTTCATGATGCCTTTGATGACGGCGACATCACCGCCGATGCGCACCTGGTAGAGCCGCGAGCTGATCTGCGTCGCGCTCAGGGTTGTCATCTCGATCGGGCTTTGCGGTGCCTGGAATCGCTCCAGGGCACGCTCACGGAACGGATTGAACGAGATGATGGACGCACCGCGGCGGGATGCGTTGCGCAGGTCGGTCATCATGCGCGGGCTGTTGGTGCCGGGGTTCTGGCCGAAGATGAAGATGCAATCCGTCTTGTCGAAATCCTCCAGCACGACGGTGCCCTTGCCGACGCCGATCGACTGCGGCAAGCCCACGCTGGTCGCCTCGTGGCACATATTCGAGCAATCGGGAAAGTTGTTGGTGCCGTACTCCCGAACGAAGAGCTGATAGAGAAAGGCGGCTTCGTTCGAGGTGCGGCCGGAAGTGTAGAACTCGGCCATGTTCGGGTCAGGCAGCGCGTTCAGATGGCGAGCGATGATCGAGAAGGCCTTGCTCCAGCGCACGGGAAGGTAGCGATCGGCGGCCCCGTCATAGGCCATCGGATGCGTGAGACGGCCGACCATTTCCAGATCGTAGTCGCTCCAGGCGGACAGTTCGGTCACCGTGTGATCGGCAAAGAACTCCGGCGTACAGCGCTTGGCGGTCGCCTCCCACGCCACGGCTTTCGCGCCGTTCTCGCAAAACTCGAACGACGATGTATGTTTCGGATCCGGCCAGGCACAACCCGGGCAATCGAACCCCTCTGGTTGGTTCATGCATCCGAGCGTGGCCGCGCCCTTCACCGGAATCCCCTGCTCGATCAGGTGTGCACCGACGGCCTTGAGCGCGCCCCATCCTCCGGCGGGATGGTGATAGGGCTGAATTGACTTCCGTTCCGACATCGCGGGGACCTCTGCGGATACCGATGTCAGATCAGTTACGTCGCTCGCCCGGAGCTTTCTTTCGAAAATGCCCGGATCGCAGCGGAGCGTCGGCCATGCGAGTTCGATCACGCACAATGCCGTAGTGCGTTCCGGAAAACCTGTCGCCTTTCCGGGATTGGGCCCTGCCAGCGTTCGCCTAAGTTGATGCAGGAGACCGCCGCTGGCGGCTCCAGAGCAATCCTTTTGAGGGTATGACCATGATTTCCAGACGTAACCTCCTGGCAGCCTCGGCGGTGGGCGCGGCCATGACGGTCTCCGCGGCAAAGGCGGCGACCTTTGGCAATCCGGACGAGCCGCCGCAGGGTGCAATCAACGCCAAGGGACCAGGGAATCTCGCTGATCCCGGTCCCCAGAGCCAGGCGCTCGGCAGTCAGTTTCCGTCGGCGCAAACGCCTCCGGCAACCGACGTCGGCGGCATGCCGACAACCTGGGCGTCATTCAACAATGCGCCGAAGCGAATTCAGAACGGCGGATGGGCGCGTCAGGTCACGGTCGATGATTTTGCAATCTCCAAGGAGATCGCCGGCGTCAACATGCGCCTCACCGCCGGCGGCATCCGCGAGTTGCACTGGCACCAGGCTGCCGAGTGGGCGATCATGACCTATGGCACTTGCCGCGTGACCGTTCTCGATGCGCAAGGCCGTCCATATGTTGCCGACGTCAAGGAAGGCGATCTCTGGTACTTCCCGCCGGGAGCGCCGCATTCACTTCAGGGCCTGGGTCGGGATGGATGCGAATTCGTCATCTGCTTCGATGACGGCCATGCCGACGAATTCAACACTTTGCTCGTCACCGACTGGTTTGCGCATACCCCACCCGAAGTGCTCGCCAAGAACTTCGGCGTCCCCGCCGAAACGTTCGCGAAAATTCCGTTGCACAATCTGTGGATCTTCCAGGGCACCGTCCCCGGCGATCTCGTCGCCGATCGTGCGGCCATTCAGAAGGATGCCCCCGTCGCAACGCATCCCTTCATCTTCCCGCTCGGATCCTCGCGCCCCGTCAAGTCGTCAGATACGGGATACCTCCAGGTCGCCGACAGCACCAACTTCAAGGTCTCCGCCGGCGTCGCCGCGGCATTGGTCACGGTCCGGCCAGGCGGCATTCGCGAGATGCACTGGCACCCGAATGCGGACGAATGGCAGTATTACATCAAAGGCAAGGCGCGCATGACCGTGTTCGATACCGGACCGAACGCGCTGACGACGGACTTCAATGCCGGCGACATCGGCTATGTCAAACGCAATCTCGGTCATTATGTCGAAAATGTCGGCGATACCGACATGCAATTCGTCGCCGTGTTCCGCGCTTCGCGCTACGAGGAGGTCTCCCTCTCCAACTGGCTCACGCACACGCCGCCGGCGCTCGTGGCGCAGCATCTCAACGTCGACGAGGCTACGATCGCGAAATGGCCGGACACGGGCCCGGGCATCATGCCGAAGAGTTAGGCACGATCTCGTTCAATCAACGATCGCAGCCGAGCATGCCGGAAGCCATTGATCATTCCATCTCGATCAATGGCTTCCCGGACATTCAGCGGTCATCCGGAGTGCTCACAGGGCACGACGAGGCGACCGCGTCAAATCGGCTCGACGCCGACGTCGAACGAATTCGCAATCTGCTTCAACTTCGCCGCGAGCGTCGAAAACTCCGTTGCGCGCGGATCGCTTCTGCGCCAGGCGAGCCCTACCTTTCGGGAATAGGTCGAGCCCTGCAGCCGCGAATAAACCACCGCATCACGCTCAGACACGGCAAGCGCCGGCACGAGCGTGCAACCCTCGCCGGCGGCGACCATGTATTTCAGGGTTTCCAGGCTGGTTCCCAGGCGATTGCTCCGTCGCGAGGTCGAGCAACCGGCGAGCGCCTGCTCACGCAAGCAATGCCCCTCCTCCAGAAGCAGCCGTTCATCCACATCCAGTCCGTCCCAGGTCGGCCCGCCCCTCCGCGAGGCGGGATGTCCTTTCGGGCAAGCCAGCAGGAAGGGTTCTGAAAAGATGGCAGCCGTCGCCAACGCGGGATCTGTCTGCGGCAGCGAGAGAAGCACGGCATCGATCTCGCCGCCGATCAGCTTCGGCACGAGATCGTCGGTCAGGCCTTCGCTGAGAACGAGGGAGACCTCGGAATATTTCTTGCGAAGTCCCGGCAGGATTCTTGGAAAAAGATATGGCCCGAGGGTCGAGATGGCGGCGAGCCGCAGCATGCCGCCGAGCGGCTTATCCGACCGTTGGGCGATCGCGAACAGAAGCCGCGCCTCCGCCAGCACGTGGCGCGCCTGCTCGATAAAGGACCTTCCCTCCGCGGTCACGATCACGCGCCGCGTGGTGCGCTCGAAGATAGCGATGCCGAGCCAGGTTTCGAGCTTGCGGACCTGCGCGGACAGCGAGGGCTGCGCAACGCTACAGTGCTCCGCGGCGCGCACGAAACTGCCCTGGTCGGCGATGGCGACGACATATTCGAGATCACGCAGCGACAGGCCACTCAGGTTCATCGCACCCGGCTCCAATAGATAACACCTATGGGAACATGGTGACGAGACCAACGTCTATCAATCTGCGTTCGGGATCGATTGGCGAGCCCATTTCAGTCGGGTCGACGGCCTGCCACGCTGCGAAGCAGGCCTCGCCCGCATGGTTCACCCGGCGCGCGCGAACCGCCCGCCCGAAGCGTCCCTTGACGCGCTCTCGACGTCTCAAACGGACACGCCATGGCCGGGATCGACGGACCTTTGGCCAGAAACGGCTGACTTCGCTCGTTGTAGCCGAACGGCATGAATTTTAGCTTCCGTATCGAAAGCACGGCCCGGAGAGACCACCCCGATTATGAGGCATTGCCTCTCAATCCGATAAGACCATTGTCATTCTCCTATTGATTGGAGAGTGACAAGGTTGCTCACAACACCAATGCAGGAGACCCCCCAATGAACGACAAGACTCAAAGACCGTTTCTGACCCACGCATCGGGCGCCCCGGTCACGGATAACGTCAACATCCAGACCGCCGGACGCCGCGGACCGGCATTGCTGCAGGATGTCTGGTTGATCGAGAAGCTCGCGCATTTCGACCGGGAGGTGATCCCGGAGCGCCGCATGCACGCTAAGGGCTCGGGTGCTCACGGCACCTTCACGGTCACCCACGACATCACCCGCTACACCAAGGCCAAGATCTTCTCGGAGATCGGCAAGCAGACGCCGATGTTCGCGCGGTTCTCGACCGTCGCCGGCGAGCGCGGTGCGGCGGACGCCGAACGCGACATCCGCGGGTTCTCGCTCAAATTCTACACCGAGGAAGGCAACTGGGACATGGTCGGCAACAACACGCCGGTCTTCTTCTTCCGCGATCCGCTGCGCTTTCCCGATCTGAACCACGCGATCAAGCGCGATCCTTATACGGGCATGCGGAGTGCCGACAACAACTGGGATTTCTGGACGCTGCTTCCCGAGGCGCTGCACCAGGTCACCATCGTGATGAGCGAGCGCGGTATCCCCAAGAGCTATCGCCACATGCACGGCTTCGGCAGCCACACCTACAGCTTCCTCAATGCCAGCAATGAGCGGGTATGGGTGAAGTTTCACTTCCGCACCCAGCAGGGCATCCAGAACCTGACCGACGCCGAGGCCGAGGCCCTGGTCGGCAAGGATCGCGAAAGCCACCAGCGCGACCTGTTCGGCAGCATCGAGCGAGGCGAGTTTCCGCGCTGGACGCTGTTCATCCAGGTGATGACGGACGAGCAGGCGACGAAGTTTCCGTTCAATCCGTTCGACCTCACCAAGGTCTGGCCGAAGGCCGAGTTTCCGCTGATCGAGGTCGGCTATTTCGAGCTCAATCGGAATCCGGAGAACGTCTTTGCCGAGGTCGAGCAGGCCGCGTTCTCGCCCGCCAATATCGTGCCGGGCATCGGCTATTCGCCGGACAAGATGCTGCAGGCGCGGTTGTTCTCCTATGGTGACGCGCAGCGCTACCGGCTCGGCGTCAACCACCACCACATTCCGGTCAATTCGCCGAAGTGCCCGTTCCATAGCTATCACCGCGACGGTGCGATGCGGACCGACGGCAATCTCGGCCGCACGCCGACATACTGGCCGAACAGCCGCGGCGAATGGACGGACCGGCCCCAGTTGAACGAGCCGCCGCTGGAGATCACGGGCGCGGCCGCGCATTGGGATCACCGTGTCGACGAGGATCACTGGCAGCAAGCCGGCGACCTGTTCCGGAACATGACCGCGGCGCAGAAGCAGACGCTGTTCGAGAACACGGCGCGCCAGGTTGGCCAGGCCGCAAGGCACATCCAGGAACGGCACGTGGCGAACTGCGCCAAGGCGGATCCGGCCTATGGCAAGGGCGTTGCGGATGCGCTGGTCAGGCTCGCGCAGGACAAGCGCTAGTCATCGCCGGGCGTCAACCCGCCACTGAAACGGGCCGCCCGCGCCAACCGGTGCGGGCGGAAGCAGGCAACGCGGGCCGCCCCAGGTGGGGCCCACCAATGGGATGCTCTCGCGAGGAACTCGATCATGTTCGACTATGTCGGCAATTTTGAACAGGCCATCGGCGCTCTCAAGCGCGAACAGCGATACCGCGTATTCGCCGATCTGGAACGCAAGGCGGGGCAGTTTCCCCACGCCGTCTGGAACGGTCCGGACGGCAAGAGAGATGTCGTCGTCTGGTGTTCGAACGACTACCTCGGCATGGGTCAGCATCCCAACGTCATCGACGCGATGTGCAGCACCGCACGCCGCATGGGAGCGGGCGCCGGCGGCACGCGCAACATCTCGGGCACGAATCGCGCACTCGTCGAACTGGAGGCCGAGATCGCGGACTTGCACGGCAAGCAGGCCGCGCTCGTCTTCACGTCGGGCTATGTCTCGAACCAGACCGGCATCGCGACAATTGCCCGGCTTCTTCCCGACTGCCTGATCCTGTCCGACGCGCTCAACCACAATTCCATGATCGAGGGCGTCCGTTCGTCCGGCTGCACCAAGCAGGTCTGGCGGCACAACGACCTCGAACACCTGGAACATCTGCTGTCGCGCGCACCGCACGACCGCCCGAAACTGATCGTCTTCGAAAGCGTCTACTCCATGGACGGCGACGTCGCGCCGATCAAGGAGATCTGCGACCTCGCGGATCGCTATGGAGCGATGACCTATCTCGATGAAGTGCACGCGGTCGGGATGTACGGCCCACGCGGAGGCGGCATCGCCGAGCGGGATGGCGTCATGGACCGAGTTAATATCATCGAAGGAACGCTTGCCAAGGCGTTCGGTACGCTGGGCGGCTACATTGCAGGGCGGAGCGCGGTCATTGACGCGGTGCGATCCCATGCGCCGGGATTCATCTTCACGACTGCTCTCCCGCCGGCGATTGCCGCGGCGGCCAAGGCGTCGATAGCCCACCTCAAGGCTTCCCACCGCGAGCGCGCCGGGCAGCAGCGGTCCGTCGCAGCGACCAAGTCCGCCTTGCGCAAGGCCGGCCTGCCGGTCATGCCGACCGAGACACATATCGTCCCCGTCATGGTCGGAGATCCCGAGCTGTGCCGGTGGGCGAGCGACCTGCTGCTGCACAGATGCGGGATCTACATTCAGCCGATCAACTACCCGACGGTGCCCCGGGGGACCGAACGTCTCCGCATTACGCCGACTCCGGCACATGACGACCGGCTGGTCGAGCAACTGACCGACGCCCTGATCTGGGTCTGGCGGGAGCTCGACCTTCCTTTGGCGAGACGCAATCGGCACACGAAGCCGCTGCGACTGGCTCTCGCCGCAAGCTGACAACGGCCCAAGCACGCCATCACCCAATAGCGACACCGCCGTCACACGGGCGTGGTCGCGTGGAATGGCCTGCGTAGCTTCGGCGCGGCGCTCGCTCGAGGATACCGACAGGCCGCCGCGGCGTGTGGTGTCGATCGTCCGGTTCACCAATCCCGATGTGAAGCGTTGCGTCCTCCGAGACGAATTAGCACCGCGCTCGAGCGAAATGCCGCGAACGTTTCGCGGACAATCTTGCCGGTTCAGTGGTGACCGGGCTTCGTTCCCACCTTGCCTCCGAACACGCGATATCCCATGGCTGCGTAGAGCAGCATCAGCGGAAAAACGAACAGACCTTCGCCCCAGAACATGAAGGCAAGACTGGCGTGAGGCGCGGCCGCCTCGTCAATCGTAATGGCAAACGGGATCATATAGGGCCAGAACGACAGCGCCAGGGTCCCAAAGGAGGCGCTGAAGATGACGGCGACGGCGAAGAACGGCCAGCGATCATTGTGATGCAGGATGCTGCTTGCCAGCACGACCGCGGCCGCAGCCCCGATCGCCGGAAACACGAAGAGATAGGGTCGGTCGAGCCAGCGATGCATGATCGGAAGGTTCTCGATCAACGCGTGCACAAAGACAATGATCAGAAACGCCAGGACGGCGGTCGCCAGCACGGGAATCTGGCGGCGCGCCGCGTCACGGACTTCGGAATGGCACTTCTGGACCAGCCAGGAAGCGCCCAGCAGGGCATAGCCAAGACACAGCCCGACGCCGCACAGGACGGAAAACGGACTGAGCCATCCGAATATGCCGCCGGTATAGACCCCGTCGGTGAACTTCAATCCCTGCACGAGGGCGCCGACCGTGACGCCCTGCATGAAGCTCGCGGCCAGTGACCCGCCGACGAAGCTCAGGTCCCAGATCCAGCGAAACCGCGATGTCGCCCTGTGACGAAACTCGAACGCGACGCCGCGCAGAATCAGTCCAAGCAGCATGACCACGACGGGCAGATAGAAAGCCGACAACAGCGTGGCGTAGACGAGTGGAAACGCGCCCCACAGGATCACGCCGGCGACGACCAGCCAGGTTTCATTGCCATCCCAGACCGGCGCGACGGTGTTCAGCATAGTGTCCCGGTCCGCCTCGCTGCGGGTGAGACCGAACAGCATGCCGACACCGAGGTCAAAGCCGTCGAGCAGCAGATAGATGAGGATGCTGACGGCGAGAAGTGCAACCCAGAACAAGACCATCTCTATTCTCCTGCGGTCGCCGGTTCGACGAGTTCGGGTTCGGCCAGCGACAACGGACGATTTGGCGAGGCACCATGCGGCGGCTCGACCGCGAGTCGCGTCGGCCCGGCGCGCAGCAACCGGTAGATGTAGAAAGTGCCGAACGAAAAGATGAAGAGATAGACTGCGCCGAACAGCACGAGCGAGGTCATCGCCGCCGGCGCCGTCAGGAACGGCGTCACGGCATCCGCCGTGCGCAGTAGTCCGTAGATCACCCAGGGCTGCCGTCCCACCTCGGCGACATACCAGCCGGTGAGGATTGCGACGAACGGAAGCGGGAAGCAGAGAAAGATCGTCCAAAGCATCAAGCGGTTCCGCCGTAGGCGACGCCTGATGCTGAGGTAAGACCCGAGCCAGGCGACCGCGAGCATGATCAGCCCGCAGCCGACCATGATGCGGAATGTGAGAAACGGTATCAGCACCGGAGGACGATCCTGCGGCGGGAAATCGTCCAGTCCGACCTCCTTCGAGGACAGGCTCATGCTGCCGATAATGCTTCCGAGGATCGGCACCTTGACTTCGTACTTGTTGCTTCCGGACGCCGCATCGGGCAGGCCGATCAGCACCTCGCTCGCCGGTTGCTCATCGTGCCAGCGGCCTTCGATGGCCGCGAACTTTGCCGGCTGATAGTCGTGAACGTAATCGCCGACCAGATGACCGAACAGCAGCTGGACCGGGAGCAGCAGCGCTGCGAGGAAGAGACCCGTTCGCAGCATCACCCTCGACTCCGCGTAGCAATCACCGCGGAGCACGTACCAGGCGCCGGTGGCGGCAACGCAGAACGCGCCGGTGAGATACGCCGCCAGCAACATGTGCGGAAAGCGCGACCAGACGACCGAATTGAAGATGATCCTGGTCCAGTCGTCCGGGACAAAGTAGCCGTTCTGGAGCAGATAGCCTACCGGCACCTGCATCCAGCTGTTGTTGACCATGATCCAGAAGGCGGACAGTGTCGTCCCGAGCGACACCATTGCGGTCGAGAACAGATAGAACCACGGCCGCACCCGCTTGCGACCGAAGATAAGGACTCCGAAGAAGCTGGCCTCCAGCATGAAGGCCGTGAAGGTCTCGTAGGAGAGCAGCGGTCCCTGGATCGGGCCGGACATCTTCGCAAGCACGCTCCAGTTCGTCCCGAACTGGAATCCCATGACGACCCCCGAGACGACACCCATTCCGAAGGCAACGCCAAAGATCTTGAGCCAGAATTCGAACAGCGACTGATAGACCGGACGGCCAGTCCGCAGGTGCATGGCCTCGAGCACGGTGAGCCAGGCCGCAAGGCCGATCGTGAAGGCCGGGAAGATGATGTGGAACGAGATGGTGAAGCCGAACTGTATCCGGGAGAGTAGCAGCGCCGTGGCGTCCATCTGATCTGTCCTTCACCTGACCGGCGGTATGTTTCCGCCTGGTTGCAGGTAGGCGGCCTTTCAAACGAGCCATTTCCGGAGCGAATGACTCTTGCGGATTTGCACGTGCGCAGCATCGCCTTGATGCGGCCGCGCGTGACCGCGCGCAGCGTTCAGGCTGCGACGGTGCGAGACTCCGAGAAGTCGATGCGATCGGGGTGGGTAAAGATCTCGTAGCCGTCCGCACGGGCAACCGCAATCAGGCAAATCCCGGCCTGATCCGCCGTCTCGATCGCAAGCGAAGTAGGCGCCGACACCGCGACGAGGACAGGCGCGCCGATCCGCGCGGTCTTCTGCACCATCTCCACCGACACCCGGCTGGTCAGGAGAACGGCTCCGTCGGCTCGCGCGATGTTCTGGCGCATGAGCGCGCCGGCGAGCTTGTCGAGTGCGTTGTGACGCCCGACATCTTCCCGCACCAGGCCGACGCCGCCGTGCGGTCGCCAGAACGCCGCTGCGTGAACGGCCTGTGTCTTCTGATTCAGCTGCTGCAACGGCGCGAGCGCCCCCATGGCTTGCAGGAGGTCGCGTGCATGAAATGTCGCCTGGCTCGATACGCTCGGCGGCGCCTGGCTGGCCTGCTCCAGACTCTCGATCCCGCACAATCCGCAACCGACCGGACCGACCATCGCGCGGCGACGCGCCCTGAGCTCATCGGAACGGTCGCGGTCCAGCCAGATTCGAACCTCGACCCCGAGGTCGCTCTCGATGAACTCGATGCTCGCGATCTCATCGGCGCGCTCGATGATCCCTTCAGTCAGGGCAAAGCCGAAGCCAAAATCTTCCAGATCGGCCGGCGTCGCCATCATCACGGCGTGGGTCGATCCGCCAAAGGTGAGCGCGGTCGCCTTCTCCTCGGCAACGAGCCGCGATGACAGCGTGGGGTTTCCGCCCCGCCAGATGAGCTTGGCCCGTTGCTTGAGCGAACGATCGACGATCATTGCTGTCCTTCCGGCTTCCGTTGCTGGGCAGACTGCCCCGATCATCGACAAGTTATTTCACATCACGCCTGGCGATTTCCTGTTTGCACGATTGCGAATCCGCCGTTCCTGGATCGTGTCAGGTCGCGCGGCTGCGATGCGTGCGTGCGAATTCGAAAGATGATCCGCCCGAGGTGACGATACTTCCAGGACAGGCGCCTTCGTTTGGGCATGCGGGCCATAGAGCTGCTTCCTCCGGCGCAAGAGCGCGAACCTGAACCAACGGAGCAAACAACCGTGACCGAACTGACAAGCACCGCCGATGCCGGCCAGCGACGGGCAAAGCCCGACAGACAACCGATTCACCAGATACTGGTGCCCTTTCCAGTCGCCTACTTCGCCGCAGCGTTCGTCGCCGACCTGGCCTACTGGCGAACCGCCGAGGTGACGTGGGAACGCTTTTCCATCTGGCTGATCGCCGGGGGACTGGTCATGGCCGCGCTGGTCGCGCTCGTTGCCGTGATCGATCTCTTCCGTGGCCAGAGACCGGCATGGGCCCGTGCACTGGCCTACGCATCCGCGGTCGTACTGTCTGTTCTCAATGTCCTCGTTCACAGCCGCGACGGCTACACCGCGGTCGTCCCCGCGGGGCTGATACTTTCGGGCGTGACCCTGGCCCTTCTGCTGTCGACGGTCTCGCCGCGCTGGACGTTGACCAATCGCCGTCACCCGGGAGCAAAAGCATGACCGAATTCAAGAAGAGCTTGCCGCGCGTCGCCGCCGTGATGGTCGCGGTCGCCGGATTGGGACTTGCGGGCTGCGATGATACGGGCGGCGATCCGAAGCAGCAGATCGGCGCCAACCCGGCGTTGCCACCGCTGCATCAGTACCTGGTGCCTCCGATCCGAATCGCAACACCCGTGGGCTGGGGATCCGAGATGCCCAAGGTGCCGCAGGGATTGCAGGTCCACGCCCTCGCCACCGGGCTGCAGCACCCGCGATCGCTCTACGTGTTGCCGAATGGCGACGTGCTGGTGGTCGAAAGCAACGGTCCGAAGGCGCCGGTTTTCCGTCCCAAGGACCTGATCACCGGTGTCGTACAGTTGTTTGCCGGCGCCAAGGCGAAAGATGCCAATCGCATCACGCTGCTCCGCGATACCAATGGCGACGGCATCCCTGACACGCGCACCGTGTTCCTCGATCATCTCAACTCGCCGTTCGGCGTGGCCCTGGTCGGTCACGATCTCTACGTCGCGAACACCGATGCGATCATGCGTTATCCGTATCAGGACGGCCAGACCAGCATCACCGACAAGGGCACCAAGCTGACCGATCTTCCGGGCGGCCCGATCGATCACCACTGGACCAAGAGCCTGCTGGCGAGCCCGGACGGATCCAAGCTCTACGTCGGCGTCGGATCGAACAGCAACGTCGGCGAAAACGGCCTCCAGGCCGAATATGAGCGCGCCGCGATCTGGGAAGTTGATCGCGCCACCGGTGCTCACCGCATTTACGCCAGCGGCGTGCGCAACCCGACCGGGCTGCAATGGGAACCCACGACCGGCAAGCTGTGGGCGATTGCCAACGAACGCGACGAGATCGGACCAGACCTCGTGCCGGACTATCTCACCTCCGTGCAGGACGGAGGCTTTTACGGCTGGCCGTACAGCTACTATGGCCGGCATCTCGATCCGCGCGTTCAACCACAGCGGCCCGATCTGGTCGAGAAGGCGATTGTGCCCGACTACGCGCTCAGTTCGCACGTGGCACCTCTCGGATTGGCGATGTCGTCCGGGCACAATCTGCCTGCGAACTATCAGGCCGGCGCTTTCGTCGGAGAACATGGCAGCTGGGACCGCACGCCGCTCAACGGCTACAAGGTGGTTTTCGTGCCCTTCAAGGATAGCAAGCCCTCCGGCCCGGCGCAGGACGTCGTCACCGGTTTCCTTGACGCGAACAATCACACTCACGGCAGACCGGTTGGCCTGGCAGTGGACCGCTCCGGCGCGTTGCTCGTCGCTGATGACGTCGGCAATGCCGTGTGGCGCGTCTCATCCGCGGAGAAGCCGGCTGCGGCCAAGCCCGCCTCCTGACCGACAGGGCTGGAAGGTCGGCGTCGCCAACGGGGCGACGCCGGCCTCCTGGCGCAGGCGGTTGCGGGGACCAGGGCGTTTTCAAGCGAAGTGGACGCCGGTTCGCGTGAAGAAGCGCGACAAAACAAAGAGCTGGAGCTTCGGTTCTGATTCAATCAGAACCGAAGCTCTAGTTGTCGTCCTTGTCAGGGCAGACGAGCTCAATGCGGCCCCCGGGACCGGGGTGGATCGTCAGCCGAAAACCGTGCAGCTTGACGATTGCAGACACAAGGCTCAGTCCGAGACCAACGCCGGCCGTGTTGCGGATCTTGTCTGACCGGTAGAACCGACGCAGCACGGCTTCCCGCTCATGCTCGCTGATACCCGGTCCCGTGTCGGTCACACAAACAATCGTTCTGTTCTGGTCCCGCAACAGTTCAAGGCTCACCTTGCCACCGGATGGTGTGAACTTGATTGCGTTGTCGACCAGATTTGCGATGGCCTCAAACAACAGATCCCGATCGCCCCAGACGTGCAGATTGCGGTCGATATCGGCACCAAGATTGATACCCTTGTCCTCGGCAATCGGCTCGTAGACGTCGCACACCTCGCGCAAGATTTCATGAAGGGCAACGTTGCCGAAGCCCGCCGAACGGCGGCTGTTTTCGATTTCCGTCAATCGCAACAGCGCAGTGATGATCGCGAGCGACTGATCGATGCCTCCGATCGCCTTGTCCGCGACCTCCTGAAGTTGTTCCAGCGAGGTGGCGTGGGTGCGGCCCCGTTCCAACGTCAGCCGGGCGCGCGTCAGGGGAGTTCGCAGGTCATGGGCAATGTCATTGCCGACGCCGGCGAGCGCGTTGATCATCGCTTCCATTTCATCGAGCATCCCGTTCACGATCGCAGCCAGCCTCGAGAACGGCTCGTTGATGTTACGATGCGGCAGACGCTCTCGCAGGTCGCCGGCAATGATCCGCCGCACCCGCTGATTGACTTCTTCCACCCGTCGTTGAGCGCGCAGGCTCAACCAGGCTCCCGCTATCAGACTGAGGCAGAAGGCCGGCAGAAGGCCGAGCGCAAGCGCCTGCCCGACAACGCTCGATATCTCATGCGTCTCGTCGACGTTCCGCCCGATAACAAGCACATCGCCGCCTTCCAGACGCCTGCCGACCGCCCGAATCAGCGCATCACCACCTGCAGCTTGACCAACTCGCACCGCTCGTAGGGGCTGCACCGATCCATCAGCCTTGAAACCTTGCGGAAGACCTTCGAGATTGCCGGCCAGCCGGTCGCCTGCGGAATCAAACAAGCCGACGAACTGGACGCTCCGGGAGTCTTGCCCAAGGTGATCAGAGATCGCGTCCGCGCGGCGGCCGCTTGGAAGGGTCGCCATGAAATCGAGCTGCATGCTGATCATGCGATCGGATCTGGCAATCAGATAGCCGTCGATCTTCAAAAAGATAAAGCCAAAGAGCACGACCACGAATACCGCAAAGACTGCGGCTACCGCCGAAGCCAAGCGAAACGTGTTCGAACGTATGAACTGCAGCTGCTGCATCGATCTCGCCGGTCGGTGTTCGTACCCATCCGATCGTCAGGCTGGGGCGCGCCGGTGACGTCCTATTGGTGTGCCCGCAGAATGAACCCCGAGCCCCGGACGTTGTGAATCATCTGTGGCTCTCCCGCCCCGTCGACCTTGTGCCGTAGGCGGCCCATATGCACGTCGACGAGGTTGGTCGTCGCCGGGACGAACTTGTAATTCCAGACCTCCTCGAGCAGCATCGCCCGCGTCAGCAATTGACCGCTTCGCCGCATCATGTACTCAAGGAGCCGGAATTCACGCGGCAGGAGTTCAATGTCGCGCTCGCCGCGCCGCGCCGTCCGCTCGATCAGATCGAGCTCGAGAGGACCGACCCGCAACGTCGTCTCGCGGCTATCCGTCGGACGACGAAGCAGGGCTTCTATTCTTGCAATCAGTTCGACAACGGCAAAGGGCTTCGTGAGGTAGTCGTCCCCGCCGCTTCGCAGGCCCCGCACCCGGTCGTCGACCGCCCCGAGCGCACTCAGCACCAGCACCGGCGTGCCGACCTGGTCCTTCCGCAACGCCTCAATGACGGAGAGCCCGTCCATGCCAGGAAGCATTCGATCGACGACCAGGACATCAGGATGGGCTGTGCGGGCCTTGTCCAGACCGTCGATCCCGTTCGCCGCCCATTCGACCTCGAAGCCAAGCTCGCTGAGTTCGGCCACGATCTCCTCGGCCGTTCCGCTGTCGTCCTCGATCAGAAGAACCTTCGTCATCGCCTCGATCTCAGATATTCCAAAGCGCCCGGCCAACCGGCAGGAAATCATATGCTCGCTCGCTGGCAAAGTCATAGGTTGCCGCCAAGATGGTTAGAATGAGCCGGATCGCGCCACCCCGTTCACCTGCGCGAAAGTAGTGCGATCCACTTTCGGGTGTACTCCGCCTTGGCAAAGCACGGCGGGGCACCTTTTAGAGACATAGCCCCCCTTGCCAGGCCCAGCCATTAAATTGCAATTCAGAGAGCAGGCCGATCCGGCGCCAGGCGTCGCCCAGTCGGGACCTTGCGGCGTCCGCTCGGGCATCGGCGACCTTCCCGACACTGAACTCGATTTTAGACGACATCTTTCCGTCGGCCGCCTACCGTTCATCGGCAAGCGATCAAGGGAGAGCCGCCATGTTGGACGATGTTGACGAACGGGACGGCAAACACAATCCGCACGTGGATTGGCTGAGGCCCAGCAAGATCGGATTTGTCGGGCTCGGCCTGATGGGCTCGGCGATGGCCGCCAATCTGGCGGCCGACGGTCAGAACGTCTGTGCGTATGTGCGTCGGCCGGAACGTGTCGGGGATCTGCGGGCACTGGCAGTGGCTGCAACCACGAGCCTGTCGGACTTGTTCGACAGCGACATCATCATCACCATGTTGCCGGATGACGCCGCGGTGCGAGACGTCTTCTTTGGATCATCCGGGATTGCGAACTGCCTGCAGCCTGGCGCGATCCATCTGTCGATGAGCACCATCAGCACCTCAGCGTCCACTGAGTTTCTGCATGCGCATGAACGTCGCGGCCAAGGCTATGTTGCCGCACCCGTGTTCGGCAACCCGGATGCCGCCAAAGCCCGGCAGTTGTCGGTCATTGTCGCGGGTAGTCAAGCTTCCTGCGACCGTTGCCGGTCGGTGACGGACGCGCTGGGCCGGACCATCGTCATCGGAACCGACCCTGCGCAGGCCAATCTGATCAAGCTGCTCGGCAACATGATGACGGCAACGGCTCTCGAAGTGCTCGGGGAGATCGTGACCGTGCTGCGCAAGCGTGAACAGGACCCTCAGCAATTCGTGGACATCATGACGGGTACGATGTTCGACAGCCGCGTCCACAAGAATTACGGCAACAGGCTCATCGCCGGCAGCTACAAGGCCGGGTTGGCTCTGCCCCTCGCACTTAAGGACGTGCGCCTTGCGTTGGCCGAAGCCGAGCTTGCCGGCGCTCCGATGCCGTCTGTTGGGGTGGTACGTGACCGCCTGATTACTGGAATCGCGCGCGGTCACGGTACGCTTGACTGGACTGCACTCGGCCTCGTCGCTTCGGAGGAAGCCGGGCTCTGATCCGCTGAAGCTTCCAAGACGCTCTCGAGCGTCGCCTCCCCTGGGTTCAGTTCTGTAGCGCACTGCTACGCCGAAGGCACTTCATCCCAAGATCATGTCGGCAAACGGATCGTAATTTGGATCCCGCGCCGGCGATGCCTTCTGCACGGCAGCAGTCCTGTTTCGATGAATGCGGACATGAGACCGCATGACATGATCAAGCCGCGTGACATGATCCGGCCTCGGCACGCAGCTGACGTACGAGGCAAGTGGCACACTGGTCGTCAGCAGCGCCAGCGCGACGAGAATTCTTCCATATCTCCTGACAGACATAAGACACTCCTTTGAGTACGCGCGCTGCGACTTCGAAGGACTCTGCGCGGCGCGCCTGACATCCCTCAAGTGCGGACGTATGGATGCCGATGTTGCGAATTCGCACGCCTGGCAGTCGGTGCACCGCGAAGTGATCGATGACCTCCGGCGTAATGCGCGCCACGCGAATGCGCCCAACAATCACGAGCAGGATGACTCTCGTCACGATCCGCTTCGTCTGTTCGCGGCTCACGCCGCGTTGAACTCGTGTGAGCACATCGTGTGTTTGGCTGGTCCGTCGCGATCCCACTTGCAGGTGCGGGCTGTCCATCGACCTGGCCCGCTGTTTCAACGGAGAAGCTCAATGACCAATCTCAAGATTCTGTCGGCCGGACTGATTGCGGTCGCAATGCTCGCTACGCCTGCAATGGCTCGCGAGCACGGCGCCGCCACCCGGCGGGTCGCGGTAGAGACCAATGCCGCTGCCTCGAACGCGCCGATCTATCAGGGCGAACGCGCCTGCGTTCCGGCGCCGCGTGTCGGTTCTTTTGCGACGGCGCCGTGGACCGGCGACAACGTTCCCTGCGAACCTGGCACGGGTGCGTTCTAGTCTGCCCCAACACGCGTCGCCCTGCTCTCGCACGTTGCGCGAGCGAAGCAACGCTGTTCTGAACCACGAAGCGGGCTGGACTCCGTTCCAGCCCGCTTCGTTGATCGTTTGGCCTCAGCGCTGAAGATCAACGCCTCCTCAGCATCGCGCATTCTCAACTTGCCGCGATGACGCAGCCTTCCAGCCATTGTTGAAGGCAAATTTAATGGCAGGGCCGGCGATCGTTCCTAGTTGTCTGGTCATCGAAGGGTCTGGTCGGTGACGCGGTGACGCTCCTGTCCAACGTTGACCGGCAAGACTCCAGGCACAGAGGAGTATTCTGATGAAACGAACAATGATCATCCTCGCAACGGCCGCGCTTGTCTCCGCGCTGGCTGTCGGCGCGGCCGACGCCCGGGGAGGCGGAGGCGGCGGTGGAGGTTTCGGCGGCGGCGGCGGCGGCCATATGGGCGGATTTGGCGGCGGCGGCCACATGGGCGGGTTTGGCGGCGGCGCGCACCTGGGCGGCATCGGCGGCGGCGCTCATCTCGGTGGCATGGGTGCCGGTGCGCCGATCGGCGGCATGCACGTCGGCGGTTTCGGCGGAGGCGTTCATACCGGCGGCCTGATCCACGTCGGAGGCGATCACCCTGGCGCCGGCTTCCACGACCACGCCATGCATCACGACGGCAGATATTCGCGCGGGTACGGCGCCTATTACAGCGATCCCTCCTGCAACGACTGGTATGCGCTGCACCCCGATCAGCCGTTGCCGCTGAGCTGCAGCTAGTGCGCAAGTCGCATTCAGCCTTCGGTCCGGATCCATTCGCACAGGTCCGGACCGACGGCGTGGGCGAGCAGACGCCGCCCTCAATCCAAAGTGACCATTCTGAAGTCCAGTTTAATGGCGTCGCAATCCTGGCGGCCAAAGCGCGGGCTTCGCAAGTGACCCATTCCAACACCGTCAACGTGTTGCACGCGTTATCGACGTCCGCGCGGACGTCAGCGCCGCGAGAGCGGGTCCTAGATCAAGCAGGAACAAGCCATGACTATCGTCCAAGCACCCAACACGAATATGGAGTTCATCGACATTCCCGGCACGTCAATCCGTGCATCCCGGATCGCACTCGGAACATGGGCGATCGGTGGCTGGATGTGGGGCGGGACCGATGAAGGCGATGCGATCAGGACGATCCAGGAGGCGCTTGACCGCGGGATCAATCTCATCGACACCGCGCCGGTCTATGGGTTTGGCCGTTCCAAGATTGTTGGAAAGGCCCTTGCCGGCGGGCGCCGCCAGAACGCCATCATAGCCACGAAGGTTGGCCTCGATTGGAAGAACGACAAACCGTTCCGCAACGCCGGCAAGGCGCGCATCATCGAGGAAGTCGAGAATTCGCTGCGCCGACTTCGAACCGACGTCGTCGATCTCTATCAGGTGCACTGGCCTGATCCGCATACACCCATTGCGGAAACCGCCGAAGCAATCAGCGCGTTGCACCGCGATGGCAAGATTCGCGCCGTCGGCGTCAGCAACTTCAGTCCGTCGCAGATGGACGAATTCCGCAAGGTCGCGCCGCTGCATACGGCTCAACCGCCCTACAATCTGTTCGAACGGTCGATCGAGCAGGACGTCCTGCCCTATTGCCGGGAGGAGAAGATCGCCCTCCTCGCCTACGGCTCGCTATGCCGCGGCCTGCTGTCCGGCACGATGTCATCACCGAGCGCTTTCACCGGCGACGACCTTCGCAAGAGCGACCCCAAGTTTCGATCGCCGCGCTATGAGCAGTACCTGGACGCGGTGAGGCGCCTTGACCAGTTCGCGCGAGATCGTTTCAACAGGCGAGTGCTTCATCTGGCTGTGCGCTGGGTGCTCGATCGTGGCGAGTTGAACATTGCGTTGTGGGGCGCTCGACGCGCGGAACAGCTCTCACCGATTGCCGACGCGCTCGGCTGGCGGATCGACGAGGCCGCGATGGTCGAGATCGACCGGATTCTTCAGGTGACAATCAAGGATCCTGTCGGACCCGAATTCATGGCACCTCCCGCTCGCGAGGCTGCATGATGGCCACCCGACCCATGATCCATGTCGTCACCCGGAACCGCTTCGACCTGGCGACGGCCCAAACATCCGGCGCCCAGCGTTATGCTGCGATTGGACCGTCGCTGGGCATCGCTTCGAGCATCTGGGGCGGACTCTTCGAAGTCGAGCCCGGCGCACGAACCGGGATCCATCACCACGGCGAACAGGACACCATCGCGTTCGTGCTGTCAGGATGGTGCGAAGTCCGCTGGGGCGAAAAGGGCGAGTTCTCCGCGCACGCCAAGGCCGGCGACTTCATTCACATTCCAGCCTTCGTTCCGCACATGGAGTTCAATCCATCACGGCTCGAGCCTTTCCGTTGGGTCGTGGTGCGCAGCACGCCGACACCCATCGTCGTCAATCTCCCGGACGCCTTCTGGTCGTGAACCGGCAAGCAGGCCCAGGCGCGTACCGACGCGTTCAACTCCTCGCGCGCCGGCTTGCTTCCCATCATGAAGTGTCCAGATCGCTTACGAGGGGCGAACAACAGGAGCAAACCATGAGAACGATATCGACCGTCATCACATCCACTGCAATGCTTGTTGCACTTGCCGTGCCGGCTCTGGCGGAGAGCGCAACCTATATGCCCCGCGAATCCGATCGAACTGTCGTCTACACACACAACCCGTATGCCGCGCACGAATCGCAAATGCCGGCATCGGCGCCCGCGCTCAATCAGCACGCCTATCACGGCGGTCCAAAACTGAACAACTGATGCTGCCGGGCGATTGCGGCGCCCGCGCGCGATGATGTCGCAGGCAGAGCAGTGGCCTGAAGAATGGACCCGCTTCGGCGGGTCTCATTTTGTCTTCTCATATCCACCGGACGATTTTCGTGCAAACGGGCAAGGACACGCGCGCGGCAATCGATAGATTTCCACTGAGCTCCCTCATTCCAATGGAGATGCACGTGAGAAGCTGGTTGATGGCTGCGTGTCTTGCCTTCTTCGCGTCAGGAACGGCGGTTGCGCAAATGACCGGAATGGCTCTCCCGACTCCTGCGGTCGGTGCCACCTCTCCGCTCGGCAGCGTGACTGGAGCGCCGATTTCACCGGTGGGGATCGGCCTGGGCGCGACCGAACTGCCTTCGTCAGGTGTGAGCCCCGCGCCAACCGTCACCGGCAGCATTTCCGCTCCGGCGACCGGCAGCCCGTGCTCAATCCTCGGAGTCTCGCCAAGCGCAATGTATGGCTCAACGTCGACCTATGACGGCGGCGGAATTGCGATTGGCAACTCAACCGTCGCGACGGCCGCCGGCAACACAGCCATGTCGGGCGACCTCACCTCATCGACTTCGGTCATGTCGGGCCTGACACAAGGTTCGACGATGTCGACCTCGTCGGGCACGCTCGATACCGCCGGCATGTCGGGCATGTGCGGATCCGGCTCAACCAGCGTCACCGCATCGTCGGCTCCCACCGCGACGTCTCCGATAACGCCCGGCGGAAACCCGCGAACCGGGGTACCCCTGGGTTCGACGGAGATCAGCAATCTCGGCGTCAGCTCTGCCGCGGTGCTTGCCACGCCGGCCGTGCCGGTCGCGACCGCCGGCGTCGCGTTGACCGCCCCGATGGTGCCGGCGATGACCGCTCCGGCGACGACTTCGACTGTGCCGTCTCAATGACCGTCCTTCGGCACATCCACGGGATTACCAGGCAGTTGCTGAGTGCACTTTGCCGTTGGGAGCAACATCCATGAAAACGAAGATCGTCATATCCGCCGCGATACTGGTCGCTGCCATCGTGAGCGCCGCTCTGCTGCATTCTGCTGATCTCCATCCGATGCGGAAGGCCGCGGCCGCTCCCGCTCCCCCTCGCGTTCCAGTCGTCGCCGGAACGGTGACGCAGCACGACGTTCCGATCTACCTGACCGGCGTCGGCACGGTGATTGCCTACAACACGGATATTGTGCGGGCGCAGATACAGGGGCAAATCATCAGCATCAACTTTACCGAGGGCCAACAGGTCCATACCGGTGACCTGCTCGCACAAATCGATCCGCGGCCCTACCAGGCCCTGGTCGACCAATATACCGCCAATCTCGAGCGCGATCAGGCGCAGCTTGCGAACGCGCGAACTAATCAAACCCGGTACAAACAGTTGGGCGACAAGGGCTGGGCCACACCTCAACTGATCGAAACCCAGGATGCCCAGGTTGGACAACTTCAGGCTGCGATCAAAGCCGACCAGGCCCTGATCGATGCCGCGAAAGTGCAGTTGAGCTTCACGCGCCTAACGTCACCAATCAACGGCACCGTCGGCATTCGCCAAATCGACGTCGGCAACATCATCAGCCCCTCAAGTACCAATGGCCTGTGCGTCGTGACGCAATTGAACCCGATATCGCTGATCTTCACGCTGCCCGAGACCGTGCTTCCGCAGATCCAGCAACAGCAACGAAAGACGAAAGCGCCTTTCACCGTTCTGGCCTACAATCAGGACAACACGGTCCGGCTCGGCGAGGGACAGCTTGGACTCGTCAACAACGAGATCCTGCAGACGACCGGCTCGATCCAGCTCAAAGCGAATTTCCCGAATGCCGAGCGGAGTCTCTGGCCCGGCGGGCTGGTTAATGCGCGACTGCTGCTCGACACGCGGCACAACGGCCTGACCGTTCCCGCCTCCGTCGTCCAGCAAGGACCGAACGGAGCATATGCCTATGTCGTCAATTCCGACGACACGGTCTCCATCCGTCAGATCAAGGTCGCGCAAATCAGCGACGGTCAGGCGCTGATCGACTCCGGCCTCGAAGCCAACGAGCAGGTCGTGGTCGACGGTCAGTACAAGCTGCAACCGGGAACGCATGTCGTCCTGCTGCATGGCAAGGCCGCACAGGAATCCGCAGCACAGGACGCGATGCAGGCGCCGATACCATGAATATCTCCGCCCCCTTCATCCGGCGCCCGATCGCAACCGCCCTGTTGATGGTCGGATTGCTGGCCGCAGGGCTTGTCGCCTACCCGCTGATGCCGGTGGCCGCATTGCCAAACGTCAACTATCCGACGCTGACCGTCACCGCTCAGATGCCGGGTGCCGACCCGCAGACCATGGCGTCTTCGGTTGCCTCGCCGCTCGAGCTGCAATTCGGCGAGATACCCGGGCTCACGCAGATGACGTCGGCGAGCGCGCTTGGCTACACCCAGGTCACGCTTCAGTTCGATCTGAGCCGCCAGATCGACGGTGCGGTCAGCGATACGCTTTCGGCGATCAACGCGGCGAGCCCGTATTTGCCGACCGGCATGCCCTATCCGCCGACGATCCGGAAGGTCAATCCGGCCGACACACCGATCCTTGTGCTGGGTCTCACCTCGGACAGCCTGCCGCTCACCACGGTCGATGCGTATGCCGAAAACATTCTGCTGCAGAAGATCTCGCAGATCCAGGGCGTGGGCCTCGTCGGCATCGGCGGCCAGCAAAAGGCGGCGGTTCGCATCCAGGTCGATCCGCAGGCGCTTGCCGCACGCGGAATCAATCTGGAGGACGTACGCACCGTCCTCGGCCAGGCGAACGTCGATCTCGCCAAGGGGACGCTAAACAGCCCGCGCCAGACCTACACGCTCAATACCAACGACCAGCTGTTCCAGCCCGATCAGTATGCCGATCTCGTGATCGCCTATCGCAACGGATCGCCGGTGCGCATCCGCGACATCGGGCGCGCGGTCAGCGCCGGCGAAAACGATCTGATTGCGGGCTGGTACAACAACCATCGCGCCATCATGCTTTCGGTCCAGCGTCAGCCGGGAGCCAACGTCGTCGAGACGGTTCAGCGGATCAAGTCGCTGATGCCGACGCTCCAGGCGTCGATCCCCGCCGCGATCAAGATCAACATCGTGTCGGACCGCACCCAGACGATCCGCGCTTCGGTTGCGGACGTGCAGTTCACGCTGCTGCTGACGGTCGCCCTTGTCGTGATGGTCATCTTCATCTTCCTTCGCAGCTTCTGGGCGACCATCATTCCAGCCGTCACCGTTCCGCTCTCGCTGATCGGCACTTTCGCGATCCTCTACGAAATGGGTTACAGCCTCGACAATCTGTCGCTGATGGCGCTGTCGATTGCCGTCGGATTCGTGGTCGACGACGCGGTGGTCGAGATCGAGAACATCACGCGGCACATCGAGGAGGGTTTGTCCCCCTACGACGCCGCAATGAAGGGATCCGGCGAGATCGGGTTCACCGTCATGGCGATCACGTTCTCGCTGATCGCCGTCTTCATTCCGCTCTTCCTGATGGGCGGCTATGTCGGTCTCCTGTTCCGTGAATTTGCAATCACGGTGAGCGTCGCGCTGGTGCTTTCCCTGGTGATCTCCCGAACGCTGACGCCGATGATGTGCGCCTATCTGCTCAAGCCGGAGAGCCATGAGCACGGGCGCCTGTATCGCTGGTCAGAGCGCGGTTTCGATCTACTGCTCAATGCCTATGAGGCGGGCCTGAAGGTCGTGCTGCGGCATCGCTTCATCACCTTGATCGTGATGATCGCAACCATCGCGGTGACCGGATATCTCTACGTCATCATTCCCAAGGGCTTCTTTCCTCAACAGGATACCGGCCTGATCCTGGGTCAATCGGAAGCCGCTCAGGACATTTCGTTCCAGGCGATGGCGGAGCGCCAGCAGGCCATGCTCGATACGGTCGTGCGCGATCCCGCCGTGTCCACGGTTGGCTCGGCGGTCGGCGCCGGCGGAGGCACCACCACGGTCAACGACGGCCGCGTGTTCATTCAGCTCAAGCCAGCCGACCAGCGCGATCCGATCGACAAGGTTATCGCGCGGCTGCGCGCCAGCCTCGCCAAAATCCAGGGCATCACCCTCTATATGCAGCCCGCGCAGGACATCACCATCGGCGCGCGGCTGAACAAGACGCAATTCCAGTACACCATGAACGACGCCGATCCCGGCGAACTCAACCACTGGGCAAACCTGTTCCTCGACAGGATCAAGACATTGCCCACGGTCGCTGACGTGACGACCGATCAGCTCAATTCCGGGCCACTGCTCGACATCACGATCAAGCGCGACGTCGCCTCGTCCTACGGCATTCTGCCCTATACGATCGACAACACCCTCGATGACGCCTTCGGCCAGCGCATCGTCTCGACGATGTACACGACACTGCAGCAATACCATGTCGTTCTCGAGGTCGATCCGAAGTTCCAGTATGGGCCCGAGGCGCTCAACGGCATCTATGTCAAGTCATCAAGCGGTCAGCAGGTGCCGCTCTCGACGCTGGTCGATTCAGCCGTGAAGGTGGCGCCGCTCGTCGTGAACCATCAGGGACAATTCCCGTCTGTGACGATCTCGTTCAATCTGGCGCCCGGGGCGGCGATCGGAGAAGCCGTGAACGGCATTCAAGCCATCGCAAAGCAGCTGCATCCGCCGCTGTCGCTGCAGACGAGTTTCCAGGGCAATGCACAGGCCTTCGGTGCCTCGTTGAAGAGCACGCCCGTCCTGATCGCCGCGTCGCTGTTCGTGATCTACCTCATCCTCGGTGTGCTCTATGAGAGTCTGATCCATCCGATCACCATCATCTCGACGCTCCCGTCGGCCGGTGTCGGCGCGCTGCTGCTGTTGATGGCGGCGCATTTCGATCTGAGCGTGATTGCGGTGGTCGGAATCATCCTGCTGATCGGCATCGTCAAGAAGAACGGCATCATGCTCGTCGACTTTGCGATCCAGGCCGAGCAGCATGATGGGCTCGCACCGGAGGAGGCAATCTACCAGGCTTGCATCAAGCGCTTCCGCCCGATTCTGATGACGACGATGGCGGCGCTTCTGGGCGCCGTGCCGATGATGGTTGGCACCGGCGTCGGATCAGAGATCCGCCAGCCATTGGGTTACGCCATCGTTGGTGGTTTGGCCCTGTCGCAAGTCCTGACGCTCTACACCACGCCGATCGTCTATCTCTACCTCGATCGATTGCAGAACTGGCTGTTCGGTACGCGACGGCACCAGGCGGTGTCGCAGGATGTCTATCCGACGCCTGCGGAATAGACGCACGTGTCTCATCGGCCCGGAAACACGCTCGCCTCCCCGCTCGCTCAGGCTTCCGGTCAAGCCCCGGACCCGTCTCTTCCGGTATCGAAGTCGACCGGTCCGGCGGAGCAAATGCCCGTCTAGGCTCTGCCGCAAGGTATGGCGGATCATGCGTCGGCTGCACCCGGAGCTATTCGACAAGAAACACCCGAGCCCCTGGGACGATTTCACCCTATCACGGCTCTGCGGCGCCCGCCATGGTTCGATTGGCGTATGGATCGAGGACAAGAACTCCGGGACTATCTTGTTACAGCAGGCTATCCGCAGCCAATGGCCAGCAACCGCTATTGATTCGAAACTGACTGCCATGGGCAAGGACGAGCGAGCCCTCTCGGTTTCCGGCTACGTTTACCGGAGAGTGTCAAATACACTGACTATGCCTTCGACAAGACTACAGTCCACAAGCGTAAATCGCGCAATCACTTTGTCGACCAGATCGAAAGCTTTCGGATCGGCGACAAGGACAGCAAGCGAGAAGACGATCTTTTGGATACGTTTTGCTATGGGATAGCAATCGGACTGGGGAACAGCGAAAGCTTCTGAAAGATTGACAAAGGCCGTGGGCAACCGGCGTGCGCGCTGCCAGCCCCATAATCTGGGCGAAGGTACGACCTGCTGGCCAGCGCCGGAGTCAACCGCCAATGTGAAAACGACCAAAGTTAGTCGTTTGGGTCTGTCGGACACCGCTCGTTCTCTTCATGCAGACGCTGACCGACGAGTTTATGCACCAATCGCATCTTGATCGGCCAGCTGTTGATTGCTTTATTCATCTCCGCGATGAGACACCGCTCGAGACTGCTCCGTCACGTTCGGCGTCCAAGGATAGTCGCAAAATGAGAACGGCTCGTCTTTCGACCGCTGCTGACACAAACCGACGATTGAAGGTTGGGCAGAGCATATCCGCTCTGCCCCCGGTACCTCAAACAACGAGTTTCCGCAGCGTCGCCGAGCACTCAAATGTGATGAGCATGGTGTTCATTTGTTCCTACTTCAGGAAATGAGGCTCTTGGCTTGCATTCCGACAAAAAGCGAGAGCCAGGATTCGAAAACAGGTCTGACATTCGAGAAAACGGTACGATCGACGGTTTTGCAGGCGGTGCGGTCACCCGGCGCGACTGCTCCTCTAACAGGATCGATCCAGGAAAGTCGGCTCTCGTCAAATCTGACGCGGCGGACCTTGTCTTGTCGTACCGCAGGTACAGGACAGACGTAGCTGATGCAGGATTATGACGTGCCACCTAAGGGACTGTCGCGACGGCGCGTGCTGGCTGGAATGGGGATCGCCAGCCTGGCACTGATGTCCTCGCGGGCATCGGCGCAAGAGACAGTCGATCTACACGTGCCGGGCGGTCCGAGTACAAGGACGATCACGACGGCTTATCCGCAAAAGGGCCGAATGATACTGCAGCGTTCGAGCCCGCCATGGCTCGAGACACCCTTTGAAGTCTTCGACAAGGGCGTGTTCACCCCAAACGACCAGCATTATGTCAGCTGGCACTGGGCGACTTTTCCCGGCGACATCGATGTGGATAGCTTTCGCCTGACGGTTCGCGGCCAGGTCAATCAGCGGCTTTCGCTGTCGCTCAAGGATGTTTTGCAGGGCTTGCCGAGATTCGAAATCGCCGCGGTCAACCAATGCGCCGGCGCTTCGCGGATTTTCGCCGAACCACGCGTTGCCGGCGCTCAATGGGCAAATGGTTCGATGAGCAACGCGATCTGGAGCGGCGTGCGTCTCAAGGACGTGCTTGACCGTGCTGGTGTGAAGTCTGGCGCCATTCAGGTCCGCTTCGGCGGCCTGGACGAACCGGTGATGCAGGACTCGCCGAAATTCCTGAAGTCGCTCACCATCGATCACGCTCGGGATGGCGAAGTGATGATCGCTTTCGCCATGAACGGCGAGCAGCTTCCATTGCTGAACGGATTTCCGCTGCGGCTCGTCGTGCCCGGCTGGTGCGGGGTCTACTGGATCAAGATGCTGAACGACATCGAAGTGCTGGATCAGCCCGACACCAATTACTGGACGGCGACGGGCTACCGCGTGCCCGATACGCCGCACAATTACGTCAAGCCTGGCGAGACCGGATTCAAGATGGTGCCGGTGACCCGCAATGTTCCGCGGTCGTTCATCACCAACATCCGTGACGGCGATAGCCTGCCGGCGGGAGCGCATGCTTCGGCGCGGGGTATCGCCTTTGGCGGCGATTGCGGCGTCGCCCGCGTCGATCTGTCGATCGATGGCGGCACGAGCTGGCAGCCGACCCAGCTCGGTGCCGAGCAGGGAAAATACGGCTTCAGGCAATGGCAGACTCAAGTTGCGCTGCCTTGGCGCGGCGCGCGCACCCTAATGGTTCGTTGCACCAACACCAAGAACGAGACGCAGCCCGATTTCAAGATCTGGAATCCGGCCGGCTACATGTACAACACTATTGAAACGACTCATGTGGTCGCGGCCTGAGAAGGAATCAGGAATGCTCCGTGCTGTTCTGTCGATGGCCACTGGTCTCGGTCTCGTTCTGCTTGCACATTCCGGCCACACTGCAACGATCGCAACATTGAAGTCGCTGAAGCTGGATGTCCCCACCAGTGACGCGATGTTCCCCGCCGGTCCGGGATCTGATGCGATCAACAACAACTGCCTCGCCTGCCACTCGGCCGACCATGTGTTGAACCAGCCTTCGTTGTCCAGGGAAGCCTGGCAAGAGGTCGTCAACAAGATGATTGCGGCCTACAAGGCTCCTATTAGCCCTGACGACGCCAAGGCGATCGTGGACTATTTGGTTCGCATCAAGGGCGCTTCATAGGCCTGGTGACATAGATCCTCAGCGATAGCATCCTCGCACCCCTAAGCTTTAACGAATCGAAATGGGCTCGCTATGAAGAAACCTGGAATCAGCGTTGGAGTGTTGACGACCGTCTTCTGCTTCTCGGTCGAGGCTCAGACCATTAACGCAATGTCCCTTGACCAAGCGGGAGCCCAGCAGGTCCTGCGAGCAGCAAAGGAGGGCGCGGAGCAGCGGAATGCGCCCTCGGCGGTCGCGGTGGTGGATCCCGCAGGCGATCTGCTTGCTTTCCAGCGTATGGATAATGTCCGCCCGGCAAGCGCAGACCTCGCCATCGAGAAGGCGCGAACGGCTGCGCGGCTGCAGCGGCCAACGGAGGAGATCGAGGACAACATCAATCGAGGCGAACGGCATTCGTCACTGCCGGCATCGCAGCTCTGCGCGGCGGCGTTCCGATGCGCGTAAACGGCCAAGTCGTGGGCGCGGTAGGTGTTGCCGGCTTGAGCAACGAAGCGGACACCGGGATCGCGAACACCGCGGCGGCGGCGCTTCGCGCCGATTGTGTTGAAGAAGTCAGCTAACTTGACCGTGAACCCATAAAGCCGCCGAGCTGACAGCTCGCGAGAGTCCATTGCGCTTCAGTATCAATCAAATTCCGCACGGCAGCGAAATGACCCGATGGGCCAGGAACTGATGTCAGCGGAACCGATCTCCCCGCGCGCTTCCTTTCCGCCGGGAAAGTGTGGCCAAGCCTTCGGCCGCCCTCAATTCGAAGGATTTGGCCATCCGCTCTCGCAACACCGAGCGGCCGCTCTAAATGAGCTTGCGCCTGCTGGACGTCCGGCGGTTTGAACGCCAGCGCCACCGCTCCGGTGACGCGGCAGCCGTTCGCCGCTTTCGCTTTCACTGATCCTCAGCAACGCGTTTTACCTACAGCACTGTGGATCTCCAAGCCGTCCGATCCGAGCGTAGAGACAACTGGGGCGCCCTAGATTGTGTTTGCATGGTTGCCCGGTCTCGTCACGTCACAATGCCTTGTTTCGAAGTTGATCGCGCGCGAAAGTGGCCGCCAACAGAGTGGCCTTACTGTCGGCAGCCTGCGAAGCTACATCACCTTCACGCATCGGCGTTCTTCTGAAAGCTCCGCCATGGATTGTGACCGCTCCAAGCCCAACGGTACTGTGTTCGGCATACATGATTGGCTTAATTACCTGCGTGATCAAACGGCCAAGTGTAAGAAGCTTGTCGAGCAGGCCGACGATCCTCTCGTTAAAGCCGAGCTGCTAGCGCTGGCTTCGGTCTGCAAGGAGATCGCCGATAACATCGAAGGTCATTTGACGCGCGGCGAAGGCCACGCGCCGCGTGGGCCAAGGCTATCATGAAAGAGGCACCAACTGAGGCGGCCCGAGCGCGGAATTGGTGCGGACGTGACGGCATACACAAAAAGATAGGCCGCCTGAGTTGCCACAAGCGGCCCAAGTCTAGGGAGGAAACGCCCAAGGAGGGCAGCGATAGCGGGGCGCTACCGCACACCTTAGCTAAGATGATCGCGATCAGCGGCTCAATTGAACCTAGGTAAACGTCCGGCATCTAAAGGGGCCACGGAAACTATACTAAGGTTTATGGCGCTCGCCCTTAAAGCCGACCACTTCCGCACTAGGCCCTGCTTTTCATCGCGCGTCGGCGACGCGGGCTCGCCGTAACCTTCCATGCGGATCGACCACTCCTGTGCCTCCGCGCGGTCGGCCTTCCGCGGGTAGTCTCGGCTCGCATCTTCGCGCCCATGATCCTGCGCCCCAAATTACCTCCCGCAATTTTGGTGGTCATGGGGCGCGGGCTCTGGCAATGCCAATAGAATTGCCCCGCCCGACAGCCCCCGTAGCTCGGTTATGATCGTCTCTTGACATGGAACCTGGATTCGATCACCACGAACCAAGAACTCTTCTGCGCACTATTCCGCGTCATCAACCGCTACGTCGGCAACCGCTGATGCGCGCGCGTGACATGCAGACAACACCCAAGCAGAAATGCCCTGCCCTGAGTCCGCTAGATCACTCGAGGCGAACATCAGCTTTGAGCAGTTCGGTCAGATCGACGCGAACACGCGACTGCTAGCGAGTGGTCGTGAACGATCGGCTAGTTTGCCGATCGAGCGTTACGGAGTCCTGAACTGATAAGGTTTGCGACCAAACCTCATCAGTTGGCAGATCGACTTCAATTTCATCTTTCGCTCGTCGATCTGTCGGAAGTTCGAGTCGGGGGAACGCTTCCGAACGGCGGCAGTCTGACCGCCGTTCGGAGGAGCGGACGCGGGTTGCGAGGCCACAGGGCCATCGCAGTTTTGCGGCTATGGAGACGATATCGGGGTCGAAAACCGCCGTGCCACCGCCCTTTTCGATTGACAAAAAAAAGATAATTCGACGAACAGCGCATTTTCCCGACATATTAGGGAATCGAAGTCGGCAATTGCATGCGCCATCTCGATGCCCGGTTATCCGGCAGCGTCAACCGCCGGCGCGCGGCCGCCAATCGCCGCTCCACGGCGACCACAGGGGTGAAGTAACTCTCGTGAAAACAACACCAGCTCGACTGGTGATGAAACGTCTTCCGAACCCGGACTGGGCCCGGCCTGGATCGAACCATCATGGCGTATCGAAACCTCCGAAAACGGAGAGGCGGCCGCGCGCTCAAGCAACGCCCGAAGTTTCGGATGCAGACCCTCGTTTCGTGTTGCAGCGAAAACGCTGAATTGATGCAAACCGGTCAATGCCAAGCTCCTGTGAATTCCAGCGCTCCGACCACCGCAAGCAGGTGCCCGCAGCCGCGGCTTTTTTCCGGCGAGCACCGGGCGCTCGTGTCTTGCGAGCTGTGATGCACTGAAGATGGGGGGGCCGATGTGTTGCCACCATTAAATTCAAGTTTATGAATCGAACATCTGCGGAAGGCGAATTGGATTTCCTGTTCCCAAATCCTATGTCCCTTCTGTGGTTTCGCCGCTCATTCTGTGGCCCCTTCTACATTCTGGATGAACCGCAGGGTCCCATTGCAACCATAAGCTCAGCGGAAGTAGCTCCTTGGATATCAAGCCCTTGTTTGGTCTCGGCGGTGTCCTGATCGCTGCCATGACCTCAGAATTCAACGACCAAGTGGCGGCCATCGCACTCCGCGACGTTAGCGGCGCGCTTGGGATCAGCCACGATTCCCAAACATGGATCGAAAGCCTTTATGTGTCGGCCCAGATCGTCGGCATGGCGTTTTCGCCCTGGCTGCTAGTGACCTTCACGTTGAGACGATGGACGATCTTTGCGATCGCTTTGTGCGGGACCTCGAGCATGTTGATTCCGTTCAGCCCCAACATCGAGGCGATCTATGCCTTGCGGCTGTTGCAAGGGCTCGCGGGGGGATTGATCATCCCGCTGCTGATGACAACGGCGCTTCGTGTCCTGACGCCGAACATCCGGCTTTACGGCCTGGCGGTGTACGCCTTGAGCGCGACCTTCACGCCCGCGCTGGCCGCAACGCTGTCCGCGTTCTGGACTGATATGGTCGGCTGGCGCTTCGTGTTCTTTCAGACGATCCCGCTCTGCTCTCTTGCCGGCGTGCTGGTCTGGTACTGCCTGGATCAGGATCAGCCGAAATACGAGCGGTTGCGTATGCTGAACTGGCGCGGTGCGCTGCTTCTCGTGACGGGCACCGGCGCCCTGAGCACCCTGCTGTATCAGGGCGATCGGCTCGACTGGTTCAACTCGAGCCTAATCTGTGTGCTGGCGCTGGTGAGCGCCATCGCCATCCCACTATTCCTGGTCAACGAATGGTTCCACCCTTTGCCGTTCCTGAAGCTGCAGATGCTCGGACGCCGCAACATCGCCTACGGCGCTCTTGGCCTATTCATCTTTCTGATTATCGGCCAATCCGGCTCGTCCGTGCCGTTGCGATACCTGCAGGACGTCCAGGGTTACAGACCGGTGCAATCCAACCTGATCACGCTGGAGATCGCGGCGGTGCAGCTTGCGATGCTGCCGAGCATGGCGCTGCTGCTGGATTACAAATGGGTCGGTCCGCGCGTCGTCAGCCTGATCGGACTGGCCATGATCCTCGCATCTTGCATCGGTTCGTCCTTTCTCACGGTTTATTGGAACCGGGATCAATTCTATCTATGGCAGCTGTTCCAGGCGGTCGGTCAGCCGATGGTCATCATGCCGCTGCTTATGATGACCACGAACAGCGTGACCAACCCGGCAGAAGGTCCTTTCGCGGCCGCACTGGTCAACACATTGCGCGCCGTCGCTGAGGCAACGAGCGTGTGGCTCCTGGCGTTGATCGATCGTTGGCGCGGCGCATTGCATTTCAACCGCATCATCGATCAAGCCGGCCAGGACCGCTGGCGGGTGATTCAGGGCAACCAGGTGCTCCCGCAGTATCCGCCGCCACTGACGCCGGACGGCCACCCCCGCATGCCGAACAGCCTGCGAGCCTTTGGCCATGCGGTGGAGCAGCAGGTCGCGATTTTATCGAGGAGCGACACTTTCCTGATCCTCGGAGCCCTGACTGTTTGCATGATGGTCGTGGTGATGACATTGCCGGTCCGCACGGTCCCGCCGCGGGTCCTCTTTACCAAGCGCTAGGCACCCGCATGGCAGAGGATATCGCCGAACTGGAAACGCGGCCCGCCGATCTGACGCGGAACGAAAGGCCAGCCCTGCCGCGCGAAGACCACGATCAACCTCATCTGAACGTCGTGGAGTCGAAGGACCCGAAGGAGCAGGAAGTTGCCCGCCCCGCACCGCTGCCGCGTTGGCCACTTGTCATTGTCGGGCTCGTGGTGGCGACCTTCGCTATAGTGGTGCTGTACATCATTTTACGGCCACGCCCGGACGTCTGGACCGATGATGCCTATGTGATGGTCCACTACGCCACGATCGCGCCGCGCATCTCCGGCCAGGTCGCCACGGTTCCGGTCGACGACAACGAGGTCGTCAAGGCGGGACAGGTGCTTGCAACTCTCGATCCGCAAGACAATGAGACCGCCCTAGCTTCCGCGGAGGCGACGGTCGCACGCGACCAATCGCTTTTCGACGAGATCTCCGCAAACGTGTCACGTCAGCCGGCGATCATAGAACAGCAACAAGCCGCCGTTGCGTCGGCGCGCGCCGCGCTCGCTTTCGCACACGACGACGCGAGCCGCTACGGTAACCTCGCCACGACGGGCGCCGGCTCGACGCAGGAGTACCAGCGAGCCGACAGTGCCCTTCAACAAAGTCAGGCCACGCTGGATAGCGCCGAGGCTTCGCTCGATGCGGCACGCCGGCAACTGGATGTGCTCAAGGCCCAGAGATCAGCTGCGGAAGCCGCGGTCAGGGCCGACCTGGCCCAACTCGAGCAAGCCAAGCTCAATCTGTCCTATACGCGCGTCAGCGCACCGATCGACGGCATGGTGGGTGAGCGCTCCGCCCAGGTCGGCAACTATGTGGGCCCCGGCACAACCTTGATGACGGTTGTGCCGCTCAACCAGGTCTATATCGAAGCGAACTATCGCGAAGTGGCGTTGCTGCACGTCCGCAGCGGCCAACCGGTAACCATTCATCTGGACGCCTATAACATTGACCTCAAAGGAACGGTGGATGGCGTGCCACCGGCCTCCGGCGCTGTCTTCGCACCGATCGCTCCAAACAACGCCACCGGCAATTTTACCAAGATCGTGCAACGGCTGCCGGTCAAGATCGTGGTGACGCCGGGGCAGCCTTTGGCTAAGCTCCTGCGCGTTGGCTTGTCGGTCGAGACCACAATCCACACAGAACTGGAGGATGTCGTGGACGAACAGCGCAGATCGAGCGAACGCTTGATCGGGCATTGACGGGTGCGTGTCTTACGTATCGTGGCGTACCTTTCCGCGCCGATGCTGGGCGTCGGGCTAACCGGCTGCACCGTTGGGCCGAACTTCCAAAGCCAGGAGATTAGCGCATCACCCACGAGATCGACGGCAGACGACGCAGGCGTGCCGAGCCGGACAGTCGCGGGCGCGGTCGACCTGACCTGGTGGAAAAGTTTTCGGGACGCCCGGCTCACTTCGCTCGTTGAAAGGCTGGTCGACCAAAACCTAGACCTTCAGACGGCGGCAGAACGCGTAGTTCAGAGCGTTACGCAGCGCCAGGTCGCAGCCTCTCAGGGACTGCCGCACATCGAAGGCCAGTCATCATCGACCTATAACCGGGCAAGCCCGAACGGCCCGGTCTCCTTGTTCGTACCTGCCCCCGGCGCCATGCTGGATTATGCGGATTTTCGAGATGGCCTGACATCCTCCTGGCAGCTGGATCTGTTCGGTCGCGTCCGTCGGGCCGTGGAAGCCGCCGACGCCAACACTTTGGCGGCTGTGGAGAACCGGCACGGCGTCGCGCTCGCGGCGGTCGCCGAACTGGCGCAAAATTACATGCTGTTGCGCGGAACGCAGAACCGACTTGCGATTGCGAAGCGCAATCTTCATCTCTCCGAAGAGAATGTGCAGCTCGTGAACACACGTTTCGGCAACGGTGTGGCGACAACACTCGACATCGCTCAAGCCCGGGCTCAACAAGCAACGATCGCCGCGACCCTGCCGCCACTGCGCGTCCAGGAGGCGGAACTCATCAATGCCATCGGACTCCTGCTCGGCGACGCGCCCCGCGCGCTCGAGGCCGAGCTGCGCCGTCCCCAGATAGCGCCGCGCGTTCCGCGCAGGGTGCCAGTGGGTCTGCCTGGAACGCTGGTCCGCCGCCGGCCGGACGTGCGCGAGGCCGAGGCGAGACTTCATGAAGCCACGGCGCAGACTGGCGTCGCGGTGGCGAACTTCTACCCCGACGTCACATTGAACGGCGCAGCCGGCGTCGAGAGCTTGCGCCTGGGCAACCTATTTTCCCCGGCATCGACCACATTCGCCGTGGGGCCAGCGATTTCTATCCCGATCTTCGAGGGCGGACGGCTGCGGAGCACATTGACGCTGCGGGAATCGCAACAGCGCGAGGCAGCTGTCCTGTTTCAGAAAACGGTTCTGCGGGCCTGGAAGGACGTCGACGATGCGCTGACGGCCTATCGCGAAGCGCAACGCCGACGCGCCGACATCGCCCGCGCCGTCACTGAAAATCAGGCCGCCCTGCAAGCCGCGCGGCAGCGTTACTCGGAGGGGGCGATCGACTTTCTGAATGTGCTCTCCTCCCAAACTCAGCTGCTGCAGAGCGAAAATGATCTGGCCGACAGCAACACGCAGATCGCGACGGGCCTCGTCAATCTCTATCGAGCCCTTGGCGGAGGATGGGAGATTGTCGATACCGCATACGGCACGTCCCGACAGGATATCGTAGCACCCTAGAGCGCGACCGTCACCGCCTTCGCCGCGGCACGCCGTCGACGAGCCGAAGCTGCCGTTTCTTGCCATTGCGCGGCCTCGATCAAGCGCTGCAGGTGATTCGATACGAGCGATCGATTCAAGCACCGCATGGTCGCTCCCAAGAGAATGCCGGTTCAACTGGAAGTGAACTCCATAAACTCCAATTTAGTCGGCCTCCGATTTGCGGCTGCCTAACTCTCTGGTGAAGGTCCAATTGATCGAGGAGACCATCAGAGCTTCTGCGATCCACATCGTCATTTCCGGCCAAGTTCGATCCTGGCTTCCTGTTCGAAGCTGAGCCGGGAGCGCGGACCTGCATACGGAGATCAACCCTCGAAATTGAACCGCTTCGATGGGCCGTCGTGCGCGCAGCACGGTGACACCCCATCAACGTTCAAGGACATCTGGTCGTAAGCCCGATGTCCTTTCTCAGACAACAGGACACTGCGGGCCGTAAGCCTGAGTTTCCTGCTGATTAGGCAAGCAAGGAGCCAATATGGACGAACAAGACTCCTACACCGTGCCGGATGAACGGCCCACTTCTGAAGTTACTCGCCGTACGGTGATTGAGACCGGAGCCACTGCCCTGCTTTTGAGCACGCTGCCGCGTGCAGCCCTTGCAACAGATCCGTTCGTTGGCGACGAGCCGCCCCCTCCTGCTGTGAAGGTCCAGCTTCGGATCAACGGCCACCTCCATTCGCTGATGCTGGATACCCGCACGACCTTGCTCGACGCTTTGCGGGAACATCTCGCGCTAACCGGCTCGAAGAAAGGCTGCGACCACGGCCAATGCGGCGCGTGCACCGTGCTGATCGAGGGGCGCCGCATCAATTCCTGCCTGACGCTTGCCGTGATGCATGACGGGCAATCCATCACCACCGTCGAGGGACTGGCGCTGGGCGATGATCTACACCCCGTTCAGGCTGCGTTCGTCGAGCATGACGGGTTTCAGTGCGGTTACTGCACCTCCGGCCAGATCTGCTCCGCCATCGGAATGCTGGCCGAAAGCCAGCTGGGCATGCCGAGCTATGTAACCGAGGATCTGGCGCAGGCGGCCGTTGAGCTCACCGATGCGGAAATTCGCGAGAGGATGAGCGGCAATATCTGCCGCTGCGCCGCATACCCCAACATCGTGGCCGCCATCAAGCAAGCCGGGGGAATGCCGGCATGAAAGCCTTCACCTATCAGCGCGCCGACACGGCGGAGCATGCCGCCGCCGCTGCCGCGAAGCCCGGCACAAAGATCATCGCTGGCGGCACCAATCTGCTCGACCTGATGAAGTTGCAGGTCGAGACGCCCTCAAAGCTGCTCGACATCAACGATCTGTCGCTCGACAAGATCGAAGATACTGCCGATGGCGGCTTGCGCATCGGAACGCTGGTTCGCAATAGCGATCTTGCCGCCGACCGGCGCGTGCGGCATCGTTATGGCGTCCTTAGCCGCGCGCTGCTGGCCGGTGCCAGCGCGCAGTTGCGCAACAAGGCCACGACCGGCGGTAATTTACTGCAGAGAACTCGCTGCTATTATTTCTATGACGTCACGAAACCCTGCAACAAGCGGAACCCGGGCTCCGGCTGTGCGGCGCTTGCGGGTTTCAACCGCATTCACGCCATCCTGGGCACCAGCGAGCACTGCATCGCGACCCATCCGTCGGATATGGCGGTTGCAATGCGGGCGCTCGATGCCAAGGTCGAGACGGTCGACAGCGAGGGTCACGCCAGAATCATTCCGATCGAGGACCTCCACCGCCTGCCCGGCAAGACTCCGGAGATCGAGACGTCACTCAAGCCAGGCGAAATCATTACGTCGGTGACGCTGCCCCCACCGCCTCCCGGTGTGCAGGTCTATCGCAAGGTCCGAGATCGCGCCTCCTACGCCTTCGCACTGGTTTCGGTCGCCGCAATAGTCGACAGCGTGCATGGAACGGTTCGCTCGGCTCGGCTCGCATTCGGCGGACTCGCTCCAAAGCCCTGGCGATCGTCGCGCGCGGAGCAAGCTCTGGTCAATTCCCCGGCGAAAGCAGCCGCCTTCGATGCGGCGGCAAACGCAGTTCTCGAGGACGCACGGGGATTCGGCGGAAACAATTTCAAGATACCACTGACGCGGCGTACGCTGCACAGCGTGCTGGCAGAGATGACGCAGGCCTAGGGAGACCAGCGCATGGAAATGAATTCACCTGTCGGCACCAATGCACTCGATGCACAGGGCGTCGTCGGCAAGCCGCTCGACCGCGTCGACGGCCGGGCAAAAGTTAGCGGCGGGGCCCATTACGCCTACGAGATGCAGCAGGATAACGTGCTCTATGGCTTCGTGGTCGAAGCCTCGATCGGGAAAGGAACAATCCGGTCGATCGACGTCCGCGCGGCGGAGAAGGCGCCGGGTGTCGTGCTGGTGCTTACCTATCAGAACGCGCCGGTACAGGGCACCGGCAATCACCGGGAAGCGCACCCGGTCCTCACCGGGGCGGGCGTGAGGCATTACGGTGAGCCCGTCGCCTTCGTGGTCGCCGAGAGCTTCGAAGAGGCCCGAGCGGCCGCTTATCTCGTCGAGGTGAAATATGATCGAGCCGTCGGCAAATATGCGCTCCGCACCAACCTCGGCGAAGCTCGCGTTCCGCGGCCGAGCGATGGTCAGCCGGCTGACAGCGCCGTAGGCGATTTCGCCGGGGCGTTCGCCAGCGCTCCTGTGCAACTCGATGTGACCTACACCACTCCGTTGCAAAGCCACGCGATGATGGAACCCCATGCCACACTCGCGATGTGGGATGGCGACAAACTCACCCTGCACACCGCCAATCAGATGCTCAACCAGGGTCAGCAGGTCATCGCGAGAACCCTGAAGATTCCCGTCGAGAACATCCGCCTCGTCAGCCCGTTCATCGGCGGCGGCTTCGGCGGCAAACTCTGGGTCAATGCCGACGCCATACTGGCGGCAATCGCCGCGCGGCGGCTCAAGCGGCCGGTGAAAGTCGCACTGACGCGTCAGCAGATCTTTCACGTCACGACGCACCGCTCCGCTACCATCCAGCGGGTACGCCTTGGCACTGATCGCGATGGCCGTATTCTAGCGATCGGCCACGATGTATTTTCCGGCAATCTGCCCAGTGAGCAAACCTATGAGGGCGCCGCCCTCCAAACCCGCACCTTGTATGCCGGGCCCAATCGGCTAACGCGACATCGTTTGGCGCCGCTGGATATGCCGGTCGCGTCCTCGATGCGGGCACCGGGCGAGTCCGTCGGGCTGATGGCGCTGGAATGCGCTATGGACGAACTCGCCGAAAAACTCGACCTCGACCCGATCGAACTTCGCATTCAAAACGAGCCGAGCGAAGACCCGGAAAAGCACATCCCGTTTTCGAGCCGCCATTTGATTGCCTGTATGCAGGAAGGTGCGCGCCGATTTGGATGGGACAAGCGCAATCCAAAGCCGGGCCAAATCCGCGACGGGCGTTGGCTGGTGGGGATGGGGATGGCGGCGGCGACACGCGGAAACCCGCTTCTGCTATCCAAAGCCAATGTTCGGTTGGATCCTGACGGTACGGCCACGGTACGAATGGCGATGACCGACATCGGCACTGGGACATATACCATCCTGGCACAAATCGCCGCCGAGATGCTCGGGCTGCCGACGGGTCAAGTCCGGGTCGAACTCGGCGATACCGACTTTCCGCAGGCTGCGGGTTCGGGTGGGTCGTGGGGCGCTGGCAGCTCAGGCTCGGCTCTGTTCGAGGCGTGCAATTCGCTCCGTCAAAAGCTGGCGCAAGCCGCCGGCATGGATCCGGCAGCAGCACGCTTCGCCGACGGCAGCATCTCATCCGGAGAACAGTCCAGAAAGCTGACCGACCTTGTCGGCTCGGGGATGGACGCCGACGGCGAAATCCGGCCGGGCCGTAACAATAAGGATTTCTCGCAACAATCCTATGGCGCGCATTTCGCCGAAGTCGGCGTCGACATGGATACCGGCGAGGCAAGAGTGCGGCGCATGTTCGGCGTATTCACCGCCGGCCGTGTGCTGAACGCCAAGACGGCGCAGTCCCAGGCGATCGGCGGGATGGTATTCGGCGTCGGAGCCGCGTTGCACGAAGGCATCACGCTGGATCCCCGCTTCGGCTATTTCGTCAATCGGGATCTCGCTGAATACCTGGTGCCAGTGCACGCCGATATTCCGGCCATCGACGCCATTTTTCTTACCAAGCTGGACAACCAGTCTAACCCGCTCAAGAGCAAGGGCATCGGTGAACTCGGCATCTGCGGCGCTGGCGCCGCGATCGGCAACGCGATCTACAACGCGTGCGGCGTCCGAATTCGGGATTATCCGATCACGCTGGACAAGCTGCTTTTCGGGCTCCCGGTGCGCACATGACCGCGACAGTTGGACATCTAGCGACGCTTGAGCGAGTGACGTCGGGCCTCAACCACAGTCTCGTCGAAATCGCTGTACCGGGACGATATCCGGTCCGCGATCGGCGCGTGTGACAAAAGCATCCGCACAACCATAAGTTTCAGTCTGCGACGTCGATTGACTCGACGTTGGCCTCGTCCTCGCTCCTTTGGCCGGGTAGTCCGCGGAAAACAGCGTCGAGCGCGATCTGCTTGTACAAGCGGAAACCATTGCCCTGCGGCGCGGGGCATTCAAACGTCCCCTCCTCATCGGACACCGTCCAAAGTAACGGATCCATCCATTTGAGGACTGAGCAATTTCCTTATCAGTCTGCCAACTGACTCCATTTGCAGCCAATCCTTATCAATTGGCAGATCGACTTCGCTTTCAACGTTCGCCTGCCGGTCCGTCGGGGGTCCCTTACATCGCTAGACCCACTATTTTGGAAGCCCTGTTTTCTTATCGGCGGGCAGCCTAGCACGCGCGGTGGCTTCTTGATCGCTCGTCAAAGGCCGCCGTTCGCACGTAATTCAAGCAACTGCAGAGGGTCGTCATTCAAGCAGATCGTCGCTTACGGCCATTGCGCCGATGATCCGAACGTATTCGGGCGATACTCAAAGGGGACACCTGGAGAAGGACTCGGCTCAACGTCAACTATGTTATTCAGGCACGTATCGGACCGGCATCTCTTCGGCATCAGGGAGGCTAAACAATAATTTACGACGCCTCCGCCATCGCACACGCAATGGCCTACCGATCTCAATTCGATCACGACCGCCACACGTGTCGAACGCTGATCTCATACAGGAGACTTCGTCACCTGCACCGTTCGCGCAAGTGTGATGTTCACTCCACGAAATTCCTTGGATGCACCACCTATATAACGGAGGTCGATAAAGTACTCGAAGGAAACGTTCTCAACAGAGCCGCAGTGATCGCTGGCGCAAGTTCTCCGCACACAACAACACGGAGAACGACTATGACGACGTTCAAACTTCTGATTACTACGACGCTGCTATCGATGACTGCGGTCACCGCCGCGCGCGCGCAGTTGCCCACCTGGGCGACCAGCCATCCGGCCGCCTTTGACGCGCAATATCCGGACCGTAGTGTGCTAAACGATGGCGCGCTGACCCCTGCGGGCAGAATGGGCCTCGAACTGCCCGGCGGCGCGGCTCCCGTCTTCGGAGCGAACAACGCCTATGCTGCAGATCGCGCCATGGCTTCATCCTGCGCACATCTCCATCGCTCCTACGATCCCGCATCCGGCACCTTCCTCGGTTACGACGGCCATCGCCATGCCTGTGAGTGATGCTACTGGAGTTGGTTCGATGCGTAGATATGTTTTGGCCTTGGGCCTTCTGATCGGGTTCTGCGGGTCTGCCGGCGCTGCAACTGTGCATCCCCTTCGACCACGACATCTCATCCTGCATCACAGCCATAGTGTGATTTCGCGTTTCGTCGTTACGATGCCCGGCTATGACGACACGCCACGCTATGACGATCCGTCCAAGTTTGGCGGTCAGTCGCTGGGGATGGATCCATAGAGCGGTGCTCGACACGACCGATCCAGCGCTCGGCGTTGGATCGTCGGTCGGGTGTTGATTTGCATAGGATTATGGCTGTCCCTGCGCGCGCAAGAATGCCTGGTAGCACCAATCGTCTCCTCGAATGCAAATAGGGTTCACATTCCGCCGTCACCATAAGGCGTTGCCGGAAGCCGGTGGATGGTTGTCAGATCACGTCCGCACTGGCGCTGCGCGGGTTCGGTCACGATCGTCGTGGGAAACCTCAGCCGCGTTGAGATTGGCTGAAACTGCAACGGCGAGACGGTATCCCCGCCGTCGGTTTGATTGTTCTCCCAATTTGCTTTTGCGATCGTCATTATTAGTTTGCCGGCCGAAAGGCCTAGACTATCGATGACTCGCCTCAACTTTCTCCAACACTCTGGACAGCGTCCTTGGCGACCTTCAACGGTGAGGCCTTCACCGACTTGCTCGCGGGCTTGGCTGCGAACTGCATCGGTTCCTTCGTGAAGGGATTGACGCCCATCCGGGCTTCGGTAGCGGGCTTGTTCACGACCGACACCTTTGCAAAGCCAGGAATAGCGAATTCGCCGGACTCTCTCAGCTCCCTGTATCCGCAAACTTTTGTGCCGGGAGCAACCGACTATCTGCTCGACTGAAAATGCAACAGGGCTCGGCGGCCTCTCCAAGTTTCCGCTCCTGGCCAACCGCACCAGTTTCGCACCAGTAGTCCATGCGCTGTTAGCCGTGCATCCGGAGCCAGGCCCGGCGCAGCTATCGCGTACCTTCCTGTATGTGCTATGCTTTTCTGCTCAAGGTCGGCTTGGTCCGGCTACGGGATGCAACACCTTCTCAGTACGAGTGCCGTCACGGCCCGATGGCGGAGGTTGTCGATGAATCCTTCGAATCAGTTCGACGCCAACGGCGATCGCAGCTTCCCGATCCTGTGGAAAGACGGTGACCGCATCTTCTGCCGGGGACAGCGCGCGAGTGCCGAAGGCAAGCAGGAGACGGTGCTCGCGGTTCTCCCTGCCTCGGAACACCCGGCCCCCGCCACCCTCGATCGTCTCGCTCACGAATACGGATTGAAGGATGAACTGGACGAGGCGTGGGCAGTGCGGCCACTGGACCTCGTTCGCGAGCGCGGTCGAACTATGCTGGTGCTCCGGGATATCGACAGTGAGCCACTCGAACGGATGCTCAACGAGCCTCTCGAGCCGGGATGCTTCTTGCGCCTCGCCATCGGGATCACCAACGCGCTCGACAAGGCGCACAGACGCCGCCTCGTGCACAAGGACATCAAGCCAGCCAACATCCTCGTCAACCGCACGACCGGCCAAGTCAGGCTCACGGGGTTTGGTATCGCGTCGCGACTGCCTCGCGAGCGGCCGGCGCTCGAACCTCCCGAGACCATTGCCGGGACCCTGGCCTACATGGCTCCCGAACAAACCGGGCGGATGAACCGTTCGATCGATGCGCGCAGCGACCTCTACGCGTTGGGTATCACGCTCTTCCAGATGCTGACGGGCTCGTTGCCATTCACCGCGGTCGAACCCATGGAGTGGGTGCACTGCCATATCGCGAGAAGGCCGACCCCGCCCACCGAGCGGCTGCCGACTGCGCCTGCAACAATCTCGGCCCTCATCATGAAGCTGCTCGCCAAGACGGCCGAGGAACGCTACCAGACCGCGGCCGGTGTCGAGCGCGATCTGCGACGCTGCCTGGTCGAATGGGAAGCCCATGGGGCGATCGGCGACTTCGCGCTCGGCCAACAGGACACGCCCGACCGGCTGCTGGTTCCTGAAAAGCTCTACGGCCGCGAGCGCGAAGTCGAGACCCTGCTCACAGCCTTCGATCGCGTCGTCAAGAGCGGTATGCCGGAGTTGGTGCTGGTTTCGGGTTACTCCGGCATAGGCAAATCCTCGATCGTCAACGAGCTGCACAAAGAGCTGGTGCCGACCCGCGGCTTGTTTTCGGCCGGCAAATTCGACCAGTACAAGCGCAACATCCCTTATGCCACGATAGCCCAGGCCTTCCAGAGCCTGGTTCAACAGATCCTTGGCAAGAGCGACGTGGAGTTGGGCCAATGGCGCGGCGCCTTGCAGGAGGCACTGGGCTCTAATGGCCAGCTCATGGTGAATCTCGTTCCGCAACTGGCTCTCATCATAGGCGATCAGGCGCTAATTCCTGATCTTTCGCCACAGGACCAGCAGGGCCGATTTCAGTTGGTATTCCGCCGCTTCCTCAGCGTGTTTGCCAGGCCAGAGCACCCCCTGACGCTATTCCTCGATGATCTCCAGTGGCTGGACTCGGCAACGCTCGATTTGATCGAGCATCTGCTTGCACACCCGGACGTGCGCCATTTGCTGCTGATCGGGGCTTACCGGGACAACGAGGTCGGCCCCACGCACCCGCTTGCGCGCACGCTGGCCGAAATTCGGAATGCGCACGGGCGTGTGCAAGAGACGATGCTGATGCCGCTGTGGGCCGACGACGTGGCGCGGCTGCTGGCAGACGCCCTGCGGACGGAGAAGAGCAGCGTGCGGCCATTAGCCGACCTGGTGTTCGAGAAGACGGCTGGCAATCCATTCTTCACGATCCAGTTCGTGGCTACATTAGCCGACGAGGCGCTGCTGGCATTCGATCCGCCTACCACGGCTTGGACGTGGGACTTGCCGCGCATCCGGGCCAAGGGATTCACCGGTAACGTTGCGAATCTGATGGCGAAGAAACTGGGCCGCCTGCCTCCCGCAACCCAAGGTGTTCTGAAACAACTGGCATGTCTCGGAAACGCGGCCAAGACAGCTGCCCTGGCCTTGGTCTATCAAGCAACCGAAGCAGAGATCCACGCCACGCTTTGGGACGCCGTCCAGTCCGGTCTTGTGCTGCGCTCGGACGACGCCTACTCCTTCCTCCACGACCGTATTAGAGAGGCGGCATATGCGCTCATCCCTGAAGATGAGCGCGCAATGACCCATCTCCAGATTGGGCGCCTGCTCGCGGCAGGTACCCCGGTCGACGAGATTGAGGAGAATGTCTTCGAGCTTGTGAACCAGTTCGATCGCGGCGCAGGTTTGATCGTCAGCCAGACTGAGCGCGAAGAGATCGCGCGGCTCAACCTCTTGGCAGGCAAGCGCGCCAAGACGGCAACCGCATACGACTCGGCGTTGCGATATTTCAGCGCCGGTCGTGCCTTGCTGGCCGAGATCGGCTGGCACAGTTGTTATCGGCTAACCTTCGACCTCGAGCTCAATTGGGCCGAGTGCGAATACCTGACCGGGGAGTTGCCGTCAGCCGAAGAACGGCTCGCCGCGTTGTCAATTCACACGCGGAACATGATTGATTCCGCTTCCGTCACCTGCGCGCGTATCAATCTTTACACAACCCTGGACCGGAGTGACGACGCTGTTCGGGTGGGCTTGGAGCATCTCCGCCGCATCGACGGCGAGTGGTCGGCTCATCCGACAACGGAAGATGTTCGCCGAGGCTATGACCGATTGTGGCAGCGGCTCGGTGCTCGCTCGATTGAAGCGCTGGTTGACTTGCCGCGGATGTGGGATCCGGATCGGTGTGCCACCATGGACGTGCTGACCGTCCTCACCTCGCCAGCCTTGTTCACTGATTTGAATTTGTTCCGGCTGATCGTCAGTCGGATGGCACGCCTCAGCCTGGAGTTCGGCAACAGCGACGGCTCATGCCTCGCCTATGTGTGGCTCGGCGGCGTCCTTGGCGCGCACTTCGGACAATACCGGGCAGGATCCCGCTTTGGCAGGCTTGGCCTGGATTTAATCGAGAAGCATGGCCTCGACCGCTATAGCGCTCGTGTCTATCTGGTGTTTGCCGTCCATGTCGCTCATTGGACTCAGCCCTTGCAGATCTCTCACGCCTTCCTGGGACGGGCCTTTGATGCGGCGCTCGCTGCCGGTGATCTTTCCTATGCAGCCTATAGCTGCATCGACGTGATTACCAATCTTATCGCTGCAGGAGACTTGCTCAGTGAAGTCGAGCGTGTCTCCGACCACGGCCTCGAGTTCGCGCGGAAGGTACGGTTCGGTCTCGCGAGTGATTGCATCATCGGGCAGCTCAGATTGATCCGGATGCTCCGCGGACTGACGCAGGACTTCAACTCCTTCAATGACGCGGAATTCGAAGAGAGTCATTTCGAGCGACGCCTGAACAGCAATCCTCAACTCGCCATTGCGTCCTGCTACTATTGGATTCGCAAGCTACAGGCCAGGGTCTACGCCAACGACGCCACATCAGCTATGGCGGCCGTATCCAAGGTCGAAGCACTGCTTTGGACGATCCCGACCCAATTTGAGTTGGCCGAATACCACTTTTTCGCAGCGCTCGCTCGGGCGGCACATTACGACACGAGTTCGCCCGAGGAACGGCGTCAGCATTTAGAAGCGTTGATCGCGCATCACAGGCAGCTCGTGCTGTGGGCGGAGCACTGCCCCGCAACGTTCGCAAATCGCGCAGCATTGGTGGGTTCCGAGATTGCGCGCCTTGAAGGCCGGGAGCTGGACGCGATGCGCCTCCATGAGGAGGCGATTAGACTGTCGCGGGAACATGGTTTCATCCAGAACGAGGGCTTGGCCCACGAACGGGCTGCCCGGTTTTGCGCGACCCGCGGCTTTCAAACCATCGCTGAATCATATCAGCGAAGCGCGCGGCGCTGCTACCTGAGTTGGGGAGCCCACGGCAAGGTACGACAGCTCGATGAGTTGTATTCGCATCTGCGAGAGGACGCGCCGGCTCTCGGTCCGACAGGGACGATCGGAGCGCCGATCGAAAACCTAGACCTCGCAACCGTAGTCAAGGTGTCTCAGGCCGTCTCAGGTGAGATCGAGCTCAGCAAGCTCATCGAAACACTGCTTCGGATAGCGGTCGAGCACGCCGGGGCCGAGCGTGGCCTACTTATTCTGCTTGCTGGTGATGAGCCACAGATCGCTGCTGAAGCGACTACCGGCCAAAACCAAGTTGAGGTCACGCTGAGCCAAACGCCGGTGTCGCCGGCCGCCCTTCCGCAATCCGTGCTTCACACCGTGTTGCGGACGCGGGAAAGCGTGATCCTGGATGACGCCCTGGCGAAGAACCTGTTCTCGGCAGACGATTACATCAGCCGCGAACGCGCCCGATCAGTCCTTTGCCTACCTTTGCTGAAACAGGCCAAGCTGATCGGGGCGCTGTATCTTGAGAACAAGCTTGCATCGCGCGTATTCACGCCCTCTCGGATCTCGGTTCTGAAATTGTTGACCTCGCAAGCCGCGAACTCGCTGGAGAATGCTCGCCTCTATGGCGATCTCCAGGAGCGCGAGGCCAGGATCCGGCGCCTGGTCGATTCGAACATCGTCGGGGTCTTGATTTGGGATGCTCAGGGCCGAATCATCGATGCCAATCAGGCCTTTCTGGATATCGTCGGATATGACCGGGAAGATCTCCTCGCGGGTAGGCTGTTATGGACGAAGCTGACGCCGCCCGAATGGAGCGACACCGACGGGCGTGTCCTTGCCGAGCTAAGGGCGGCTGGATCCCTCCCACCGCGGGAGAAAGAGTACTTTCGCAAAGACGGTAGCCGCGTCTCCGTTCTGATCGCCCGCGCGCTTTTCGAGTCGAAACAAGACGAAGGCGTTTCGTTCGTCGTCGACATCACGGAGCGCAAACGTGCCGAGCTTGAGCGCCAACGCCTGGCGTCATTGGTCGAACAGGCGGCTGACCTAATGGCGATCGCCGACCTCTCCGGAGGGATGCCGATCTACCTGAACAAGGCCGGCCTGAGGATGGTTGGGCTCGACAGCTGGGAAGAAGCCAAGACGAGGCGTGGAATCCACTACATTTTCCCGGAGGACCGTCAGTTCGTGAATGACGTGCTCTGGCCGACGGTGCTCGAAAAGGGGTCATGGTCGGGCGAGATGCGTTTTCGCCATTTCAAGACCGGAGATCCAATTCCTATCCTCTATTCGGCCTTTCGGATCGACGATCCCGAGACCGGGCAGCCCGTGAACATCGGCAACGTGTGCCGCGATATCACGGACCGCAAGTTGGCAGAAGAAGAGCTGCGCGCCAGCGAAAGACGCCTGCTCGATGCCCAGATGGAGCTTGCACGCGTTACGCGGGTGACGACGCTGGGCGAACTGACCGCCTCGATCGCACATGAGGTGAACCAACCGCTGGCTGCCCTCGTCAATGCCGCCGGAGCCTGTCTGCGTTGGCTCGACGGCGATACCCCCAACCTGGAGGAAGCACGCCTCGCTGCAGGTTGGATCATAAAGGAAGGCAATCGGGCGGCTGACGTGATTCGACGTGTTCGGGCGCTGGCAAAGAGGTCCGACCTCGAGAGGGCGCCGCTCGATGTCAATGACGTCGTTAGGGAGGCGCTCGCTTTGGTGCAACACGAATTGACCAGCCGACATGTGTCGTTACGATTGGAGCTGGCACCGGCTCTGCCCTCGATCTTGGGCGATCGAGTCCAATTGCAGCAGGTGATTATCAACCTGGTCATGAACGGTCTCGAAGCAATGCAGTCGGTTATGGATCGACCGCGCGCACTGGTGGTCCAATCGCGTCGGGATGGCGCAGAACAAGTGCTCGTAAGCGTGACGGATTGCGGAATCGGCATTTCTCCAAAGGATGCGGATCGGCTGTTCAATGCCTTCTTCACCACTAAAGCCGGCGGCATGGGTATGGGGCTGTCGATCTGCCGTTCGATCATCGAGGCGCACAGTGGTCGACTCTTGGCGATCGCAAATCAACCTCACGGCGCCACGTTTCAGTTCACGATTCCCTGGCAAGCGGTATAGTGCGCCGTCGACCAACTGATCGAAAGCGACGTCTCAACGGCCCGCTCGAATCGTCTATCCCGGCGCCTCATCTGCCCAGCACAAGCAGGTATTGGTAATTCGACGTTCCGGACGCTCAGCGCCGACGTCTGGCGCCTTCTGTCGCGCCTTAGCGTCGACATTGGCGACGCCCGCGGCACCGGCAGCTTGCCAGTATCAAGCGCTCTGTTTGGGCGCATATTTTCCCAGTACACACTTGTAACCTTCTAGCCTCCACCCATGATGCGGACCGTTGGTAAGCCAGTCGGCTATACCAATTTGCGCGTTTACCTGACACGCAGACATCGTGAGGCCCGACTGCTCACTGTTGGTCACAACTTTTTCCAGGCAAAGCTGGGCGTTACAGAGGACGGCGACAAGTGTGACAAGCATGGTAACCTCGGTCTGCTGATGAGCTTGATCAATGGCGGCAGCACGGTGACTGCTTGCGATTGAGAATAGGCGGCGCCACGCAATACTCCATTCTGCCTCCGCTTAGATTGGATCGATCATTGGGAGGCACGCTTCATACCGAGGTATCGCCTTCTCGGCTCCTCGCGCGCAATCGTCCAGTTCACAAGGGCAACAATCAAGCTGGGCCTCATGCCAGACTCGCCAGTCTGCAAGACCACCATCATTCACCGATCAAGAAGCCCAGAAGCCCGCGCTGGCGCCTCAGCTTCCGGCTCCACCGCCATCTGTCTTCAACGCGGTCTCAAGGCATTGGATAAGATTGTCGCCGCCGAACGGCTTCGTCAGATAGCAGATTGCTCCGCCCGCCATGGCCCGCGCGCGGGTCTTCTCGTCCGGGAACCCAGTGAGAAAAATGAACGGAGTTACGTAACCCATGGCATTCAGATGATCCTGCAACTGGACGCCGCTCATGCCGGGCATCTGAACGTCTGCCATGATGCATGCGAACTCGTCGATGCGGTTCGAATGCAGGAACTCTTCCGCAGACGCGAATGTATGCGCGACATATCCAAGCGACCTGACGAGGCTATCGGTCGTGGCACGGACGGACGCATCATCATCAATGATTGCGACGAGCGGTGGCTTTGGCAAAATCGATCATTCCTTGACCCGGCGGCAGGATTCCCGAAGTGTCGTCGTCCCCAGATTGCACTGCGGATCGCACTTGGAAAACGATACCTGAGTATAGAGTCTAGACCTTAGGGTGCCGGATCCCGAGCAAATCGGCCATTCCCACCAGTTCGATCATGGACCGCGCCCTCATTTTCCGCATCATGTTGACCCGGTGGACTTTCACCGTAATCTCGGTGACACCCAGCTTTGCCGCAATCTGCTTGTTGAGCAGACCGTCGACGACGAACGTGATGACCTCCCGCTCGCGCGCAGTCAGGGAATCGAGCCGGCCGCGGAGTTCTGCGACGATCTTCTCCTCGTCACGCCGTTTTTCATCGCGCTCAAGCGCTTTGACGACGGCATCAAGCATATCCTGGTCGCGAAACGGCTTGGTCAGAAAGTCCATGGCGCCGGCCTTCATGGCCTGAACCGACATCGGAATGTCCCCATGACCCGTCATGAAGATTATCGGGATACAAATGTCGGCCTTGAGCAATTCAGCCTGAAACTCGAGCCCGCTCACCCCCGGCAACCTAATGTCGAGCACCAGGCAACTCGCCGCATCGGGCATCTTGATTTGCGCGAATTCACGCGCTGAACCGAACAATTCCACGCGCAAGCCCACGGAACGGAAAAGACTGCCGAGGGTCTCACGCATCGCAAGATCATCGTCGATGATGAAGACGACACGCTCTACCGCGGCTGCAGGATCTCGTTGCGATTTGGAGCTACTGGTCACGCGGCTTCCTCTCAGGTGCTAGCAGCCAAGTTTCGGCCATCCGGAATATGGCCACACATCGTTCGTTGGCCTTCCGGATTTGCGGCGGCCAAGACTAGTGCATTTTGAGAAGGAAGTCTGGCGATCCGATCGCAGTCCAAAGTGCCCGACCATCCGCCCGCAGCGGCTACATCGTGAAAAATCGAGCATTGCGAGGTCGCGCCGGGCTTAGGAATGCATTCCAGCCTCAGGGCCATCAACCGGCATGGCCGCAATCCAATCGAACCTTACGCTAGGTTGGCTAAACCTCGGTTTAATTGATGGGCAGGCTGGTCGAGCCTAGATTTGAATCCAGCAGATCGGCCGCGTCTCCTCCCCGCGCGCACCACATGTCTGCCGGGCGGACCGTTCCCCTTGCCGCGTCCCCCGCACACGGGAGCGGTCCGCCTCCTTGTTTTCGGATGTGCTCCGTCCGTCGTCGCGGCCATGGTAGCCGGCCGAATTCCGCCATTCTGCGAAGTCGTGACTAACCAGCATCCAATAGCCCACGTCGAGAGCCACGATTACCGATCCGCATGTGCGCATCGTCACTCCCGATGACGGCCGCTGATCCGAAGGCAAGCACCATAAACTCCCGTATAGCTTTGCTGATCTTCTTAGGTATCGGACGTCTACCCGCCGACAATGGAGACCGCAGCCTTCCCCTCCTAGTCTCGTTACCAAGCGGACTAACCGATTGCAGGCGGCAACCGCCTACGATCCCAGCATCAAGCATAGGAGGCGCAAATGGGTGACGAGGGCCAGCATGCTCGCGACGTCGCAACCAAGCGGTGTCCAATATGCAACGGAAGATTCGGCCTGATACGGCGCTACTCCTGGCGGACCGCGCTCTGCTCAAAGAGTTGCCTCGATCGCTTCAAGGCGCGCCAGGAAATCGATCGCAAGTGGCTATCGTGGCCGCGCGCGGCCTGGACGACCGGCTTCGTCAACGATGCTCCCTAGGAGGCATGAAGTGCAGTTCATCCTCGTTACCGGCAGGACGCCCTGTTCCAATCCTGTATGCGTGAGCTGCGAGACGCCGATTGGAGCGGCCTATCTGCGCGAACTCGGAACCCATCTGACCTACTGCGATCACGGCTGTTACGCAGATCACCGCGATCGCACCATTGAACTCATCGAATGCCGGGCGACGGCATCATGAAGGCTTGCCTGGCAGCGACGCCGACTGGGGCAACGGCGGCGGCGAGCGACGCCGTCCGAGACTGCAGCAACCGAGAGAAAACACGATGAGGAAGGTATTACTGATAGAGGACGACAGAAGCGTTGCAGAGGAAATTGTCGAGGGGCTCGCCGCTCAGCGGTTCGAGGTGGAGTGGGCATCGAATGGGCTTGAAGGCCTCAAGATGGCGCATGAATGGAGGCCCGATGCCCTAATCGTCGATCGCCGGCCATCTGGCTTGGATGGGCTCGGTATCATCCAGCGCCTGCGACAGGAGCAGATACAAGCCCCCATCCTGATGCTGAGCCGGCTCAATGCCGTCGAGGATCGCGTCATGACGTTGCGCACGGGGGCCGACGACTATCTCATCAAGCCGTTCGCATTGATCGAGCTCGTTGCACGACTCGATGCGTTGCTGCGGCGGCCCATGGTCGTGCGCGAGACCACCTTGAGAATTGGAACGCTCGAACTCGATCTCATCGAACGGAACGCAAGGCGCAGGAACCGGCAGATCGAGCTGCTGCCGCGCGAGTTCCGTCTTCTCGATTACATGATGCGGCGTAGCGGACAGTTGCTTACGCGCTCGATGCTCCTCAAGGACGTATGGAACTACAACTTCGATGCGAAGACCAATCTGATTGATGTCCACATGGGCCGCCTGCGCCACAAGGTCGATGGCCCCGACGAAGTGCCGATGATCTACAATATACGCGGCGCCGGGTTCATTCTGCGCGAGGCCGCGAGCCCTCCGGTTGCCAGCGCACCGATCCCGGCGCGCGCGGCTCGCCACCAGGGTCACGCCCTCCGCGTCGTAGCTCGGAACTGACGATGACGAAAGCGACCAGTACGCCTGTTGCCATCGTCGTACCGCAAAATGCGCAGTCCCTTGACATCTCCGGTCCTTTGGATGCCTTCCTTGAAGCCAACCGCCAAGCTCCCGGCAAATGCAATTACGAGGTTCGACTCCTGTCGACGAGTTGGGATCGCAACGTCACGGCTGGAGGCATGTCGCTGATGGCTCACGGTTCGATCTTTGACGACGACGGGCCGATCGACACGCTGCTGGTCGCCGGCACACCGGACTACGCTCAAGCCTATAAAGAGCCGGCTATGTGCACCTTGCTGCGTCGCCACGCATTACGGAGTCGGCGCTACGGGTCGGACGGCACCGGCGCATTCTTTCTCGGCGCTGCGGGGCTTCTCGACGGGCTCAACGTGACAACACATTGGCAGCACACCTCCGAACTCGCCGAGAAGTTTCCAGCGGCCAAGGTCTCGCCAGACCGGATATTCGTGCAAGACGGAGCGCTCTGCACCTCGGCGGGCGTGGCTGCAGGCATCGACCTCGCGCTGAAGCTGATCGAGGATGATCATGGCTATAGCCTTGCACTTTCGGTCGCGCGCCGGCTGGTCGTGTTCCTGAAGCGGTCGGGCGGCCAGTCGCAAGTCAGCGCACATCTTGCGGCCCAGGGCGCAAAGGAAGGACGAATCCACGCTGTGCAGCACTGGATCCTGGAGCATTTGCAACTCGAACTGACGGTGAAGACGCTTGCCCTGCGAACCGCCATGAGCGTACGCAATTTCACTCGCGTCTTTCAGGAGGAAGCGGGCGTGACGCCGGGCAACTTCGTCGAGATGGCGCGCGTTGACCGGGCGCGACGCTTGCTGGAAGATACCAACAGACCTCTGAAATGCGTCGCAACACTCTGTGGATTCGCAAATCGCGACACCATGCGGCGCGCGTTCATGCGACGAATCGGAACCGGACCCAACGAACATCGTGATCGCTTCCGGCGTCAAGACTCGGTCGGGTTGCCCGGCAAGCTACCGCTAAAACCGCCGCCGGCCAAGGCATTCCACCCGATGAGCAGCCCCGACTCGACTCCGCCAGGACTTCTCGCAGCACATGATGGTGGCCGCGTCCGCGACCACCACGCCTCCTGACGCATCGCGCTGGCGCGAAATGCCGTCGCTCAATAGGCTCGTGTGTGGCCGGAGCGCTGGCCTCTATATGCGTACTGTGGGTTGATACCGCAGTAGGCGTCGGTGCCGGACGCGCTGGCCGTGCATTGGCTATACGTTGAAAACTCGCAATTGCCGGGATAGCCCCACTCCCGTCCCTGCAGACAGTACCGATCGTTCGCAGCGGCTGGCGAGGCGATCGCGAGAAGCCCGATGACAGACAGGCCTGCAAGTTGAACTTGACGCATGGATTAAACTCCGGGTTTCTGTTTTAAAGCGAACGGTCCTCGTCGCAAGGAGCGAGCGATCTTTGCGGGCGCCTTGCGAGGCGCGAGGGGCGTCAGACCGTACTCTCTGGCCGGTCATCTAAGCTTGGGATGACGTAGCCCAAGGTATCGCAGTGTCACAATTGGTCACATCGACGAAATCGCCCTTCGCAATGACGCGAGCGGACATGCGACGTTGACGAAGCTCGAAGCTCCCGGTCGATCGGAGCCAGGCCTCCTGCCTCGTGACGCTCGAACAACGTCGTGAGCTTATGCATTTGGAGCAATAGGCACGAATTGCCCGCAACCTCACCAAAGTCGTGAGGCCGCCAGAACCACACATCAACGTTCTCGTCCCGAACTGTGCGAGCGCCGCCGAGAGGACACATGCGCTCCATACGCGATCGTATGTCCGGGGCTTCTCTGCTCATGCACTGGAAAAGTACCAATGGCAAACTACCCCACACTGACGGCAGATCGCGGCGCGTCCGTCGCTGCTAACAAGAACCTGTGCTTGCAAGGGGCTCCTCGTAGTCATTGGACTGGCGCACTCAACTTGATGATCGGCGAGACTTCAATCTGCCGCGATCAATCCACCGGTCCTGCCGCCTCCCGGCGCACCGTCATTCGCGCCGCGCGATCAATCTCACCTATGGAGTCAACATGTCCAACCAGACGACAGCTAAACTCATGGCCGAGTTCATGAACGTTCGCATTTGTATTCATCGGCGCCGGAACGGCGGCCGTGATGGGCGACGGCGTCGGCCTGGCCGGCATGGGCGCAATTGCTCTTGCCTATGGCCTGGCTATCATGGCTTTCGCCTTCGCATACGGCCCTGTATCGGGCGCCACATGAACCCGGCGGTCACCGTCGGTGTCCTCGCTGCGGGTGCCATTCAACCGCTCGAAGCCATGGGCTATATCGTGTTTCAACTGATCGGCGGTAGTCGCGTATCGCTTGCTGCAAGATGTAATGCGATCTGAGGAGAAGGCTTCCCGCCTGCATGCGGTTTGAGTGCGGGCGGGGTGACTTCAACTATTTAACGCGAACCACTTTCGCGCCGAAACGCCGTTGGCGTAACTCCAACCAATTTTCGAAACACGCGGTTCAGTTGGGATGCATCCCTAAACCCCACCCCAAGCGCCACGTCGGCAATCGATAGTTCGCGTTTCGACAACATCTCTTTTGCAACGCCGATCCGCGCGGACAGGACGTACTGATAGGGCGAAAGCCCAACTGAGCTTTTGAACGCGCGAATAAAGTGGAACTGGCTCAGTTCAACCAAGTTCGCTAGCTCGGATATCCCGATTCCTTTCGAAATGTGAACACCAACAAACTCTTTGATGCGTTTCAATTGAAGCACAGTTAAACCTCCGCGAACCGGTTTCAATTGCGAGTACTTTGGGTCAACGGCGTGCCGTAGCTCCCACAAGAGCAACAGCCCGAGCGTTTCAGCATATGCGCGGTCAACTATGCCCGAGCCATCTAAGACGCCTTGGAGTTTTTGAAGCGTAGATTTAAGATTGCTATTTTCAAAGTACAAAGATGGGGGAATATTTGAGATATCGTTTGCGTACTGATCTGATGAGAGAGGAGCGAGATGAACTGCAAAGACCGACGACACCCTGCCTTTGAAACAATTCCAACCTTCCGCGGAAGAGCCGACCCGCACGAACGTCAATTTATCTCGGACGTCAGTAAGAGTCGAACGGCTCCCCCCGTTTATGGTCGTCTCTCCATCAGAGCGAACAAAGTCATGCAGCGCTAGATAAGCTGCTTCTCCCTTCACTCGCTATTCCAATTCCGTTGGTTGAACACGAACAATCTCGGCGGAGAACCACGACCAAGACATCCGTCTAACCAAAAATGGATAATGTGCATCAGGCTGTCGCTGATGCCACTCGATTTTAGCGTCCGGCCCCAAACTGATTCCCCTCACAGATTTGTCTCATTTATCCAAGTACACACTGATCGCTAGTTCGAAATATCAAAAATTGCTGAAGTTGCGAAAACTTGCTGTCCAACCCCGGCTCAATTGCAGCGCTTTATCACCACAATTTGCGGCGAAATAGCTTTTATTGCGCCAAAATCAATTCGACCGTCGATTTCGTATTGCCGACTAGGCTCACATGATCCTATTTCCGCGCGCGTTCAATTTGAGTGGACATGGCGCAGAGGGATCAAAAATGGCTAAAAAGTCCAAGTTGCTGCTATCAATCGGCGCACGCTTTCGGGGCTGTCGATGAAGGGTGCAGAAGCCAAACCGGCAGTAAGTAATGACAAAGTAACTTCGCCGGTAGACCAAGCTTTGCAGGCGAAGCCGGCACCGAACGCTCACTTTCAAGTTGGTGAGGACCTCCTCGGGTTCGTTATGACGAAGCAACCTGACGGGACGATTGTTGCTGGTCACTCATCTCATGCATCGCATGCATCCCATGCTTCACATGCCTCCAGCCGCTAAGGATCTTTCGGCCTCTCCAGTTATGATTGCTGTAGATCTTGATTCGAGCATTCAGAGCCTGGAGGCCTTGGATGCGGCGGCCTATCGGCTAATTGGAACGGCAACCTGTCAGATCGACCGGGTAGCCGATCGATATGTGTGCCACCTTCTTGCATCCACCAGTCCGCAGCGCCGCGGCGTTCTCTCTCCTGACGACCTGAAGGAACGATTCCTCAACCTCGTTGCGGACGAGAATTTGCGAGCCCGCGTCGCCGGCAAGACTGAAGGCGTGCGAAACGTCATCCTTGCTCTTGCGTTCGGGTCTTTGGCGGCTAACCAGAAAGATGCCGGGTAGATTCCGGCCGGAGCAGTATGGCCCGTTTCTTAGCTCCTGAAGCGTTCAGCGCGGCAACCGAAACTATTTCGTTGTTGCCTTTCAGTTTTGAGCGCACCGGAACATATCAATATCTCGTTGCAAACATGGTAGGCGATTTTATTCGTCTAACTGAAGATGAGATCAATAAGCTGATCGATCTTAGAGTGACGCCCGGCGATGGTCTCTATGAAAGCCTACTCGGCTCACCTAATCACCGGAAGCAATCAGCAGGCACAACGACAGCTGTTGGCATTGCGGCTTAGAAGCCGGATGTCATTCCTTCAACAAGCGACACCGCTTCATATCTTCGTCGTAACGTTACGTTGTGAGCACTCTTGCCCCTACTGCCAAGTCTCGCGTCAAAGTACAGATCGCTCTCGATTCGATATGAGCGAAGAAACGGCGATGCGTGCCCTCGACATCGCGTTTGCCAGCCCGGCGCCGCGAATTAAGATTGAATTTCAGGGAGGCGAGCCACTTCTTAATTTTCCACTTATCAATACCATTGTTTCAACCGCGAAAGTGCGCTCCGCCAGTCTCGGCAAAAAGGTCGACTTTGTGATCGCGTCAAACTTGGCGCTATTGGACGATGTCGTGCTCGACTTTTGTAAGTCCAACGACGTTCTTCTCTCTACGTCGCTCGACGGCCCCGCCGATCTGCACAATAAGAACCGCCCGAGACCGGGCGCAAACAGTCACGAGCTAGCTGTCGCCGGCATCCGGCGGGCCAAAGAGGTTCTGGGTCCCGACAGGATCGGTGCCCTGATGACCACAACGGAAGCGAGCCTGGATCGCGTCGATGACATTATCGACCAATATTTGCAGTTGGGATTGGATGGCATCTTCTTGCGTCCGCTTTCGCCGTTCGGGTTTGCGGTGAAGACCAAGCAGTTTCAGAAATACGATACCGGAAAGTGGCTGGATTTCTATGAGCGTGGTCTGCACCGGGTGCTGGACATCAACCGGCAGGGCAAGCCATTTCGGGAATTCTATGCCGCGCTGATCCTCACGCGCATGCTTTCGGACAGGCCCATTGGCTATGTGGACTTGCGCAGTCCAGCCGGAGCCGGCCTTGGTGCACTGGTTTACAATTACGACGGCGGCATCTTCGCCTCCGATGAGGGCAGGATGCTTGCCGAGGCTGGCGACAACGCGTTCCGGCTGGGGCACGTTGATCACGACAGTTACAAATCACTCGTTCTGTCGGACAAACTGATCGACACGATATCGTCGTCATTAACACAATGTGCCCCGGAATGCTCAACGTGCGTGTATGAGAGCCATTGCGGCGCGGACCCCGTCTATCATCACGCCACTCAAGGCGACGCCCTCGGCATCAAGCCTCTGTCTGCATTCTGCGCCCGGCAAAAGGGTATCATGGGGGTGCTGCTGAACATCCTGGAAAATTCCCCGGAAGACGCGGCAATCCTGCGGCGATGGGCGGCCTCATGACTCTTCCTCTGTACGGCACGGCCTTGTTGAGCAGCGGCTTTCATGGTGAGAAGGCTCGGTCGGTCGTCAGGCTCCGGCCGGTCGAATGCAGCGACGGGCGTCAGGCGTCGGATTTTGCGCTCGTTAAAACACCGGAGGACGTCCAGCGGGCGCTTGAATGCAATTGGCGATCCGTTTTCGCTGTTTCGGATTCGTCCATCGCAAGTCTTGCTCCTAAAGCCTTTGAAGGCCGATTCATCGCCGTGGCGCTGAAGTATGATTACCTCGGAGACGGCGACGTTCTCGGGTTTGATCATTCTTCGCGTAAGTTTCGTACCCTCTTTCGGCGGAACTCCGCGCACAATTCCTTTCTGGTCACGGAACGATGCAACAACTATTGCTTGATGTGCTCGCAACCACCGAAGGATGTCGATGACCACTGGATACTGAATGAAATCAAAGAAAGCCTGCCCCTTATTGATTCCAGCACGCAAGCGCTGACCTTCACCGGCGGCGAGACCCTATCGGACTGGAAGGATTTCATAGGTGTCCTGAAGCAGTGCCGCGATCTGCTGCCTGCTACCGCCGTTCAGGTTCTGACCAACGGTCGTGCGTTCGCAAACTCGCAGATTGTGGACGCCTGGAAGGATATCAGCCACCCGAAGCTGATGGCGGCCATCCCGGTTTATGCCGCGGTCGATCATCTCCACGATTATGTGGTGCAGGCCAAGGGTGCTTTCGACGAGACCGTGCTAGGAATTCTTAAGCTCAAAGATCGCGCCCAACGCGTTGAAATCCGCGTTGTCCTGCATGCCTTGACCGCGCCGGTTATCGCGGAGACGTGTCGGTGGATTGCCCGAATCATTCGTCGATCACGTCGCGTTGATGGGACTCGAAAACACCGGTTTTGCCATTGCGAACGATGCGATGCTCTGGATGGATCCCATGGACTATCGCGAGGGGCTGGCGAAAGCGGTTGATCACCTGGCCGCCGCTGGTGTGAACGTGTCGGTTTACAATCTTCCGAAGTGTGTACTGTCCCGTTCGGTCTGGCCGCATGCGCTGCAGTCGATATCAGATTGGAAGAATGCATTTGTCGAAGAATGCGACCGATGCGACGAAAAGAAGAGCTGTAGCGGCTTCTTACGACCGGACGTCCGCGTTTCAGTCGCGGCATAGCTGCAATCACTTCCTAGCCAAGACTCAGATTTCCACCGCGGTGTATCATGCGTCGCGGGGCCTGCCTGGCAAAAACGAAATCGCCCATCCTGAGCTGTTCGAGATGGCGTAGGATTACGACCGGCCCGCGGGGACATACGTCGTACGAGAATACGGAGGTATGTACTCGCTGAATCAAAGGCGCCGCTGACCGAACGTCCGGTTGAGCCGGCAGCGCAAAGCGGACATTGGACACTGGCGCGGGACGCACACTGTTGTTTCGCGCCAACTAACTCGACGCACCAAAGCCGCCGTCAACATCTATGCATTTGCTCCCCTGCGGCTCCCCTCAGCAATTCGAATGATTGTATCGCGCAAGACCGGAGGAATTATTTCACAGGGTAGAGCCCGGGCCCGAAACAGGAGGGGGTGGGGCGGCAGAACGCTAAAGACCTTACCCCTCCGCTCCCCTGCAGCATTGTTAGAGCCGCAGAGCCAGTTCTTACTGCGCTAACTCAAGTCAGAGCCGCCCCCTGCGCAGGTTGAGCTCCTGGGCACTATAGGACCATCCGCTACTTACGCACTGGCGACCGTCCGGTCCACGAACTCCGGATGCGCTTAAAAGGTAAACCAGCGTTTATGTTTTACGAGCCTATATGATTTCGCATGCCAGTGCTTATCGCGGATACACGTGGCTGCCGGCCGCGCTTGCCGAATTCCATGTCTGCTTTCGAGGGTAGAACGGACGTGCCGCTAAGGCGGAGACACTTCCGATTTTGGCCCTTTTCCGGAAGTGCCGCGCTGGCTATCGAAAGTCCGGTGTCGGGGGTGAAGCGGACGTTACGGTTGCGCGTTCCGACTTCCGAGTTTGGACCCTGAGCGGACATCGTGACATTTTCTCGTTTGATCTACCTCAACAAGCGATTCCCTTATCGCCTATATCACTGCGCGGGGGTAACTTCCATCGACGTGAAGGAAGCGCCAGGCCGTGTTGAAGTTCAGCCCAGGCGCTATGAAATCGGTCTTATGGCGTGGCGGAGAGAACAGCCCGCAGGCCAGCCGGAGCGGAAATGCTGAAGGGACTTTACAAGGTCGAGATGCATACGGTGCACGGTTCCCGCCGTGGCGTCCTCTATTTCTATGACGGCAAGATGATGGGCGGCAGTTCGGCCTTCGCATTCGTCGGCACCTTCAAGGAGTCTACTGGCGGCGAGGTATTGGCTGAAATGTTGACGTTGCGCCACAATAACGATCCGAATTTCCAGCCCTTGTTGAAGACTGACATCGTCACGCTGACGCTCAAGGGTCGGCAGCAGGGCGAGCAATACTATTTTGAAGGTGGCGCGCCGCAATTACCTGGCGTTGCCTTCTACGCGTTGATGACCCCCA